>JACNGQ010000279.1 GCA_014384025.1 Planctomycetota bacterium | reverse complement strand
CTACTGACCCGGGGCAGTACCAGGACATTTCAAAAGATAAACCGGAGGTCGCTGCAAAGCTAAGGGAGGCAGTAGCTCGATGGAAGGATGAGGTGCTGCCAAAATCCGCAAAGGACGACAGGCCTTTTCCAGTTGGCTATGCAGAATTTCCCACTACGATACTTCCCGCACGAGATGGCGTCCCGCATGGAAACGTTCGGCGAAGTGCCGGTGCCCCTAATTGCTCCTTCTTCACGAATTGGAGTAGTGCCGGCGATAAAATCACTTGGGATATCGAGGTGGCCAACAGCGGTAATTATCAGGCTGTGATTTACTACACATGCGCAAAGGAAAATATCGGCTCGACGGTCGAATTGAATTTCAATGGAAACAGGGTTCAGGGAAAGGTGACCAAACCGCACGATCCGCCGTTGGTCGGCGAAGAATTCGACCGGGTCTCACGAGGCGGCGAATCGTATGTTAAGGATTTCCAGCCTCTTGACCTCGGTATATTTCGTTTGGAAAAGGGACGCGGCCTGTTGACTCTTAGTGCACTGGATGTCCCGGGCAGGAGAGTAATGGATGTTCGTGCTGTTCTGCTCACACTTACTTAATTGTTGGCAATAG
Organism: Planctomycetota bacterium; assembly: GCA_014384025.1. Lineage (GTDB taxonomy): Bacteria > Planctomycetota > Phycisphaerae > Sedimentisphaerales > Anaerobacaceae > NIOZ-UU13. The sequence continues at coordinate 10,150 of JACNGQ010000279.1, read as the reverse complement.
AAGGTCTCCGGTATGAAAAAAAGAATAGTTCAGGAAATCTGTTTATGTCTTATGTTAGCAGCTTTTAATAGCATCGATACGTTTGCTGCTGATAGTAAGCCCACGGATTGCTGGATAAGAACCGTCGATTTGGGTACGAAACCAAAACATATTACGAATGCTTTTCCATTGTCCGACCAGAGTAATTAGGGCAACTGGGCCAAATATGAATTGATGAGTGATGAATTTGAAGGTGCCAGGCTTGACCCGAATAAATGGCATCCAGTAAATCCGAAGTGGTTGGGAAGGCAGCCGGCATTTTTCTATTCCGGCAATGTCAGTGTAAGCGATGGCAAGCTGCATCTGATTATGAAAAAGCAGGAAGTGCCTGAAATGCCGAAAGAAAAGGGCTATCACACTTATACTTCCGCGGCGGTTCAAAGCAAAACCAAGGTCAAGTACGGATATTTTGAAGTCAAATGCAGGCCTATGAAATCTCATGGCTCAAGCTCTTTTTGGTTCTATGAAAGCAGCCCTGAATTGTGGACGGAAATAGATGTATTCGAGATAGGAGGCGCTGCCCCCGGGTTTGAACGTAAATACAATATGAACGTGCATGTGTTCAGGACGCCGACCGAAAATAAGCACTGGTCTAAGCATGGAGTATGGGCGGCTCCTTCAAATCTGGCCGATGGTTATCATGTTTACGCATTGGAATGGAACAAGGAAAAAATCACGTGGTATTATAATGGAGTGCCAGTAAGATGGATAGAAAATACTCACTGGCATCAGGCCCTGACGTTGAATTTCGATAGTGAGACTATGCCCAAATGGTTCGGTCTTCCAAAAGATAAGGACCTTCCCTCCACCTATAGCATTGAATATGTTCGGGCCTGGAAGAAGCGGGAGTAAATCTTTTTTTCCTTCACGAATTGACAAGTATTATTCCCGGTCCTTGACCTCAACGACATAAATCATCGTAGGTCCCTTTGGCTTATCCGGCCTGCGGTCTCTGTTGGGTGAGTCTGCTTCCTGCTGCATATAATGTGTAAAGCCCGGCGGCAATGGCCCTCGGTTGACGGCGCGGACGTTCGGTATATTATGATAAGCAACTTTGGCTTTCTCAACAGAATATCGACCCGGTTTCATTGTTAGCAGTTGTTCTCTCGTGAGGTTCAACTGCCCTTTCCCTGGTTTTGCATAAGCGTTGTTATAGGCAACCAGAATGTTCTGTTCTTTCGTGATTGAGACTCTGGGGACAGGGGGATACTGTGGAATCGTGCCTCTGCCGGAAAAATAAAAGCGATGTTTCCAGTCGGTTAGCTGGATGATTTTCCACTTGGTATCAATCGGCGTTGTTATGTACATTTGATTATGGCCATTTTCATCAAAACGAGTATAACCGATATATGGCCGTCCTTCACTATCGACAACTAAAGAGCCGCCGTTGATTAATCCGTTGTTCTGTTTTATAGGCTCGACTACATAAGCGTTTTCCGGAGTTATAGGCATTTCCGAATCACGCCCGTCCCAGGTCTTCCAGGACAATCCGCGGTCGAGGCTTTTAGCATAACAAATATCAAAATTGGTTATGACATCCGGCGTTTCACGCCAGCACCAGGCAATATGCCAAACACCTTTTTCGTCTTCTAAGATACCTCCGAACGGATAGGCGTTGCAGGTCGGGTTACGGTCTCGGCCATTCGTAAAAACCGGGACGGTCTTTGCCCATTGTTGAGTTTCTTCGTTATAGTGGACCAGGATTCGCATCCCGTTTCCACTGCCGCCGTGCCGGTACATTATGTAAACTGAACCATCGCGAAGCTTCAACAGGGTAGGATATGTAACTCTGTCTTCATAATCACCTGTCCACTTGTGAATGCCTTCGAAAGTGTGTATGTCACCGGGGGCCTTTGTTCGATAATACCGCAATGACGCACAGTGCATGTTGCCTGTAATATGCAGATGTCCTTTTCGGTCCTGAAACAATAAAATCCGGTTATGCGTGTCCCACCCAACCCGTTCCGGCAGTTTAACCATGTCCCATTCTGTCTCGCTCAGTTTTCGTTTTCCAACATTTATCTGGTGTTCTCCGTCATAAAATGCGATGTACTGATAAACGCCATCCGAAATTAAACAATGACCCCCGTTAACCGGATGTGATGCTAATCCTTTCGCTACCGGAATTTTTCGTATTTCCACTTCTTCGGCAATGGTCAGCCTCGAAGATGCTGACAGCATAAAACAAAAGATAATAAAGAGTATAAAACGTCGAACCAACATGATATTCACTCCTCAAGATTGCTACTGCTTATAAGTGACCTGCCTCTGCATTGCAGGCAGATGCATACAACTTTGTCCGGCTGCACCGCCAAGACCGGCTTTTAGTAATAAATATACCAAATTAGATCAGGGAATACACGGCTATTTGTTCTTTTTGAATTGGTGCCCTGTTTTAGATTTGACGATGGCTGTTTCGTATCGAATTGAAGGTATAGCAGGGGGAGTATGACGGCTCAGGCAGCCCGGCTGCCGGTCATTTCCGCATCGAAGAAGATAATGAATAGCTCAAGGTTTACTGCAGATATTTCAGGATTTCCCTTGGACTCGGATGATCGGGATTATCGAATCCGAAGAAACTTTTCAGGATGGTCCCATCTCGATCAACTATGTATGTAGCAGGAATAGATAATTCTATTCCATCGTCGCTGTGTAACGAGACCAGGTCGATACAAAATGCTTCGCGAAATTTTCTTATTTCCGGCCCAGTCACCTTGAAGGTCAAACCGAATTGTTTTGCAACTTCGTTATCGACATCAATCAAGGTTTCGTATGTCAAATTAATGTTTCCCCTTGTCATCGAAGCCGGCCAGGGTTTATGAGGAGAAATTGCCACAAATTTGATATCGTGTTCCTCGAGCTGCTCATAAACGGCCTGACAGGCCATTAACTCGAGACTACAATATGGACGCCAGCTTTTGCCGTAGAATGTTATTACCAGCTTATTGCCGGTAAGCATTTCCTTGAAGCATATGGCTTTGCCTTCGGTATTTGGAAGGGTAAATCCGGGTACTCTGTCATTTTCTTTAAGAATGCTCTTAACAATCTTGGTCTTTTCCATCTGAGTGCGTAGATTCTTTGCGAACACTGATATTTTCTCCTCTTTGTTGTTCATCATTTTTCCCCTATTAATTCTTATTGTTCTTTCCTTACAGGGAAACGCTGACCTTACACAAGTGACTTTCGTACCCCCTTCGTAATAAGCATTTATCGTTCAAAACTACTAAGTGACAAAAGTTAATATAGGCAGTATAGCATATTTAGGCAAGGCTGACAAGTGTTTTTTTCCCTTATTCCATAATTCTCACAAGTGAGAACTCCTTTTTTATAATCACTTATTATTGGAAAAATCCTGTTAAATATGTATAATTGGTTCGTGTTATCGTGTATGGATGGGTGTTTTACAAGGACCCCTAACAGATTAAAATGTCAAATCCGGCGCCATAACAGGTTTTGCTATGCACGATAACATCCGAGTTGTACGAACATACTATACAAAAGTGCGGAAAGATACATTTATTATGTGATTTTGTCAATATGCTGGGAAATTTGGCAGGAGAAATATATATGAAGAGATGCTATACACGTCGTGTTTTCTTAAAGATGGCAGGCTTGAGTGCAGCTTTGTCACTGCATAAGCATGTAGCGGCATTCGGACAGAACCAAGCCGTTACCTCTACGAATAAGCCCAATATCATTTTTATTTTGACGGATGATCAGCGGTATGATGCAATGGGTTGCGCCGGTCATCCATGGCTGAAAACACCAAATATGGATCGCCTGGCCAAAGAGGGTGTGCTGTTTTCCAATGCATTCGTAACAACTTCGCTGTGCAGTCCTTCGAGAGGCAGTTTTCTGACGGGTTGTTATGCACACACCCATGAAGTCTTCAGGAATACCGGAAAGGACCCGAACCCTTCTTACCCGACATTTCCCCAGCTCTTGCAAAGGGGCGGTTATGAAACAGCTTTTATTGGAAAATGGCATATGTCGAGGGAGGACTCCCCGCGACCCGGATATGAACATTGGGTGAGCTTTAGTGGCCAGGGCAGATACGGCAATAACAAACTCAATGTAGATGGGCAAACCGTCAACTCTGAAACCTACGTTACCGATGAGCTAACCAATTATACGGTCAGATTTCTGAAAAAGCAGCATGATAAACCCTTCATGCTCTACCTGAGCCACAAGGCTGTTCATGCCCCGTTCACGCCGGCAAAGCGGCATGCAAATCTTTACTCGGATATCGAAATCGAATCACGTCATAACCCAAAAGACAACCTGAACACCAAGCCTAAATGGGGCAGGAAAATGGATAAAAACTGGAAAAGCCAGATACGTGATTACTACCGTTCTTTAGTGGCTGTCGATGAAAGTGTTGGCTGTGTTCTTGATACGCTTGAAAAGACAAAGGCTCTCGACAATACCGTAATCATCTTTGCAGGTGATAATGGCTATTTCCACGGTGAACATGGTGGTATGTGGGACAAACGGGCCGCGTATGAACCATCTATGCGGATACCGCTGATTATGCGTTACCCGCGCATTGTAAAAACTTCGATTCAGTGTGAAGAAATGGTGCTGAACATAGACCTGGCACCGACAATTCTTGAACTGGCTGGAGTTCCGGCTCCCGGCTCAATACAGGGGCAAAGCTGGCTGAGCGTGATCAAGGGCCACCCCGGGCGAAAGAGTTTTCTCTACGAATACTTTCAGGAAACGGATCGAAGATTTAAAAGGCCGACTGTGATTGCCGTCCGGACAAAACAATGGAAATATGTCACTTACCCTCTCGATGACAGTCTGACCGGCGAACTGTACAACCTGAGAGCCGACCCGGAGGAACTCAACAACCTCTTTGGCAATCCCGAATATGCTGATATTACAGAACAAATGAAAAGAGAGCTGGCACAGCTCAAAAAGAAAACCGGCTTCAGATATCCTGAATGACAAGATAATAATGGCAAAGAAGGTCGGCTGACAAGCGCATCCTCAGGTTTTCTCCCTTTCGTTTTTTGGCCGATGTTTCCACCGCCGATGCAGCCACCAGTACTGGCTTGGGTCCTCCCTGACAAATTCTTCGATTGCTTGGGTATATTCTGCGGTAATCCACTCTAACGGATTGTCCTTTTCGGCCCATTCTTCCGGAAAGATAATGCGGTTAACTCCAATCTCAAAGAAAAAACGATTATCAATCCTTCTGCTGTACCCAACCACTATCGGAACATTATAAGTAATAGCAAGCAATCCTATACTCTTATAAGTGCTGGCCTTTCGTCCGAAGAAATCGACGAATACTCCTTTTTTACCCGCGTCCTGGTCGGCAATAAAACAGAGGGTGGCGCCGGTTGAGGTTATTTTTTCCATTAGTTCCGCAGCACCCTTTTTGTCGATTATTTGCTGCCCGGCCCGTTTGCGAACTCCATATAAATAATCGTTTATGAATCTGTTGTCTAATGGCCTGGCGATGCTGTAAATATTAAAGTCGAACAACCCCATAAGATAGCCCATAATCTCGAAGTTGCTGTAATGGGCCGCTACCATCAGCAGCCCACGGCCTTCCTGCATCAGCCATTTGGCCCTTTCGGTATTCTTGTACCGGGAGTAATCACGCCAGTTATTTTTCTTCACCAATTTTGGTGTAAACAATACATCAATAGCCAGCATTGCAATATGCTCAAAACTTCGCTGCCCGGTTTCCCTGAGCCAACACTCACTTTTTTCCGGGAAACTTGCTCGAAGATTCTCCAAAGCCCGCCGCCGGCCGCGATGATAGTATTTCCACAATAATCGACCGAGAAAACAGGCAAAGTTCAGATTGGTCTCGATATCGAACATGTATAGAAAAAAAACAAGAATCCGCAACGCAAGATAGCTGAGCCAGTCTCTGAAAGGACTGCTTTTTTTCTTTTTCTTTTTTCTTGGGGGCAAATCGGCCATAGGCAGTGATTTTAGGCTGAATACAGCCACTGTCAAGTTTTAGCAACGTAATAAGAGCAATATCGGCTGTTTTTCTGCTCATTGTTAACTTATTTGAAGTATCCAGTCGCGAAGGATATTTAATTATCCCAAAGTCATTGCTCCGGATAGGACAAGTCAGACAGCAAAAATCACTCAAAGAGGCGGTTTTTTCACTTGAAATTAAAGCGGGTAATCTGGTATAAATAAGGACGATGAAGCTTGTGTCCTCGCAGGCGGTTTTTGGGGATTATGGTTGTTGTTGAGCCTGTAGGATTTATAGTTTTTATCAATTGAGGAGGATATGTATTATGCAAAACAACAGGTTTAAATGGGAACCTTGTGCTTGGCGAGTGAGGATTAATACATCTCAATTAACAGTTCATATGTTTTGGTAAGTGTCTAAAGAGCTGTAATTTTATTTTCTTAAAGGATGACTATTATGTCTAAGAAATTGATTTATTTGGATTCTGTGGTGAAGGCGTTAAATTTGGATGTGTGCAAAACTTACTCTATTCGTCCGGCAAGGAAAGTAAGTTTGTTCAGGGATTTTGTGTTGGCTGTGTTTCTGTCGGTTGCGTGTTCGGTGCTCACGGCGATGCCGGTCGCTTATGGTGAAGAGGGATATGCCTTGGAATTTAAAGGAGGCACATTAACAATTAATGATGATGAAGACGCTCTTCGATTGAGCAGCTACACTTATGAGTTCTGGATGAAAGACCTGGAGGGGCCAACGGGTAGCTGGAGAAACATTTTCTGTAAAGGTCCGGGAGATACTGCTGCGGGGAGAGGACCGCTCTTAGCGCTCCGCCCAGATGAACCCGGACTGCATTACGACCACAGCACTGGGACTGGTCAGTCAACAATAAATACTCTTGAAGGGATTCCATTAAACGAGTGGACACATATAGCACTTGTGCTTACCGATTTGAACGGACAGCAGATAATATATCAAGATGGGGTACAAGCGGCAGTGAGAGATTCCTCCGGCCTTACCGACGCTACGCAGAGCCCCGTTCTTCGCATAGGCCTTGGGGCCAATGTTGCTTTGGACGATTTTCGCGTCTGGAACTATGCCAGAACCGAGACAGAAATCCAGGCCGACATGAACCGGGAAGTCTCCGGGACTGAAGAAGGATTAGTCGGTTACTGGAGATTTAATGAGGGAGAAGGAACGACAGCCTATGACTCGTCACCTTACGAAAATCACGGAACCATTACAGCTCCTATCTGGACAAGGGAAGCTGCCCCTGTTTCGGCTCCAGTTGTTGCTTCGAGCCCCACACCGGCCGATGTTGCTATACTGGCCGATACATGGGTAAGCCTTAGCTGGCGGGCGGGAGATGGTGCTGATTCGCAAGATGTTTACTTCGGTGAGAATCTTAATGATATTGACAACGGCGCCGGAGATACTTTCCGGGGCAACCAGACCGCGACGTTTTTCATTGTGGGCTTTCCCGGATTTCCTTATCCGGATGGTCTTATTACGGGCAAAACTTACTACTGGCGAATTGATGGGGTTGAGTCTGACGGCACTACTAAGCACAAAGGCGATGTCTGGAGCTTTACGGTTCCGCCTAAAACCGCATATTTACCCGACCCTGCTGATAATGCCCAGTCTGTTGATCCGGAGCCTGTCCTTAAATGGACGGCGGGTTTTGGTTCGAAATTGCACTATGTATATTTTGGTGACAATTTTGACGATGTTAACAATGCCGCCGGCGGTCTTCCTCAGGGAACTTTGAGCTATACTCCCGGTACACTTACAATGGCTAAGACTTACTACTGGCGTGTCGATGAGTTTGATATTGTCGAAACGCACAAAGGCAATGTCTGGAGCTTCACTACTGAGGGCGCCGTTGAGGCCCTGGATCCGGCTAATGGCGCTGTGGACATTACGCAAACACCGATTCTGAGCTGGACACCGGGAGTCTTTGGTGCTTCACATGAAGTCTATTTTGGCACCGATGCCGCCTCTCTGGAATTAAAAGCAAGTGGCAACCTTGGCTCCGAGAGCTATGAACCCGGACTGCTCGAATGGAATACTACTTACTACTGGCGTGTTGATGAGGCCAATAGCACAAACGCCGACAGTCCGTGGACAGGCCCACTCTGGAGCTTTTCCACAGCCAGCTTCCTTATCATTGACGATTTTGAGAGCTACAATGACCTTGATGAAGGACAAGCGGGGAGCAACAGGATATATCTGGCCTGGTTGGACGGATTTGATAACCCGGCGATCAACGGTTCTATCGTTGGTCATACCGATCCTCCTTTTGCCGAGCAGACTATCGTTCATGGTGGTTTGCAGTCGATGCCGTTTGCATACGACAACGCCGTAGGCAAATCTGAAGCGACTTTAACATTGACCTCCAACCGTGACTGGACAGTAAAAGGCGTCAACACATTGACGATTTGGTACCGAGGCGATTCGGCGAACGCCGCAGAGCCGATGTATGTTGTTCTCAATGGCAGTGCTGTTGTCACCCATGATAATCCTGACGCGGCACAGAGAGCTTCCTGGAGCCAATGGAATATCGACTTGCAGGCCTTTGCCGACCAGGGTGTGAACCTCGCCAATGTCAATGCGATTACTATTGGTCTTGGTAACAGGACCAATCCAGTTGCCGGCGGAGCAGGTATGATTTACTTCGATGATATTCGTCTGTATGCTCAGTAGTCGCAAACACTGTAAACGGGAAATTGATAATTTTAAGAGAAGAGGTTTTTTATACCTGTTGAAAAACAATCCCGAGATGTCGGGATTATGGTATGCGTCTAAAGAATGGTAATTTTTTTAAAGGAGGATTATTATGTGTATGAAATTGATTTATCTGGTTTCTTTTGTCCTGGTTTTAAGTGTGGCTCTGACAGGCACGGCCAGGGCGGAACTCGTTGGTTGGTGGAGATTTGATGAGGGTTCCGGGACAACTGCCTATGATTTCAGTGGCTTCGGCAACGATGGTGCTCTGCAAAATGGTGCGGGTTGGGGAGTTGGCTATTTGTCTAATTCTTCCGTTCAGCTTGATGGTGGCGATGACTTTGTGGAAGTGCCGCACGCCGATATCCTTACTGTGGATAACGAAGTGTCTGTAATGGCATGGATAAATACCTCAAGGCTTGAGCCTCCAGGACAGGGCTACGCGGGGATTATTGCAAAGGGAAATACTACCCGTTCATATAGTCTTTACACTACGGCAGCCGGTCCTCTACATTTCAGTACAACATCGACTGCTACTAATGCCTATGTTGGGACTACCAGCAGTATACCCGTGCCGCTCAATGAATGGGTACATGTGGCTGCGGTAGTTGTTGACGGCGGGCACATCTATTATATGAATGGAGAGCCTGCCGGTACAGGAGGATCGGGAATTGAACTACCAGGGGATGCGGACAGTGATACGGTTGTTATCGGCAGAACTCATGAAGGCACAGGTCGTAGTTTTCTCGGTCTGATTGATGATGCTCGCATTTACAACCATGCGGTGACTCAGGAAGATATTCAGGTTATTATGCTTGGTGAAGGATGGCCGTTTGCTATTGGTCCCAACCCGGCAGATGGTACGCTCCATGAAGATACATGGGTGAGCCTGGGCTGGCGTGCTGGAGATGATGCTGCTTCACACGATGTTTACTTCGGTGAAAATATGAATGATGTTGACGAAGGCGCCGGAGATACTTTCCGGGGCAACCAGACCGCAGCGTTTTTTGTTGTGGGCTTTCCCGGATTTCCTTATCCGGATGGTCTTGTTCCGGGTACGACTTACTACTGGCGAATAGATGAGGTTGAGGCTGACGGCACTACCAAACACAAAGGAGCGGTCTGGAGCTTTGCAGTTCCACCTAAAACCGCATATCAGCCCGATCCTGCTGATGGTGCCGGTTCTATAGATCCGGATCCTGTCCTTGGATGGACGGGAGGGTTTGGTGCGAAATTGCACTATGTATATTTTGGTGACAATTTTGACGATGTCAGCAATGCCGCCGGTGCTCTTCCTCAGGGAACTACGAAATACACTCCCGGTACACTTAAAATGGCCAAGACTTATTACTGGCGGGTCGATGAGTTCGATGTCTTCGAAACGCATAAAGGCGACATCTGGAGCTTTACAACCGAAGGCGCTGTTGCGGCACTCAACCCGGCTAATGGCGC
>JACNGQ010000051.1 GCA_014384025.1 Planctomycetota bacterium | reverse complement strand
GCGGGCGATGGGATTCGAACCCACGACGTCCAGCTTGGGAAGCTGACATTCTACCACTGAATTACGCCCGCAAAGAGGCCAATTTCTTCTTTTATTAAGTCTATATGATTTCCCTGCCTTTTGTCAATATCTTTGTTTTGGCTGAATTGTGCAAAAATAATACAAGTATATCCAGAAAACTTTCCCCTCCCTAATTCTCACTTTTTTCAAAAGTAATTTTAATCGGGGAGACAAGATTTGAACTTGCGACCTCTGCGTCCCGAACGCAGCGCTCTGGCCAAACTGAGCTACTCCCCGGTTAAAGCAAATCATAAAATAGCATATAAAGATTTAAATTGCAAGCTACAATAAATTAACAGGGTCAATATCTATTGCGACTTTAACCGCCGGCCGTATTGGTCCGGCTGCCCGCAGGCAGGCAAACAACTTTTGGAAGGTCACCGCTCGTGGGGCCTGAATAATTATCTGCATTCTATGAAAACGTTGTATCCGACTTATCACAGCCGGAATCGGCCCACGAACGTTCGCTTCCAGTTTTTCACGCCCGATAATCATGTCTATTCTCTGGCGCATTTGCTTGCACGCTATTCCAAGTTTATCAAAATTCCCGTCCCGCATAACGATAATCGCTAGTCGCCAAAACGGCGGCAGATTGCAGCCCTTGCGATGCTTTAATTCCTCTTTGAAAAAGCCGTCAAAGTCCCTGCCGACGGCAAACTGTATCGCCGGCTGATTCGGTAGAAATGTTTGGACAAAAACCACGCCCTTTTTCTCGGAACGTCCAGCTCGACCTGCAACTTGAGAAATCAATTGGAAGGTACGTTCATTCGCTCTGAAATCCGGCAGATACAGCGATGTATCAGCACTGATAATACCCACCAGCGTTACATTTGGAAAATGCAGCCCCTTAGCCAGCATCTGCGTACCGGCTAATATATCGATTCGTCCCTCACCAAAATCTCTCAGAAGCCGATAATAGTCCCTGCTCGCCATAGAGTCACTGTCAATCCTCAACACGCGAGCCGAGGGAAACTTATTGGCCAGTTCCTCTTCGAGACGTTGTGAGCCCAGCCCTATCATCGCCATCAACTTGCCGCATAAAGGACATTTTTCTGGTACAAGCGTCTGAGCCAGACAATAATGACATACTGCATAGCCATAATTGATATGCTTTCCGGTTACCGTTTTCATTCTCTCGTGGCGGCCGGCCTTTGATTTGTGGAATGTCAGCGTTACATCACAGTTACGGCAATGCAGAGTATGTTTACAAGATGGACAAAATATAAAATTACTGTAACCACGCCTGTTCAAAAGCAAAATCACCTGCTCCTTTTTCGCAAGTGTCTCCTTCAGACATTTTGCCAGCGGCTCACTTATCAGATTAATGCCCTTCTGAGTAATCTGTCCCTGGCGCAAATCGACAAGTTTCATTTCCGGCATGGACAAATCCATAACCCTTTTGGGCAGATGCACAAGACTGAAATATTTTTTACTTTGACAATTATACAGCGTTTCCAACGAAGGAGTAGCACTGCCCAAAATACAATGTGCGTTTGCCAGTTGCGCCCGCTTTATCGCCACATCTCTGCCATTATAACGCGGCACTGTATCCTGCTTATAGCTCGGCTCATGCTCTTCGTCAACGACGACAAGACCCAGTTTTGGCAGCGGCGCAAAAACCGCCGAGCGAGCACCTATTACTACGTTGGCCTGGCCCGACTTTATCTTTTGCCACTGAACATTACGCTGGGCGGCGGACAGGCCCGAATGCATTACAGCAATTTTTTTGAATCTCTCGTTAAACCGCTGAACAGTCTGCGCCGTAAGAGCGATTTCAGGCAGCAGTACAATCGCGCCGACCCCTTTTAACAAAACCGCCTCGATAGCTCTCATATAAAGTTCAGTTTTGCCGCTGTCGGTAACACCGTATAAAAGCGTTACACCGAATTCGCCTGAATCTATCACTTTTTCAAAATGAGCCAATGCATTTCGTTGGTCGTCATTGAGGACTACTTGTTCTGTTTTTATTGACATCCCCTTTGGAATGACAGGCAAAGACTTCAATATTGTCTTTCGGGCTATTTTAACAATATCTTTTTCTGCTAATCTCTTTATCGGCTCATTGCCGCAGCCGACTGCTTCTAACAAACTTCGCACCTCCACTGCATCATTTACACTTGAAGCCCTCTTGTCGTCCAGAAATTTGACAATCTGCTTTTGTTTTTTGCCTCTCAACTCCTTGATACTCTTTTCAATATCAGCAGAACCGGCTCTCAAGTAAACATATTTTTGAGTTTTAACGCCAGCCCCTCTTTTCACCGCCGAAGGCACCATGGCAGCTAAAACCTGGCCAAGCGGACAAACATAATAATCGCTTATCCACCGTGCCAACTCCATCAGCTCGGAATTCAGCAACGGCTCTTTATCGATTAATCTGGTAACTCTTTTTAGCTTTCGCCCAACACCATCTGCAATAAAAGACTCTTCAGACCGGACATCCGATTGAGTACAAAACCCTGCTTCATATTTATTTTTCCTGCCGAAAGGAACTTCGACTCTCTGGCCCACCTCAACCGGCCAGATTTCGTCCGGTACAAAATAGTCGAACTCCGCATTAGCCGCCGACTCAAACGCCACACGAATAATGTGACTGCAAGAGATTTCTTCCTCCGCATCTTCTATCGCAAACAAACTGTTCGTTCGATATTTAATCATTTTTCTTGTAATGTTGTTTATACTATTCCAAAGGCCATTATCGGAGCACCGGGATAAGCAACGGACGAATCGGAATGCCCTAAAACTATCCCGTCATGCAAACAGACAACAGTATCCTGTAATTTTCCAAACGTATTATAGATTTTGGCCACTGCCCTTCCCTTTTTGACTACTTCACCGGGTTTAGCAAAAAACCGGATTATACCGCTGGCAGAGCTATTGGGTCCTCTGGAAAATCTCAGGGATTTACCTTTAATATTCTCCGGCACATCAAAAACAAAGGGTTCTTCTTCGGCTTCAATCATCTTAAGGTAAGCTAAAATTCCCAGTATAGATTTCGTCCCATATTTCACATTCTTCTCATTAACAACATATGATTCACCAAGTTCAATTGTTAAGGCAGGGATATTGTGCTCAAGCAGGCTGTAAGAGAAAGATTTTTGAATTTCATCCGTATCGAGTACAACCAGAAAGCCGGATTGTTCAGCGGCAGATTTAGCCCTATCGTACTCCTGCTTATTGGTCTGCTTTGGTTTGGGATCTATGACCGTATAGGGAATCGACTTCATCCAGTCGTTATGAAGGTCAAGGACAAGAGTAGGATTTGTTTGTTTTATGGTGGTAAATATCTTGTCTGCTATTCTTTCCGCAAGAGAACCATTTTTATCGCCGGGAAATGACCGATTTAAATCTTCCCTGCTGATCGTAATATTTCGTGATGCCGCTTCAAAACCGATGGGATTCATTAAAGGAAAAGCATAAAGAGTTCCTTTCAGCAGAGGGTGTTTTTGTATCCTTTTAAAGACCTCCTGAATCGTAACTATCCCGGTCACTTCATCTCCGTGAACACAGCCTGTAAGCCATACTACCGGTCCGGGATTAGCACTTTCTATTATCATAAAGGGCAAACGCCGGCGGGACAAATCAGAACCGGTCATAATCTTAAGAAATGAATATTTCACTTTCTGCGGATAGTCTTTATTTTTATTCACTTTCATCTTGTTTTTCCCAATCGAGCCAGGCAAATAATCCAGTTAGAAACCTTTACCTTCACATTTGAAAAATGTAAAATGTAATTAGCACTCCTTTTTCTGTAAGAATCTCAACGCGACCTCAATCGTTTCCTTACTTCTTTTCCGCAAAAAGCTGGAACTCACAAATGGTCGGCCCGTCAGTGGCTTTGAGTATATTAAGTCTAACATAACGGGCAGTAACAGGTTCGAATTGCTTTGAATAGTCATGCCCGAGCTTTGTCCCCCGAGCAAATGTTTTCCAACGGCTGCCGTCCCTGTATTGCAGTTCAAATTCCTGTACACGGTCATATTCTTCATCGATTTTGACTCGATTAAAAGTGGCCGGCTTTCCGAGATCCACTTCGAGCCATGCCTGCTGTGTACCGGAGTCGGTAGCCCAGCGAGTGGCAGAGTCGTCGTCCACGGCTTTTGAGGCGTTATAGACTGCATTTTTTTGGAAAACATTTGAGGCCCTGGCCTTTTTTTTCGCCGTCAACAAACTGGACAACAAAGCCAATGGGCTGATTGTGCTCGCAGAACCGTCAAGTTCCAATACGACGATTGTATCAAGTTCCCGTTGGTAAGATTTCGGGACAGAAATCTCGACAGCCTCTTTTGTCTGCCTGACAATTACTGTCCCGCCGGTCATAACAGAGCCTGCGATAATTTTCTTGGGAATAGGCGGCAGTGTAAGTGTAGCCTCCTGCCAATTAAGAACATGAATATAAATAGTATTACTCTTGTATGTGCTGGCTCCCCAACCGCCCGGCTTAAATGGACCGCCGCGGGTCGTATAAATACTCTGACCATACTTTTCCAGCCAATTGCCCATCTCATTGAGCCGTTCGACTTGCCTCGGTTCAATTCTGCCGTCCGGCATAGGCCCGACATTAAAAAGAAGATTACCGTCCCCGCCAACAACTCGAACCAGGGTATCTATGCACTGCTTTAGAGATTTCATCTGGTCGTTAGGTTTCCATGCCCACTGCCGGCAAATTGTCATGCAGGTCTCCCATGGACGGTCGTTCTGGAATTTTCCGATTCTCTGTTCAGGTGTATCATGGTCAGCAGGTAAACCCGCCCTGTTGTTGATAATAACATGAGGCTGAAGCCGGCGAATCATTCTGAAAAGATTCTCAGAATCCCAGTCCTCCGCCTTGCCGCCAAGACCGTCAAACCAGATGATATCAATCTTGCCGTAGTTACTGCAAATCTCCCGAAGCTGGCCGTGAAGAAACTTGATATAGCGGGAATGATTTTCCGTCCGATAGTCAGGATGATACCAGTCGGGTGGAGAATAATAGTAGCCGAGTTTTAACCCGGCCTTGTGGCAGGCATCGGCTAATTCTTTTACGACATCGCGCTTAAATGTCGAGTTAGTAATCTTATAGTCCGTCAATTTACTATCAAACATTGAAAAACCGTCATGATGTTTGCTCGTGAATACGAGGTACTTCATACCGGCATCTTTGGCGGTTTGTATCCATTCGTCCGCATCGAACTTGACAGGGTTGAATTGTTTATAGAGATTATCATAAATCTCTACGGGAATTGAACCTGTAGATTTGTCGTTTCTTCCCCGCCGCTGCCCCCCGCGGGACCAGCCGATTTCCGTACCTTTCAGACTAACCGGTCCCCAGTGAATAAACAGGCCGAATTTCATTTCCCGCCACTGTTGCACATCCTGCTTGTCGGCTTTCAAGTAACCAGCGGATTCTGTTGAACTGCTGGCATTAACCTGCTCAACAGAACAGAACATTAAAAAACAAAGCATCAATCCACTTATTACAAGTGTTTGTTTCGTCATTTTATTTTTTAACATTCTCTGGCCCTTTCCATTTATTTCTTATGTGTTTAGATAAAAAGTAATATAACGTAAAAAGACAAAAAACGAAACTAAAGAATGAAAAAGCGATCGTTCGGATAATAACAATGACACTATTGCCTGCCTCACAAGTCTTCCATGCAAGGCGTGCCTTCAACAAACTCAGCTTCAATCCCGAGTCCTGCAAAGTAGTCCTCCATCGCCATACAAGCATATTTTTCGGTCGAATAATGTGTTGCTCCAACGACGTTAATCTTGCTTTCCTTAGCAATTCGATGAAATTCCATACCCGGCTCAAATGAAGGCATTGGCTTAGTAAGTCCGGTCAGATATGTGTTCAAACCTAATTCGGATAGTTCACGTGCAACAAAATCAATACATCCCCCGCCAGCGGCTATGGCGACTCTTCCTCCTTCAATAACCTCACCACCATATTGCCTTACTTTGATATCGTGTCCGACTATCTTCTTAACGTGCAATGCGAAGTCTGTTATCTTCGTAAAATCCGTCTCACAGATCACCCCGACTTTACAACCAAGATATTCACAAAACTCGCTTTCTACCGGCAGTTGCAATACTCTCGCTAAACTCATGGATGTTGAATAAATCCCGTTCTTGTCGAGTGGAATATGTAAGACATAAAAAGATATACGTCTTGCCTTTAGTTCTTTTAGATATTCGACTGGGATATTATAAAAAGGGAAACCTTCGAAGGTCGGATCATATCCCATAGCATGATGCGAGAATAACAAAATGTCTGTTTCATTTCGGTTAAGAAGTTTGTCGAGTATAATGTTATCCGGGAACGTAGAAGTATAAACCTTATTGATTTCATCCGAGTTGTTGAGCATAACTCCAATGTATCTTTCCTTGAAATCCGGATTGATAAATTCATTGCATTCAAGACCAACTCCCCATTCATCCTTGTATTTAACAATTTCAAAATCCTTGTCTAAACTGTCATAAAGTTCCTGCGCTTTCATCTTGAATTCTTCCGGCCTTTCCTTCTTTTGTCTACTCTGCCGCTCCAGTGAGCTTTCTAATTGTCATCATACATCAACCGAAAATCCCAAACAACCTGAGTTTATTTGGCAATGCTCGTATGACAGGCATCGAACATTCTTACACCACCCGTGTCTAATTGCAGGATAAGTCCCTTTCCCGGGTCTATTCCAATACAGTTGCCGGAAAATTCCTTACCATTATAGATAAGCTTCACCCTATGACCTAATTGAATGCTGAGGCTGTTCCATTGGTCTATTACTTTTTCGCTTGTTTGTGCGGCTATTTCAAGCCAGTTTTCGATTGAAGTAAGTAATCGTTTCGCAAGCAAGATACGGTCGGATATTAAATGGCTTTCGATATCGATGCTTGTTGCAAATGGCTGTAGTTCAATAGGAAAGGAGTCCATTTTTTGGTGGCAGTTTATTCCAACGCCGATTATGCAGGTATTGCCGCCGCTGTCTGTTTTTGATTCGAGCAGAATACCGGCCACTTTTTTGCTGTTCAGTATTATATCGTTTGGCCATTTGATTTTTGCTTTGCCATTGGCTGATTTGCCGATGGCTTCAGCAACCGCCACCGCGCATGTCAGTGAAAGCAATTCAGCATTCAACTTGTTTTCAGTCAGAATAATCGAACAAAGAATGCTCTCAAATCGGTTGCTGTGCCATTTATTGTCGGTTCGACCTTTGCCTTCGGTCTGTTCTTCAGCGAAAATTACAAGGCCGTCATTCACTTTGTTCTTTGAATACTCGGCGGCAATTTTCTGTGTACTTGATGTGCTATTATAGACGAGGATTTTTCTGCCGATGCGTTTGGTTCTCAGATTTGATTTTATCTTGTCAGGATCGAGAAGATCGGTTATCGGCATAACTTTTTTTACCTGTCAAGTCCAATATCAACAGCTTTGGCCGAGTGAGTGATTGCACCTACCGCGATTCGGTCGATACCACACTGGGCGATGGCTGAAACATTACTTAATGTAATGTTACCCGATGCCTCAAGTAACGGCTTTTTATGCCTGCCGCCCATCTTGTTTCGCATATCCACAGGGTGCTTTAACTGCCACTGGCCCATATTATCGAGCAGTACAATATCAATACCGGGAATTTTTAGCACGTAGTTGAGCTGGTCGTCAACGTGATCAACCTCAACAGCAATGAATTTGACGCCTTTTAATTTTCTGGCCTGGCAAATTATTTTCCGCAGTTTCGCCTGGAAATTCCTGCCCAACTGGGCCAGATGATTATCTTTAATCAGAACACCGTCATACAGCCCAAGCCGGTGATTATATCCCCCACCGCAGCGAACTGCATACTTTTCGAGGATTCGCCATCCGGGCATTGTTTTTCTGGTATCGTAAATCTTTGCTTTTGTGCCCTGAATCGCACGGACATACTTTTGAGTTGTTGTGGCTATTCCGCTGAGTCTCTGAAGGAAATTCAGCATAACCCGTTCTGCGGTGAGCATAGAGCGCAAAGGGCCTTTAATAGCAGCAATTTTGCTCCCGACGTGAGCCGGTTCACCGTCATTGATACTTATTTTCAATTTGAGTCTCTCATCATAGCACCTGAGAATCTCCTGAACTACTTCTACTCCGCTTACAACTATTTCTTCACGTGAGATAATATTTGCTTTATCAACAATATTTTCTTTGAAAAGAAGCTCACTCGTTACATCCCCTCGTCCAAGGTCCTCATCGATGGCCATTTGGATAAGAGGCCGAACTTGTGCAATGTTAAGTTTTCTCATATTATTCCTTTTCCCTCTATTATCAACTTTATGACTAAGGTGTCTTTTTCTTAAATCTTTTCTGTTTTTTTGTCGCCAAAAAGTCTCTTTTCTTTTTCTTCGAGTTGACCAGAACCAGTTCCGGCAGTTCTTTCAGCTCCCTAAGCTGGTCACGCAGAAAAGCGGCCCGCTCAAAATCAAGACTCTGGGCCGCTTCAAGCATTTCCTTCTCAATTTGAGAAGCTAATTCCACCTTTTCATACTCTGAGTCACCGAAACGAACCGCCTCTCGGGCGGTCTGCCTTGCTTTTATCTGCTCGGTCAGACTTTTACGAATCTCCTTCTTTATTGTTTCGGGTGTAATGTTGTGCTCTTTATTGTATTCTAACTGGATTTTACGGCGTCTGTTCGTTTCGTCAATAGCTTTTTGCATCGATTGGGTAACTCTGTCCCCATACAAAAAGACAGTAGCATTGATATTTCGCGCGGTCCTGCCGATTGTTTGTATCAGAGAGGTCTGACTTCGCAAAAAACCTTCCTTATCGGCATCAAGGATTGCGACTGCTGAAACCTCCGGCAAATCCAGACCTTCCCTCAGCAGGTTTACTCCTACCAGTACTTCAAATTCGCCTTTGCGCAAAGCTCGAAGTATCTCAATTCTTTCGAAAGTATCGATTTCACTGTGCAGATAACGGCATTTGAAACCTTTCTTTGCAATGAAAGCGGACAGATCTTCAGCCATTCTTTTTGTCAGCGTGGTAACGAGCGTTCGTTCCCCAACTTTGACCCGTTTTTCAACCTCGCCTAAAAGATGCTGAATCTGATTTGCCGCTGGATATACATAGATTTCCGGATCCAGAAGTCCGGTCGGTCTGATGATTTGTTCGACAACTTCGTTATCACACTTTTCCAGCTCAAACGGCGCCGGTGTAGCAGAAACAAAAATGACTTTCGCCCAGCTTTCCTGAAATTCCTCAAAACGCAGCGGCCTGTTATCCAACGCGCTGGGCAGTCTGAAGCCGTGCTCTACAAGGGTTTCCTTCCTGTGTCTGTCCCCCGCCCACATTGCCCGCACTTGCGGAATGGTAACGTGAGACTCGTCGATAAACAAAAGGAAATCTTCCGGAAAATAATCAATCAGAGTATAAGGTCTGGCATTGGGCTGCAGGCCCGCCAGATGCCGGGCATAATTCTCTATCCCGCTGCAATAGCCGATTTCCTCCATCATTTCAATATCGTACATCGTCCGTGCCTGTAACCGTTGGGCTTCAAGAAGCTTTCCCTGGCCTCTCAACTCAGCCAATCGCTGCTTAAGCTCGGCCTTGATACTCTCTACCGCAGAGCCGATTCTCTCAGACGGCATAATGTAATGCTGTGCCGGATATATAAATAGCTGATCTTCGACGGCGAGGATTTCAGCAGACACCGGGTTTATATAGCTTATCTTTTCTATTTCATCACCGAAGAATTCAACGCGGACGGCAAAAGATTCGTAAGAAGGATGAAGCTCTACTACATCGCCGCGAACTCTGAATGTTCCTCTCTGAAAATCAATGTCATTTCTGGTGTACTGTATGTCGGCTAATTTGCCAAGCAGTTCATTTCTGTTACAATTATCCCCTGTGCGGATGCCAACAACGCTGGCCTTATAATCCTCGGGTGAGCCAAGGCCGAAAATGCAGGAGACGGACGCGACGATAATACAATCACTCCTTGTCGAAAGACTGGTAGTCGTCGAAAGGCGGAGCCGGTCAAGGTCGTTATTTTTCGAGGCGTCCTTTTCTATGTATATGTCCCGCTGGGGGATGTATGCTTCTGGCTGATAATAATCATAATAGCTGACAAAATATTCAACGGCGTTTTCCGGAAACAACTCCTTAAATTCCTCATAAAGCTGAGCGGCTAACGTCTTATTGTGAGAGACAACAAGGGCCGGCATATTATGTTGAGCGATGACATTTGCCATCGTGAAGGTTTTACCGCTGCCGGTAACACCCATCAGGGTCTGACACTTTTTGCCGCAGCGCAGTCCTTCTACGAGCCTTTCTATGGCTTGCGGCTGGTCGCCGGCGGGATTATATTCATTATTTAACTTAAATATACTCATGTAAGTGCATTATTTTAGCCGGTTATTACATAAAACTCACGTCTTTTTATTGCGAAATCCAGTTAGGTGAAATCCAGTTAGGTAAGAATAGAGCAGCGAATGGTTCGCAGGGACAGGCAACAGTATCCATCTATGAAGCTAACATGATTTCAATGGAAACAAAAGTATTTCGCTTAAAATCCTGCCATTCTGACTGTCCATATGTTTCTATTTTTCTTTTATTTTTCTTTCTATCTCCTTTAATAGTAGTAACTTAGCAAAAAGGTTTTATTATTATGGAATTTTTCACTTGACAAATTACCCCCCCCCCCCCGAATGGCATGAAGATAAGCCTCGGAGTTCATTTTCGGCGTCTCTCCTTCATCAGA
>JACNGQ010000209.1 GCA_014384025.1 Planctomycetota bacterium | reverse complement strand
TGAAGGCGGTACCTGAGGGAGCGACCTCGAAGTCGCGGCCCGCCCAGTCGTCTCTACCTCTAAGCATCTCGTTTGAGTGATCTTGGGGGACCCTGGTGTGCACGTCAATCCAGTACCAGCCGGGGCCGATGTCGCCGCCCCACATCGTGGTGGGGACGTTGAACAGGACGGTGAAATCGCCGTTCGCGTCCGCGGTGGTGGTCGGAATATCAACGTTTGCGCCGGCAAAGGTCAAATCTTCTATCACGGCGCCGCCGGGGAAGCCGGATCCGGTGACGGTGACCGTAGTGCCGGCCTTGCCCCTGGCGGGGTTGATGGTGATGTCGGGGAAGTACATCCCCTGGTCTTCCATCCAGGACTGGTCCATCTCCACGGAGCCGATATCGAAGTTGATAAATGTCCAGTCTTCAGCACCGGCTT
Source organism: Planctomycetota bacterium (assembly GCA_014384025.1). Classification (GTDB taxonomy): domain Bacteria; phylum Planctomycetota; class Phycisphaerae; order Sedimentisphaerales; family Anaerobacaceae; genus NIOZ-UU13. The sequence continues at coordinate 10,358 of JACNGQ010000209.1, read as the reverse complement.
CATCTCCCTTGACATCTACCATGTAGTTCATGCCAGGATATGCATCGTTGGTGACTGTCAGCGTTAGCGTTGACGTTGCAAAACCTCCCGCGGGTACGCTTACCGGATTCACTGAGAATTGAGTATTTACACCGTACGGTAAGGTATACTGATCAACGCCTAAGGTTACATTTGCCGCCGCTCCTAGTGACTCCACCCTTATCGTTGTATTTGCGCTACTATCCATTGCCAATGACCCCAGCCAGTCGGGATTGGCGCTAATATAGAATTTCTGACCTGCTCCTACAACCGTGAAGTCGCTTTGGCTCCATGTGTCACTACTATCCTGGGCCTCAACAGCGTACAAACCCGGGCCAATATTAGAACCCCACATCTGGGTGGGCACGTTAAACGTCGCTGAGAACGAGCCGTTGGATTGTATGCTAATATTTCTGCCAGCTAATATATCTTCGCCGGCAAAATTCATCCAGCTGATGTTTGAAGGGTAGCTGAACCCATACCCATTTATTGTAATAAGGTCACCGGCAGAACCTGTCGCCGGCGACAGGCTGATACTGGCGTTATAGCCGCTGGAAGGAGTAACAACTAGCTCTATGGACTCGTATTTCGATACTTCGCCACTCTCAACCCGGATATCAACCCAATAGCTGCCAGTAGGGGCAGCCAGGTCTGCCGTCAATGTCAGGTTAATTTGATTAGAGCCTCCAGCCGAAACGGAAACCGCGTCGGCCCCGCTGGCATTCTGGTTAGCGGCGAGACCGCTAAACTGATAATCCAACCACCACAGCCCTCCCTTTTCGACAAAGACGTTAGCTGTTAGGGCGGCTCCCAGGGAATCTATATTAATAGAAACGTCGGCCGAGTTCTCCCCGGATGCGGTCTTGACATTAACCATATTTGGAGTGTTAACCGTGAAGGTTTCTCCGCTACCCACCAGTTGGAAGTCTACGTTGGGCGCCGACTCTCCGGTGCTGTCAACCTTGGCCTCTAAGCGGTAACCTCCCGGGCTAAAGAAGGACGGTATGGAAAATGTTCCAGTCCAGCTACCGTCTGCGCTTACCATGATCTGGGTGGGAACTGTCGATAGTGATTGCCCGCTGTACGTTTCGCGGAGGGTAACCATTTGCCCCACACTTGAGCTGAAACTGTACCCATTTATGGTGATGACATCTCCTACCGACCCGTAGTACTGGCTTAGCGACACACTTGGCCCCATACTGGAGTATACATCCAGGGTGACGCTTTCATATTTATTAATAGATGCCGACTGGCAGTCTAGACCAATGTTATATGACCCGGGGGTAACCCAACTATCCAGAGTCACTGTCATGGTCGTTGACGCTTCGCCGTTCGCCGCTGGGGTTACCGACGTTGGGGAAAAGCTACAACTCACTCCATTGGGTGTAGAGATTGAGAATGTAACTTGGCTATTGAAACTATTAAGCGACTGGATTTTGATTTCAACAGTAGTATTGTCGCCGGGTGCTAGGTTGAGGCGCATGGGTGAAACCTGAACCAAATAGTCTTCTCCTACACCACTGACAACGGTAAGAGATGTAAATGCACGTTCTTCGAGATCTTCTGTCTTTGCACGTATATCATACGTCCCGGCAAGTCCTTGGCCGGTAATGGTAACGGTGCCGCTGCTCCACGCGCCATTATCATCGGTAGTACCGCTGGCGAGCACATTGCCCGTAAACGGCCCCGATTTCCATTCAACGTTGATGTTAGTATTCGGCGTGAAATTCATGGCAGAAAAGGTCACCGTACCATCCAGGGGTACATGTTGTGGACTAACCGAAAGTAAAGGTTGACCGGTAGCACCAACGGTGACATCCAACCAGCATTCAGAAGATTCTGCCCCGGACGTTCCCTTGACTTTACCGTAATATTGTTCAGAAGGCATATTAGCATCGACGTCAAGGGTTAAGGTTACGGTCTCCGTATCTCCGTCAGCAAGTGTGACGCTGGATGGACTAAGACTGCTGTTATTCTCTAGGCCAGGCGGGCCAGTAAATACCAGGTCGACCGTACCCGTAAAACCACCTTGAGATGTTATGTCGATGTCAACAGTTGTATTATCCCCGGCGGCAAGCATGAATGAATATCGGGAAGCGGATATCGAGAAGTAACCGCCACCACCGCCACCACCGGTGACATTAAAGGTGTTGCTGTTGCTCGAAACACTCTGATCGCTGGCGGTGATGTGGATGTTGTCGCCCTGGCTATCCAGGGTGACATTGCCCGTCCACACTCCGTTGCTGAAGTTTGTCGCCTGGTTGGGGTTGATGTTGCCCTGGCTGGCGGTGAGGTTGCAGGATCCCGGGTAATCAGTGATAGTGCTGCCACCTTCGGCTTTGGCAGTGATGGTAATCTGGAAGCTCTGTCCCGCCACTTGGTCGCCGATGTTGGCAATGTCGAAGTGGTGCAGCCCACCACCGCCACCACCGGTGACATTAAAGGTGTTGCTGTTGCTCGAAACACTCTGATCGCTGGCGGTGATGTGGATGTTGTCGCCCTGGCTATCCAGGGTGACATTGCCCGTCCACACTCCGTTGCTGAAGTTTGTCGCCTGGTTGGGGTTGATGTTGCCCTGGCTGGCGGTGAGGTTGCAGGATCCCGGGTAATCAGTGATAGTGCTGCCACCTTCGGCTTTGGCAGTGATGGTAATCTGGAAGCTCTGTCCCGCCACTTGGTCGCCGATGTTGGCAATGTCGAAGTGGTGCAGCCCACCACCGCCACCGGTTGCGGTCAAACTGAAATTAACTGTGGTTGAAGGGTTAACACCTGTTTGGTTAGCACTGGCGTAACCAGAGGCTTCAGCCACAACTGTAAAGCCATCTTGACTTTTTGGTACGGCGATGGCGTAAACCCCAGACGAGTCAGTGGGAAAGGTTGCGTAGTGCGTTGACGGAGTCTGTGGTCTATAAGCGTAAACACTAGCGTCGTTAATCGGTTGCCCTGTGCTATTATCAGTGACTGTACCCTTTACGTAGTTGCCCTCTTCAAGGGAAAAACTGACATGAATTGTCTGGTCTTTACTAACAGTTATGTTCTGCTGTTTTTGGCGTATGTAGAAATCATCGGGGGCCTGATGTTTGAATGCCTTGATATCACGAAGACCTACCGGCACGTTTGTGATCTGGCACTGTCCGCTGGCATCGGTTTGTGCTGGATACACAATTGGCTGGTCGTTACCTGCCTCCGTTATGACGATCCATGCGCCTGCGATAGGATTTGTGCTGTTGTCAGTAACATTACAGCTAATGGTGCCGGTATCACCCTGACCACCACCACCTTCGCCGGCAAGGGCAGGCATTGCCTGTAACAGTGTGGTCCCTATCATAGTGGAAACCACTAATAGGTGTAACAATTTGGTTTTAATAGTTTGCCTTTTCATTTTGTTTCACCCCCAACGTCTTATTCGGGACAACAGTAAAACACAATAAATCACACTCAAGTATCAACTGCCGTGCTGTGGCAGCGTAACTTGTGTAAGTCATTTTTGGCCACGTAACGTGAGAAATTGGGATTTCCTATTTCAACTCGCAATGAGGCATTCTGACTAATATCCGCTGCCACTCGCTCTATGCGACCGAGGTGTGATGAAGATACGCCTGAATTCGCCGCCAGCTCCTGCAGTGTCAGAGGTATCAGGAGCCGTCGCTGCTTGATTAGATTGCCTGCCAGGTTTTCGTTGTGGTTATTCATGGTGACAGCTTGTTTATGCCTTTTCGCTTACAGCTTTGCTTTCCCTTCGTCATCGTCAATCGGAGCCGAGCGCGTTGTCTTCATCTCTTTTATTCTTTACCTCTTCGTGCAAGCTGTCTTACAAAAGAGCTTTCATCCGAGTCAGTCTCTTATCGACTCCGTATCGTCTGCCGGTGCGTCGCAGCATAGCTCTGATTCGGGCTATTAACACCTCCGAACTGTATGGCTTAGTAACATAATCGTCAGCGCGTAATTCACCCATTGTTTTCCCCAATCCGACTTGTTTGTCCACGCACGTGACCATAATAACGGGAACATCTGAATGATTCCTTATCATTTCGAGCGCCTGAAAGCCGTCTATATTCGGCATCATGATATCCAGCAGTATCAGGTCGGGCTTGCGCTCCGCCAATGCGAATATTGCTGAAATAGCGTCTTGAGTAGTTATGACACGAAATCCTTCAGCACGAAGAGTATCATGTAACATCTTCAACACCACTGGTTCATCATCGACTGCCAGTATCAACGGGTATTTTCTCAAAAATATTCCTCCCGACTGTTATGGAATGCCTATTGTTATTCAGTTCTCATGGAAAGCGTTTGGTGAATACTCCATCGACGTTGTGAAATTTATCCAGGTGTTATCCCCGATATTGACAGAGCATAAATCTTCTTTTACAGGCATTAATCCACCAATGGCAGGCATGCATTTCAAGGCATGATTATCATTTGTATTACCATTGTTCCCAGAGCCTGCCGAATTATCTATATTGTCAAGATAATCCTTGAAGTGTTTAGTGCTTTCCCAAACTAGCCACATAATGTTATCTCCTAGTTCTTTTGATTGTCAGGTGACTCTACTTCTCCACATATAGGAATAAGGTCCAGAAGCTTCACAAGACTCAGTCGGTCTCCTTCGTTGTCTGCTTCGCCGGTACAATGAGCGCGTTCTTTTCTGGCAGTATTCCAATTGCCTACAGGGTGAGAGCGACGAAACCCCTTCATTTCCTTGTCGTGTTCCTCAAACGATGACTGGTCAAACCCACCTACCGTACCTGACATTTTCAATTCCTTATTCACGTTCAACTCAGGCTAATAACCTTCGCCTGTCGCTTCACTCCACCATCAGGTGGAACTTAGGTGAGGTGCTTTCAATTTCGCTGCTAACAGGAAAACAATAAAAACAACCGTCATCAATGCTGACTTTGTAATCGGCAGCACCTGGTAATATGAAGGTTGCCTGGGCATTACGCAGGGAAACGTAGGTTTCCGGAATCTGAACCTCCTCCCAGGTACTGTCTCCGTCCAATTCACCGGGCGAAGCCTGGCGGTGTACACCTACTCTAAGTAAAAGATATCTGTAGTAATGCTTGAGTTCATGGGCGTTGGTAAGGCTAACACACATAGAGATGTCAGCAGGATTATCGGTGGCATCAATAAAGAAAAGGTCGCCGGGCTGGCTAACGCCGCCAATAGCTCCCCCGAATGCGTTCCAACTGGGCAACGACCCAGCCGTGGCGGGTGTTATCGTTATCGGCTGTGTCTCATTGGCACTACTATCATAGGCGTAAGCGACCGAACACGTGACAAAAGCCACTGCTGCAACCAGTACAAGTATTAGCTTCAGAAATCTGCTCATCGGCCTCGCTGTATCTATCAGAATTGGAAGCCCGCACCATTTACTAAAGAGTGCGTTAGTATGTGGACCCGGCGGTTCTCTTCCACGTACAAAATAAGCCTGACCAGTCCAACTACTTACGGTCTCCGTAGTAAAGTCTTCCTGCTTAGTTCAGGATACGGCAAGGACAGTGAACAACGTCTTAACAACTAGGGCGCAAATCTCAACAATGTCTTAATAATTTGAAAGGGGCGCACGATGGAAATTCGGCAAATATGATAATTTATGTTAATATTTAGAAGACTAGAAAAGCATAGACACAAGTCATAGGAAAAATAATGAGACCCAAAATACTCATCGTTGACGACGATATATCAATAATTAAATTTGTTAAGGCAAACCTCGAGGCAAACGGCTACGAAACTAGTATTGCCTGTGATGGCAAGGAAGCATTGGATACCGTTGCACGGGAATTACCAACTCTCGTGTTGCTTGATATTATGATGCCGACCGTGGATGGATATGAGGTATGCCGGCAATTACGCGAGTGGGCCCAGGTACCGGTGATAATGCTAAGTGCCCTGTGTGATGAAGAGGACAAGGTGAGATGCCTGGATCTTGGGGCTGACGACTACCTCTGCAAGCCTTTTGGGCTGGACGAACTGCTGGCGCGAATGCGGGCAGTACTTCGCCGCAGTACTATCGCCACGACAGCACCAACCAAGCCGGTATTTACCAGCGGTGACCTGGAGATTAACTTCGTGGAGAGGCGAGTGATAGTTGCCGGCAGTGAGGTAGACTTAACGCTAACAGAATATGGGCTCCTTCAAGAGCTGACTCTAAACTCCCCCAAGGTGCTTACCTACGAACTGCTGCTGCGCAGGGTATGGGGGACCGCGTACCGTGATGAGAGAAACTACCTGTATGTGTTCATACGACGCTTGCGCGAAAAGCTGGAGCGTGACCCGCAGAACCCTGCACACATTATATCAGTGAGAGGCGTAGGATATCGCTTGGTATAGCAAACCTGAGATGACTAATATCGGGGCGCATTGAACGCCTAGTTTCCGCTCCCGGCTAAATGCTTCTTTATGGTTTCCAACAGTATATCCATGTTGAAGGGTTTACTAATATAGGCATCGCAGCCTGCTTCCAGTGCTATCTGGTCTTGTCCCTTCATGGCAGAAGCGGTGATAGCAATGATAGGTATATTTTTAGTTACAGGATTTGCCTTCAGGGCTCGAGTAGCATCAAGCCCGTTCATTACAGGCAATTGGAAGTCCATGGTAATGAGGTCAGGTTTTTGTCCGGTGGCAAGTTCAATGGCTTCCCTGCCATCTGTGGCTTCGATTACTCTATAACTCTGTGCCTGCAGCATATCCCGCAGTAACTTTACTGTCTTGCTGTCATCTTCAACAATCAGTATGAGGACTGATAACATATATCTCCTCCAAGAAGCAACAAGTCGAGCACTTCCTCATTCTAGGTGGTACTAATACTGGGGGCACCCCAGTTCTAGCATAATTATGGGACCACTACTCATTGTCTAATTCCCGACTTGATAGGTTTAAAGGAATGGTAAAACTGAAACGGCTTCCTTTCCCAACCCCTTCACTTTTTACCCATATCTTGCCCTCGTGTTGCTCCACAAGGCTTTTTGCCAGTGACAGTCCCAACCCGGTGCCGGGGGTCTTGCTCGTCGTTCCAGTACGTACTTGAGAGAAGGCATCAAAGATTCTCTCCTGGTCCTCAGGGCTGATTCCAATCCCGGTATCTGAAACGCTGAACATAAGGTCATCCTGACGCTTCTCTGTTTCTATGACAACCTTGCCGCCGGCTGGGGTGAACTTGATTGCATTAGAGAGGAGGTTGACCATCACCTGCTTGAACTGTCGTTTGTCCACAGTGACCTTCTGATTGAGTATCTGCCTTGGGATTCCAAGTTGAACACTCACCTTGCTCTTTGCGGCACTTTCCCTGACTAGTAGCAGGCTGCTTTCCATCAGTTCTTCCACCCGTGCTTCTGTAAGTTCAAGGCTTGGTTTCCCAGCCTCAATCTTTGTCAGGTCAAGGATGTCGTTAATCAAACTAAGAAGGTGCCTGGAGCTTGTCAAGATGTCTTCAACGTACTCCGTCTGCTTCTCATTAAGCGCGCCGTAATATTTCTTCTGCAGCAACTCAGAAAGGCCGATGATAGCGGTCAAAGGTGTCCGCAATTCATGGGAGACACTGGACAAGAATTCTGACTTGGCTTGGTTTGCCACCTGCGATTCTATGACAGCTAGTTGAAGACCTTCTGTTTTTTCCTTTAGACTGCCGGTCATCTTATTGAAAGCTTCGGCTACTTGCCCCAGCTCACCTTGCTCTTCTATGTTTACAATATAGTTCAGGTCACCTGCTGCGACTGCTTTAGTTCCTCTTACAAGCTCCCCAATTGGTTTTGCGATTATTCGGCCCAGTATTACTCCTAGTCCCACACAGATAGCTAAGATGAGGATGATTACCAATCTTATAATGCTTCTTAACTGGTTTACTGGAGCGAATGCCTCTGACTGAGACATTTCTGCTATTAGGGCAAGTTCTTTATCGGGCAACCACTTATAAGCACCCAGAACAGGAACTCCAGTATAACCTTCATACAGGCCAGTACCATTCTTGCCCGCTAGGCATTCTGTTATCCCCTCTGTATGTACTGCTTTTTTAAGTGCGTAGTCTTCACCGAACCTTGGCTCAGTAACGAAGAAGTTATAGCTGTTAACCAGATAGGTGTCGCCTGTTTCGCCCAGCCCGGCGTACTCCCTCATAATTTGGCCCAACTGAGCAAGGTTGACTCTCCCCGCAAGTACGGCTATCACGACGCCTGTCTCATCTGTTATCGGTGATGATATGGTCAATGCTGGACCGCCAAGTGTCAAGGAATGGTACACATCTTGAATAGACACACCTTCCGTACCGTTAATGAAATAAGGCCTATTCGCCTTGTATTTACCCTCTTGTTCCCTGTCAGTGGAGATTATTATTTCCCCGTCGATATCCATTATGAAGAGCTCAAACAAGTCATCTTCGTTTTCCATATGCCGTCCTAGGCATTTACTGATTTCAAGATACGGTTGGCTTAGGTGCACTTGCTCGGGTGACTGCTCCAGCAACTTGGAGCAATTATTAGCCAGGCCGGGCGAAAATGCAAGAATCTGTATATCCTCTTTTGCTTCGCTATACCACTCTTCAATATGATAGCTTTTAAGGGTGGTCACACTAACCAGTTGCTCCTTGACTTGCTTTTCCAGTATATTCGTGCCTCTGATATAAGATATATAACCAATTGTAAGCGTGGAAAAAAGGGCAAGCAGGACCAACCAGATAGTAATCCGTATTCCAAGCTTCGTTGATTTCCACCTGTATAGAAGTAGCTTAATCATTATATATCTTATTCAAGAACTCCATCGTGTACAGATCTTCAGAGGAAATGGTGTCATTTACCGTGCCGACCTCAATGAGCACCTTATACATCTCTTCCCAATCTGCGGTTTTCATCCAGCCGATGTGATCCACGCCGGTATGTATCAAGGGAAGACTGGAATCAAGAACGTCTTGCTCATGTAAAGGGCTAAGGTCCTCGGCGTACAGCAGCGCGAGTCGTGAGTTTTCTTCTGGATCCTCTATCGCCTTTTGCCACCCTTCTAATGTCGCCCTCAAAAATCTCTCCACGAGCTCTGGATTGTTTTGTATCCTATCCTCCGTCGTCGTGATAACATCAGCATAGAAAGTTACTTTATAGTCAACAGGTGAAATCCACTGGAAAGCGATTCCCTGTCTTTGGGCTGTCTGTACTTCATCGGTTATCCATGCCCCCTGAGCATCTAGCTTCCCGCTTAACAGATCGTCGAAGTTGTATCCCCTCTCAGTAATATTGACCAGGTCCGCATCAATGTCCATTTGCTTTAGCATTGCTCTAAGTATTATCTCTTCACTATACGCCACCCCTACGGTTTTACCTATGAAGTCCTGAGGCTTCTTGATGTTACTCTCTGGTAGGGAGCAGAATACCAGCGGATGGATCCGATATGTCGCCGCAATAGCTTTGATTTGTGCTCCGGTTGTTCTTGCTTTGGCTAATGTATCCGGTTGGGCAATAACGAAGTCAAGCTTTCCATCAATTAGATCCTGTAAAGGGTCGCGGTCTATCTGTGCCGGGACTAGCGTGATATCTATCCCCTCCTTTTCATAAATACCGTATTGGTCGGCATAATACTCTCCTGAAAACTGTGCTTGATGAATCCAAGACAAACCAAGATTCACCTTTTCCAACGGTTGCCTGGCTGTATCAGGTGCACCACTGCATCCCCACAACCCGTAGCTAAAGATTCCAATAAATAATACGGCAGTTCCTATGGTCTTTATTTTAATTGGTATGTTTCTTAGCATTGCTGGCCCCCTACAACACATATAATACCACCTTTATCCACATTCTGTAAGCTTGCGAGCCGTATGAAACAGACAACGTAGCTATAGCAATCTCAGTGAGCATCACAAGGCCCGCCATAGTGGTTATTTACTCTCGCAGCCGGTTGCTCAGAATCGATTTGTAAATCGTCAGGGAAAATGGGACAGTTTAGGGATAATAGTTAATGGACACTTAGAGGCTTGCTCCTGCTCCCCCTGGGGAAGTAAAGTATCGATTAAGGAAGGAGCAAGACCATGATTCAAGGAATAACCGATAAACCCTGGCAGGCAGAGGCCAGAACCTCAGAAACCAAGCAGTTCATCCGGGATATCAAGCGCATCACCCGCCGCAAGTTCACCGCCGAGGAGAAGATCCGCATTGTCCTCGAGGGCTTCCGCCGTGACACTCCCATCAGGGACCTTTGTCGCCGGGAAGGCATCCGCCCCAGCACCTACTATGCCTGGCTCAAGGATTTTATGGAAGCAGGCAAAGAAAGGCTCACCAGGGATATAACCCGGGATGCTACCAGGACTGAAATACAGGAAATCAAGCGTGAAAACGATAGGCTTAAAACGCTGGTAGCTG
>JACNGQ010000076.1 GCA_014384025.1 Planctomycetota bacterium | reverse complement strand
AAGTTCAGTTCTGGCCCGGTGGCTAACCTTTGACCAGGCTGGATTGTCCAGCTGACTCACAACAGCTTTGCTTGGCACACTCACCATTTTGTTACTATTCTGTAAGAAATCGGCCTTTTTTTTCACTTGATTTGGACACTTAAAATTACGATAAATCGAGATATGAAAAAGACTTGGATATACAAAAGAAAAGGCATAAAAGGCTGGTGGGTGGGCTGGTATGAAAGCGGCAAACGCAAAACAAAAGCATTACCAACTAAAGCTCTGGCCGAGCATTTTCGTAAGATAAAATATGCTCAATTGAACTCCGACGTTTTCACTGGAACTGTGACCGTTAACTGGAACCAGATTCGCGACGAGTATATGCATAGCAAAAAAGTAGCTGGTTATGTAGAAGATTCAATTTATGAAGCAGCCCTCACGTTGCGTCACTTTGAACGGATAATAGGAAAATGCAATTCTAAGCAGATTACTCAAAATGCTATTGACAAATACATACTTGAAAGAGGCAAAGAAGTCATTCGGTCAACTCTCAATAAAGATATAAGAAACCTAAGGGCATTTATTCGATGGTGCAGGAAAAACAGATATGTAAATGGCGAAATTGAATTCAAAGAATTGAAGGAAGATGAAAAGCCTGTCAAATCCTTAAGTAACACTCAGATCAAGAAAGTAATTTCAGCTTCTAAGCGCCATAAGACATTGAGGATGAGAATTTTGTTGGCATTGGGTACAGGACTTAGACTAGGTGATATTGACTCAATAATGGTCTCCGACATTGACTTCGAAAACAACTCTGTCACTACAAGGAGCAGAAAGACCAGAAAGAGCATGGGCTCACGGCCTGTGCCTGTTCCAATTATGGCTGAGTTGAAGAAATATGTTTCCGGATTAGATGTTAAACAAGAAAAGATATTTAATAATTATTTCAGCCGGTACACATGGACAAAAATACGTAGTAAACTTGGCTTGGAAGATTACACATTCCATGATTTACGTAAGACCTTTGGTTCTATACTAGCTCAGAATGGAGTATCTACAGCTGTCATACAGAAATTGTTGGAACATTCTTCTCCAGATCTGACAAATAAAGTGTATACGAATGTCGATCCTGTATTGCGCAATGCGGTGGATCAGATACCGGTTAGTGATTGGCTGTGACTACATACATTACAGCCATATGCTTAACTTTTTTACATAAATCATAAGATTGTTCATTTTTTTATTACTACACCTGATTCGCTATACGCCAGCCTTCTTACCGAATGTATGAATTTGGTGAAACTTGCTGAAAATTGCAGCAATGGTCAACACCATTCCAAGGAACAAGGCAATGGCTGGTCCAACTGAAAAATCAAAGAAGTATGCAAATAGCAGGCCTCCCAAAGAAGCCACTGTGGCCGCTGTCCATGCGATAAACATTCGCAAAGCCCAGTTTGCAGAAAAGAGAGCCGATATTGTGGCCGGAATAATAAGAAATGAAAACACGGTTACAACGCCGGTGACTCGAACTGCAAATGTAATAACTACTCCCAGCAATCCATAGAACATAAAATCCCACCATACCACCTTCAATCCTTGTGTGACAGCTCCTTCGTAATTTTGTGATATTTCAGACAGAGGTTTTCTGATTATGCAAAGACAAAGAGCTACGGCCGTAAAGACTATGAGACATAAAACAATATGTTCCTTGGTTACCCACAAGAGCTTTCCCGCGAGCATTTCTTCGGCATGGGCGTGGCCTGGTGCGAGACCGATTAAGAACATTGCACCGGCGGCCGTGATCGCATATGAGATTCCAATTACTGCTTCAATTGAGATTTGGACGATTTTTCTTCGGGCTATAGCATAAAATGCAGCTATTAACAAAACGCAGACTAACGAAAACAAATACGACAGCAGTGCATCTTCTTCTGCTTCAAACGCCAGATGAGCAGCAATTGAACCTATTGCAGCGACCTGAGCTACGGCTATATTAATGAAGACGATGTCTCTTTTGAGTACATGGATGCCAAAGTACGCAAGTATTGTTCCCATGATTAGACACATTATAAATGGCAAGCCAAGAATTTGAAGCAATTGCAGCATCATTTATCCTTTCGAGTTTAAGTTACGCCGAGAGAGCAGGCATTGCAGAATCATTGCACAGACGAAGAATAAACCCAGGAACAATACGAGAGTCGGTCCATAAGGGAAGTTCCATAAATATGATGAGCCCAGGCCGAGAACGCAGGCCACGAATCCTGTGCTCCATCCGATTAGAACAGCTTTTGCCCATTTTTTGGTAAACATTGCAGCAGTAGCAGCAGGAATCATAAGAAAAGCATAAGCCAATAAGACTCCGGCGATAGGGACAATCAGGACTGTGATAATGCCCTGAGTAGTGAAGAACAGGAAGTCCCACAGTTTTTCGTTTTGTAAGGTTTGCGGATTTTCTGCCAGAGTGATAAATTTGTCACGTAATATGTAGTGAAAAATCAGTAGAACTATATAAACAAAGGCTGTCACAATGACTAAGGGCCAGGTTACCCATAATAGACTGCCGGAGAGAGTCGTTGATACGTAAGTTTCCGCATTCGGAAGCTTGTCTGTCAATAAAAGTGAAATAACCAGCGCCATTGCAAAAAAGATGCAGATGACAGCTTCCCGTGGTATTGCCCGAGTTTTTGGTTTGATTAAGGCGAGCAAGAGCGAGCCAAATAGCACAGCAATCAAGGCTAACAAATAGGAACCGACGGAGGCATATTTAAAATGGACTGCTAATTTCGCTAACACATTGGAATCTGAAAATGCAAATTTGGTGTAAATGCCTACGCCCACAAGGGCGCCAAAAGCAGCCAGTTGGTCCAGAACCAGGTCAGAAAAAATCAGAGTGCGGCGAATTATATGGAGCCCAAGATATGTATGGAGAACCAGGACTACTGCGATTAAAGCAATCTGTAATGAAAATAGTTTTATCACCTCTGACATTATAGTTTTCCTTCGTAGATTAGGATTATTGTTAGCTGATTTTTTACTTGCTCACAAGACCGGTATTCTTAGCTGCTTTTAACAGACTGTTGATCCAGTAATCGACAAGCTGGAAGTAGTCTTCAGTTCCCGGAACTCCGCCAACAAACAAAGGAACAATAACTGCTTCAGCTCCTGTTTTATTGGCAACGGTTCTGACCTTATGTTCGTCAAAATAATTTGCAGCAAGGATAATACGAATGTTGTCATCATGCATCTTCTTGACCAAATAGGTAACGTGTTTTGCAGAAGGCGGAATTCCCGGCTTTGATTCAATGGTAGCAGCCTCTTCAAGACCGAAAAGCTCAAGAAAGTAACTCCAGTTCTTATGGTAGATGACAATAGGTGTTCCCCGTAAAGGAAGCATCTTTTTCATCCAGCCGTCCAGTTTATCAATCAAGGGTTTTCCTTGTAATTTGTTTTGCCGCAAAAACTCAATCAGCTTGTCCTTCTCGGCCAGGCTGCAGAGGGTGTCACCTCCGAGCAGTTTGACCAGTTCTTCGCCAAACAGACGTTTATCCAATTCATCCTGTAGTATCTTCAAATTTTGTTCATAAAAAGCTTTACCTTGTGGGTCGTTCTTAATTAAGCCGGTTGTGATATTCCATGCCACCTGTTTGGTATTAATCGGACTTGTGGTAATGTGGGGGTTTCCGAATACGTGAACATCACCCTCGATTTGCGAAATAACTTTAGGTTTGTCAACCAGTTCTATTCCTTGTGATACTGCGACATAACCGGTTTCCCCGCTGCGAACATGTTTGTTGCCGGATCTGTTTACTACAGTAGGCAGCCAAAGCTCAAGGTCAAGCCCCGTGGCTATTAGCACATTAGCCTTCATGACCATATTCACAAAGGATGGCTTCGGTCTTATATGGTGAGGATCTTGAACACTATGAACAATAGAATTGGCAATAATCCGTTCGCCGCCGATAGCCTTGGCTAATACTGCGTAGTCGGATAAGGTTGTTACCACCTGCAGGTGTCCCCTGCTTTGCGAGCGCAGCCGTGTTCGCTCTTGGGCAGCGTCGGCATTGTTCGAACATAGCACTGCTAATAAAACAGCGGATATAGTTAAGATGAAAAAAGTTCTTCTTGCCATTTTGGTTTCCTCCGTATTTTGGTTTTAATAACGTTCATGCTTATGCGGCCCGGCGCTAAAGATCGCCTGTAACCAAAGTACATGTTCAGTATCCTCGGTACCATGGCCGAATGCATAATCATACTCACAGCGAAGCTTAACCCATTCACTTTGCGACCAGGTAATATATGGACCTATTTGCCAACGTTCAGGATTCTTAGCAGTATAGGCCAATGGAACAATAGGAGCCCCTGGCATGTTAGCGTAATTTTTGCTGTCCGGCCTGTAGTAATCGGCTCTAATGCCGATGTCTAAGTTGCGGGCTGCTTTTGTCTGCAGATAGCTGTAAGCACCCCAGGCATTCAGGTTATCTTTGCCGGAATTATCCGGTGCCAGGAGGTCTTGATTGAGAAAATAAACTTCACTGCGCCATTCCACGTTCCGGTAGAGCGCCTGGTCTGCCGGCTCCCAGAGAACGGAAAGGTCTGCTCCGAACACCTGAGTTCCTAAGGTGTCGTGCTCATTTTCAAGCGTGCCGCCTTTGAGAATATTCCATTCATCATTCCAGCCAAATAATCCGGTCAAACCGAATTCCAGGTAAGTGTCTCTGGAAAGATCCCTATAATTCTTATAGTGGAGCAGCAGTGAAGGATTACCCAAAGTATCCCCGCCGAACAAACGATCATTTTCGGAATTAGTTACCTGCAAAGTTAATCCTTGATAGGCCTGGCCCCACTGAGGCAGTGTCCATTCGATAGATGCGCCGGTTTGGTTAAGACCCTCGTCCCCGAAGATTCGTCGTAAAGCCAAAGGATACTGAACCTGGTCCAGGGCATCTCCATGCCAGCGGTTGACCACGCCGAATTGCTGGCGGAATCGACCGAGGTCCAGAGTGGCGTTTTCGAGTGCTGTGAAATGCGTAAGGTAAACCTCTTCCAAATGAACTTCGCCATTGTCATGTATGTGCGTTGTAGCCTTTATTCTTGAAAAAGGGTCGAGATAAGACTGGAAATTCAATTCGAGCCCTCGAATTTCAGCATCCGTCCGTTTTCTGGTTTCATCCTGGTGCCGGTAGTGACCGATGAAATCTCCGGAGACGCTGATTTCCGGATTAAGCTGTTGCAAACTAAGGCCGCCAAATTTATAGACGGTTTCTTCGGGTTTTTTCTGCTCTTTCTTTTCACCTGCCATGCTTTCGGCCAGCGCACGCAGAAGTGCCGCTTCATCCTCAGCCTTGGCCTCTTCAGGAACAGCTTGGCCAAGTTTGCTGATTTCTTCTTTCAGCGCGTTGATTTCAGTTTCGTGCTTTTGTTTCATTTCATTCATCTGCTGCTTCATTTCGAGAATCTGTTGTTTGAGTTCTTTAAGATCAGGATTTTCAGTCTCGTTATTCCCGGCAAAACCAATACTGGAACAACCTATGGTAGCCAGAAGAAAAAGCAGGCAGAATCTCTTTTTTACCTGCATATTTATGCCTCCTTATTAATGCCACAAATTAGCCAGAACATTTCACAGCCTATGATAAATCTGGCGTTTGTAAAAATTTTGAATTGCAGTATAAGTAGAATAGAGTGTTGATGCTCTGACTTATACCTTAAGAAATGGTAATTGATGGCGGTGCTCTTGGAATGAATGAACAGGACCACTCGTCATAATTTAAGACTATCAAACGTGGTAAGGATTGTGAAATAAGAAGACGTTCGGTACCGACTAATGTCGAACCATAGTTAGCTGCGGCCGAATTATGCCCGGCCAAAAACGTGCAGGCCGGGCATGAGTCGTTGTGGGATATAACATCTGTGGGGTGCACAGCACCAAACGTACAAGCTTCATTGTGGAATAGATCGACTGATGTGGTTACAAGCAGATATACAGCAAGCATCACAGCCGATGCTGTTCTATGCAGCCTTATCTGTTTTTTTGAGGAGCTGAACATGTTCTCTGATTGGCTCCAACAGTTTCACTATTACAAATCTCATCTATGGAGTCAGAATTCTACACATCTGAACATAGTATGTCAACATCTATCTTGCTCGAAACATGTCTGTCTAACCTCACAAAACCTTGGCTAAAGCCGTTGAAGATAATAGACAGTATCTTCAATTTCGGCTTCTAATATATTGTGTTGCGGCTCAGAAATAAACTTTGTTCCAATTTTTTGCAAGTTAAAAACTGTATTTTGTGGTGTTTTCGGGGGGATTTCAAATCCTGATAGAAAAAGGACGGCAAGTCCAACACCTTTATATGCTTGATGGTTGCATTTTTCAAGTGAATTGAGTATTATTATCGAACAGCGACTTGTGAAATGAACTAATCTGATATTAAGTGAAAATTCCAAATAGAATTGCTTTTAGGGGATCTTTTTATGAAACGAGCAGTTTTTACTTCAGTAATTGGAGTGTGGCTTTTAATGTTAGCCATTTTTTTCTCTGGGTGCGCTGAGAATCGGATAAATCTTGTGGATAACGGCTTGCTTACTTTAGAAAAACAGGCATCAGGGAAAGTGTACATTGACTGGTGTGATGCATACAAAGATGAAAAGGGGATTACAGTAACCGGAGTACTAAGAAGACGAGATCATATCGGCTTACCTATTAAGAAACATGTCGATGTTACAATTTTGTCTCCTGAAGGGACTATTCTGGATAAGGCTAGTTCTCCAGATTACTATATACCCAGAGATATTATAGGTAGATTTGAAAAATTACAGCGATTTACAGTGTGTTTTCCCAATGTGCCTCCTCAAGGGTCTGTAGTACGTGTTATTGCCAGCAACGGCTAGCATCATGATTAAGTCAGGCAATAAAGATGGATTCAGATTGCTAAGGGATGTATTTTGTCACAGTTTTTTAAAGTGAAGTGTTTTATGAACTGGATGAGTACCTAATAAGAAGATAAAGACAAAATTAGATAAGTCGACTTCAGAGCAGTCCTGTTCTTTCCTTGACTTGTCCGAAAATTCCAGAACAACAGTTTTTTGACTTGCAAAGAATACTTCTTCATTAAGATATTAATTTACTAAAAAAAATAGCTTCAAAATATAATCAACAATCGATAAGCTTTTTGTGGATATATTATGTGCAATACAGAAAATAAATGCGATAAGCCAGAGAATCTGAAAACAAAGCCGGTAGAATGTACACCTAAACAGATAAACAAATGTCACGGTGATGCCATGGGACATCCTTGCGTGGATGAGCAAGAGAGCGAGTGACCGGGAATAACAGGGAGAGGATAGTTGTGCCACCGATTGTTTCTCAGTGGTCGGTAATTTTGGGTACACTGGGCATTCATATATATATGAGTCGCTGGGCAACCTGATCGAACTTTACGAAGCCTGTTCCAAGCCGCAGCAGACTGAGGAGTGGTGAGGAAAACTGCCACATACTGAAGTTGTAGAGCAATGACACAACGCCGAACAAAACACTTACAAAGTGGCTCAATTATGACACATTACATTTACAAGTAGTGTTAAAAGTAGCATTGGACATAAAAGAGCAAAAAAGATTTGGCAGGAAAATAGAAATGAATATTGGAGAAAATTCAATAGTAATCTTGATCGTATTTCTCATAACTACCTTGTCCTGCACGCAGCAAAGGATAAATCCAGGGAAGATTGCGAAATGGCCCGACAAGATCAAAGTTGCTGCGGTTCAAGTCAGCGGCTATGACAAATGGCTTAAAATCAAGGAAGAGTGCAATCCTGTTGAGTCGGTTGTGAATTATGTTGAAAGAGCGGCAAGGGATGGTGTGCAACTGGTTGTTTTCCCTGAATACCATCTGGGCAGAATCTCTGTACCGGGACCGCAGACCCAGAAAATATCCCAAGCGGCAGTAGAGAATAGTATTTATGTAATTGTTGGTTGTTGGGAGGTCTTTAAAGACGAATCCTTTTCGAGTACGGCGTTGTTATTTAACCGGGAAGGCGACATTGTCGGTAAATACTACAAGACACACGCAGCTGTGGATACTTATGACGAACTGCCAGCTTACTCAAAGCCGCCATCGGGAAAAGATAAACAGTGGTTTATAGAAAACGACCCGGAGTGGATAATGAAGAGAGGTAATAACCTGCCTGTATTTGACTTGGATTTTGGAAGGATCGGTATAATTATCTGCTATGACGGCTATTTCCCAGAAACCTACAGCGTTCTTTCTCTAAAAGGAGCTGAAATCATCGTTTGGATTAATGGCAGGGGAGGTAGTATCCAGGATTATTATGTCAGAACCTTTATGGAACAAAACCTTGTCTCAATGATATGTACTAATCAGGATTATGGATCGGGGACAATGCTTGCACAATACCCAAATAAAATTGATGCGGTCTGCCGGCAACCAGGAGAGGATTATATTATCGCAGAATTTAATTTGAAAAAACTTCGCATCGCCAGGAAGAACAGCCGGAACTTTCAGCAAAGAAGGCCAGAACTTTACAAAGAGATAACTAAGCCCCACCCAATATGGGAGAACTACAAGAATGTCACGAAATAAGAGCTTCAAATCTTATATAAAAATAAATACGTTATTATTAATCCGCCAGATCTGAGGGGGGATGGAAAGGCTTTACCCTGTAAGTAATGGTCAATAACGAGAATTAGTAAATGCGCTAGAGCATGCACGATCAAACCCGCAGTGTCGGATCCATCAAAAGGCAAGGTGTCAAGTAGGATGTTCGCAACCCCATGGAATATACCGACAAGATAAAGCAATCTACTCCAATGGTAAGTATACGTTGCTTTGATGTTAATCAGAAACTGAAGATTTTTCGCGTACGGATTCAACGTCCTTTCTTGGTACCATCCGAACTATTTGATAACAGATCGTTTATAGACAAGCCTTCTTGCAACCAAGGCTGGCGAAGAAGACAGAGCATCAGGATAAATCTGGTAACAGAATTAGCTGCCGAATTCTTCAATGATTTCTACAGAATTGATGATCGGGGCCTGTTGCATCTTGGGGTTGCCGTTTTGTGGGATCAGTTCCAGTTTAAGATCTCCGATCACCTGGATGGCAGACAATTCCTTCACCAGAGCCTTATCAGACTGGCCAGCATTCAGGGTGACATCGAGGTTTTTGAGCACAACCTTATCTTGCAGTTTAACGTCGAAGATACGCTGGCCTCTCTTATCTCCAGCTGGAGCACGGAATCCTAAACGAACGGTATATGTTCGTGCTTGTTGCTCAGGCCCTATCAAAGGAATTGTACAACTCGTCAGGCCCAGGCAGCCGGATGTGAAGAGCCAGGGCTCATTGGTACCTTCAATATTTTTACCCGAGGAATTAGCACGGAAATAACCCATCCCTTCAAGGATTGTTTCTTGAAGATCGAATTTCACCCCGTAATTGCTGAATTGGTTCTTGGTATAAACGGTTCTGGGATTGGGATATCCGAACCATAAGGTCCCGTGTTTATCTTTCTTGTCCGCTGGGGCCCCGAAGTTGATGGCCAGATGTCTTACAGGTTTGTCATAGGTGAATGGGATGACTCTTCCCTTCTCATCGAGTAAGGTCTGATTGACGAAGACACTCCAGGGCCGTTCCTTCTGAGGTTTTCGCACAAGAGCAAATGAACATCGCAACGGATAAGAGCAGGTACACCCCGAACTCGCCTCTGGTACCAGCAACACACCGCTGGCCGGTATCATGCTAATCCAGCAACCTGGACGAATGCCGCCGAAAAGAACCACTCCCGAATCCCGCTCAATATCATACATTGCCGAGCATGAGGAGCGATAGAATAATGTGTTGGCCGAGGCGCTGGAAATAGCACATGTATGGCCGGGCCGGAGAAATTCCCACGGATGTTCCTTGCCGGTCACCGGATCTGTACGCAACTTAATTTCACCGGTATGCAGATCGCATGCCTGAGGTTCCAGAATGATCGTTTTGTTAACGACTACCGGCCGAGTACGATAGTTGCATGGCCTGGACCAGAGCATTTTGCCATCCATTGCTGAGAGGGCGACAATCCGGCGAAAGGTTAATTGATCTTCGCGGAATCGGTAGGCATCATGATTACCAACGCAGCCGAAGAAAAGCAATACATCATCCTGAACGGCTGAACCCATGGCATCGCCGCTACACCCGGTGAAATCCACCGCATGTTCCCATAGTTTCTTACCGGTTGCCAATTCCAATGCCAGCGCCAAGCGAACGTCGACGGGTTTATATTCGTTACCAAGCTTTTTCATCTTCTCAGATTCGACATATGTACCATTTGCGATAAGGTCGATACGCTCTTTAATAGCGAGTTCCTGTTGCACGTCGATAATTGCGTTTTCGGCAAAGAACACCTTCCCGTCCCCAATTGAGGCGGTAATATTGGCAATGCGCTTGCCGGTATGCTGCCAAATAATTTCGCCGGTGTCCGGATCCATTGCGAAAACCATATCACCGACCATCATATTGTCCGTTATTGAACCAATGTCACTATTGTAATTCTCCCATTTCGGATACGTTGTCATCGGAGACCATTTGGCATTGGATCGTTTGTAAGCCCAGCTTATAGCATCGTTCGGCTGGGGGTATTTGGCCCGAAATTCCGCAGCATATCCCTGCTTTAGCGGCAGGGCTCTGATACCGATCAGCATATTGTCCGAAAAAGAGACGTAGCCCCAACGGCGCGGGCTGCCGTCTTCGGCTTCTGGAATACTGTATCGGCGCATGGTTTTACCGGTTGCGGGGTCAAGCCGGTAGCAAACATCATTCGCTGCCACATATA
>JACNGQ010000278.1 GCA_014384025.1 Planctomycetota bacterium | reverse complement strand
ATACCAGCTCACCATAATTTTGGCGACTCAGTTGCACTTATGAGTTGAATCCGCTTTTCTTTTAACCGGGAAGTTAACATAAAAACTACTAAATGCCGACTTGACTCCCTTTCGCCACCTAAACTATCAATAGTGGGTATCAAAGCAGAAGCTCGCTGATTTGGGCGGCGCACCGGCGAAATTTGTCAGCGGGGAGCGTCACGGTTTGCCATTTCGGACTGCGGCGTTTCATAAACGAGCGATAGTCGTCTAATTTGACGGCAAAAAAAACGTACCTGTCCTGGTCAAAATCGAAGACATCGACGCCGTTAAAGTCAACGTCTATGTTTTTTATCAAATAGACAAAAATGAAAACGGCCTGGTAAGCAGGGCCTAAAATCTGCTGCCACTTGACGAGGCCATCAACATCTTCGATTGTTACCCAGCATTCGAAGCCCGTCATTTTTTCCAGGGTGGTGCCGGTGAACTTTCTGCCCTTTACCTCGGTAATTATTTTTTTCCTGTCGGTAGGATATACCAAAAAATCGAAGCTCTTAACTTTGCCATCTGTAAAGGCCGGCTGTTTGTGCTCGTCTATCGAAGTGTATTTGATTCGATTGTCTATCAGCCAATTTTCGAAGGCCCGCTCATAGTGATTTGGAAAAGAGTCCTTTTTCATAGCTGGAGTCCTTCTCGCTACCCGCTGACTGAGGCATCAATAGCTGCTTATCAAGTTGTTTGGATTTATAATGTTATTTGCCGGCTCTGAACAAAAGCGGAACGAGCTCATTCAGGTATATTCGCCACAGCCGCCATTCGTGTCCACCTTCCGTGATGTATGCGACATGCTTGATGTTGTCGTTTTTCAATTGCGCGATAAGTTTCAGATTTGCCTGGAAAAGGAAGTCCTTATCACCGCATCCTATCCAGAGTAGATTAAGCTTGTCGTTGTTAACTTTCGCATTGGCCAAGAGGTCATCAATTGTCGGACTTTTTGGTACAGCCGAACTAAAAGCACCTACCCAGCCGAAAAGATCAATATTTCCCAGCCCAATAGTCAGTGACTGCCCACCGCCCATCGACAGGCCGACTATGGCCCGGTCTTTTTGTTCCTTACTTACTCGATAGTTTTTCTGGACATAAGGGATTACATCTTCGATCAGGTCCTTCTCAAAGGCTGCGTAGTTTCCAAGGCTTCTCATATCAGGGGGTGCTGAGGGTGTGTGGCCATAGGGCATTACGATAACGAGTGGTCTGGCTTTTTGTGTGGCGATGAGGTTATCCGCTATGAAGTTTGCTCTACCAACAACCGTCCACGCATCTTCGGTATCACCCATGCCATGTAAAAGATAAAGAACGGGGTATGGGAAATTTTCGCTCGTCTCGTAGCCGGGCGGTGTATAGACATAAAGCCCGCGAGTAACACCGAGCGAGTTCGACGGGTACTTATGCAGGTGGACCGTTCCGTGCGGGACCTGCTGCTGCTGGAAGAACATCGGCTCTTTACCGGGTATTTCGACAAGGTTCTTCGAGGTCCGAATCCACATTTTCTGCCAGGAATTGGCTGGGTCGACTATCTGCAGGCCATCGACGACAAAATTGTATTCGTAAATCTCCGGCTCGACAGGGCCCAAAGTAATGCTCCACAGGCCCGATTTGTTTCTGGTCATTGGCCGGACGCCGCGAGCAAACTGAGCATTCACACCCACACTTTTGGCGTTCGGAGCGTTTAGCCGAAACGTTACCCGGCCGTCTGAATGTACCTCCGGTGATATAATGGTTTGCCGTCTCGAAGCCGCTGCTTGAAGATGCGAAGTGTTACAAGCTAAAACCGATAGTAAAAAGAATAAAGACGCTGATTTAAGAAATCTCATTTTTCATACCTCCAAATAAATCCCGCACATTCCTGATAACGATAGCCGATACAAAACTAAATCAAGATTTAATATCTGATAAAAACTCATCGTAGTCAACAAGCTCCTGTTGGCCGGTTGCCATATCTTTGACGGCGAGCTTATTGTTTTTGAACTCATCACCAATGATTATACATTTGGCTGCGTTTTGTTCGGAAGCTTGTTTGAGCTGCTTGCTTAGCTTGGTTATCTTATAACTAAAATTGGCAGAAAAGCCAGCCGATCGCAGCTTCATTGTTACTTCGACCGTTACATCTTTGTAATTCTCATCAACGCATGAAACAAAATAATCAATCTTGGTTTTTGGTAACTGCTTTTCCAGAAGGCCTCTTTCTTTGAGCAGGATTTCCAGCACGCAATCACCCATACCCATGCCTGTGGCAGATACCGGTGGTCCGCCGAAATCTCGAAGCAGATTGTCGTATCTGCCTCCGCCACAAATTGCCCGAAGCTCGCCGGCGACATCATGAACTTCAAATACGATGCCGGTATAATACGCCAGCCCTCGAACAATACCCGGGTCATAGAGGCAGAAATCACCTACTCCCATCATATCCAAATTGTCAAGAACACACTTTATGTTGAGGAAAGCGCTTGATCCTTCTTCTACAAAATCTTTAAGCTGTGGTATCGAATCGACGCTCATAAAATCCAGTATTTTTCTGACTGTGCTTGTATCCGGAATTTGTTCAGCAAGGATTTTTTCAAAAGTATCGGGAGGCAATTTGTTTTTCTTGTCAAGGATAACATATATAGACTCAAGCTTGTCTTCGGGAATACCCAGGCTTATGAGGTAATCAGCCAGCAGTTGCCTGCTTGATATTTTGACTTTGATGTCTTTACTCGTAAGTCCAATTTCACGTAAGTAATCGACTGTTGTAAAAATCACCTCGGCGTCGGCAAGGGGGCTATCTTCGCCGATTATGTCGATGTTCCACTGAAAGAATTCCCGTAGCCGGCCTTTCTGTGGGCGTTCTGCTCGGAACAATCTCGGTACCGAGAACCACTTTATCGGCTTGGAGAGCGCATTGATCCGCTGGTTTACCATTCGTGCCAGAGTCGGTGTAATTTCAGGCCTCAGGGCCAGGTCTCTGCCGCCCCTGTCGCGTAGAGAGAAGAGCTGCTCGACTATCTCGTCCCCGCTTTTAATCTGAAACATCTTTAGAAGCTCGAATATCGGCCCATCGTATTCTTCAAAGCCGTTGCGGACGGAGACCTTCTTCCAGCCATCGATTATCCAGTTTCTGACAGCCATTTCGGGCGGATAAAAATCCCTTGTCCCTTTTACCGGCGGTATCTTCATCTCTTTCTCTTTTTCTGCTTTTTCTTTGCCTTTTGTTTTTCAGTTACGTTATTTTCGAATTTTATCTTTATGTACTCCTCCATCTGCTTGTCGTCTGTAAAGTGCAGCTCGTAATCATATTCCCCCTCGACAAAATCGCAGTCTCCGTGACGATATCCTCTGCAGATGTTCGGTCTTTTATCGTAAATCTTACAGCGATGGTCTTTTTCCGAGAGGTGCCTGCACGGGTTGTTTATGTTGATATACCAGTCGCCTTCCTCTACGAAGACCGTCATATTCTTATGACACAGGTACCATCTTATATCATCGAAATCATCCTTGTCTTCGGGCGTTTCAATGGGCAGCGCAAAATACTGACAGCACAATCCAGTACACTTTTCACATTGACTTTTCTTCGCCATATACAACAAACTCCAAATAACCCCAATACCATAGCTGAATCACTCAAGCGCATAACTATACGGTATTAGCAGTCAACCGTCAAGAAAAGCAATGTTCCCGCTTCTTGTGTTTATGCGTTACGCCAGAATGGGCGAAGGTTTTTAAGTTAATGATGGATATGGGATGGACGCTAATGGGAAAAAGAGTAGAAGTTGCGGGTTAGATTTGGTATTATTGTTTACCATTTGTTTTTGGAATATTGTAAAGGGGTGTGTAAAGCACAAACCCGCTGACTATGAGGACGGTAACAATGATAAGTAAAAGAATCTCAGCACCGATAACCATTGTTTTTTTACTTTTGAGCGTGCGGGTTTTAGCCGGCGACTGGCCGCATTGGCGCGGGCCGTTTCTGAACGGTTCGAGTGAAGAGAAAAACCTGCCGTCGAGCTGGAGCAAGACAGAGAATGTCGCCTGGGTTGCCTCTCTTCCAGGTCACAGCTCGGCTACACCTATCATTTCGAACGGCAAAGTTTTTATAAGCTCGACAGATACAAACAGCGGTGATTTGTTTGCACTTTGCCTTGATTCCGAAAACGGCACGGAGCTATGGCGAAAGAAGCTGGGAGTGTCCGGCAGAAAAGTGCCAAGGAACAATCCTTCCACACCTTCGCCTGTGACCGACGGCAGGTATGTGTATTTCATGTTTGGTTCCGGTGAACTGGCCGGGCTGGACTATGAGGGAAATGTCCTTTGGTCACGCAATCTCGAGGGTGAATACGGCAACATCTCCCTAAAGTACGGCTACAGCTCAAGTCCGCTGCTTTACAACGACATGCTGTATATCCTTATTCAGCGGCGTCATACGGCCTATCGCTCTCCTGAGGGCACCGGCCTCGATGCCTTCATTTTAGCTTTGGATGCGAGAACGGGTAAAAATATCTGGAAGCAGCCTCGCCAGACCGATGCGCTGAATGAGTCGCTCGATTCTTACAGCTCTCCGATACCGTTTAATCATTCAGGACGAGCCGAAATTCTCATAATCGGCAGTGACTATATTACATCTAATAATCCGACAACCGGCAAAGAACTCTGGCGCTATGAATATGCAAAGGAAAAGAGTACAAGGGGGCGTAATATCTCCTCAGTTGTGACCGGTGAAGAGCTTATTTATGGTGTTCCGCCGAGGGGCAGCCTGGGACTTTTGGCACTCAAGAACGGCCTCGAAGGTAATCTTTCAGATGACGATATAGCCTGGAAGTTTGACGGGCCTGCGCCGGACGTCAGCACCCCGCTTTATTACAAGGGCAATATCTATGTCCTTGGCGACAGAAGAGGCGGAGTTATGACGTGTCTGGATGCCGGTACAGGCCGACAGAAATGGCAGGGTGAACTCGGGGGCAGGGCCCCATGGTGGGCATCCATCACGGCAGGGGATGATAAGCTATACTGCATAAGCGAAGCGGCCGAGGCCGTTGTCCTTGCCGCCGATGACGGCCAGTTTAAGATCCTTTCGCGAATCGATATGGAAGACAAGGCTGTCCAGGCTTCAATCGCCATCGCCGACGGCCGGTTGTTCATCCGTACCGCCAACAAACTATTCTGTATCAGTAATTAGAGGAGCTTGCTGAGGCAAATACAAAGGAGGCTTCTAAGTAAGCATTTGATGGTTGAAGCAGACGTGTTCCTTTTCTCGTTATGGGGATTAATGTGCAAACCTTTTATATATTAATACCGGTCTTCGGGTATTGGGCTGAATTTCGCTTGTAGGCCGGAGCGGCAGTCATTAGAATGCAGTGCGAATTTAATCTGCTGGAGAATGATTTATGCAGAATCCCGAAAACAAACAAGAGTCTATCGAGCAGGCTAATACTGCACATCAGCCTGAGAAGATCTCTGAGTGCATCAGTAGCGATGCTGTCACCGAGCGCAAGCGGCAGGAGAACCTGAATATCATTCTACGCGACTTAGCAGTAAAGCTTAGCGCCATAACGGAGCTTGATGAGGTTCTGCATCTATGCCTCGAAGCAGCAATCGAGATATCAGGGATGGATTGCGGCGGAGTTTATCTTGTTGATGAAGCCTCCGGGGATTTAGATATGGCATTTCATAAAGGGCTATCGTCTGATTTTATCAGGATTGTTTTGCGCTTGGAGGCAGACTCAGATAGTGTGAGACTGATAATGAGGGGCAAGCCGGTCTATACGCAACATCAACTATTGGGTGTGCCGCTGGACGAGATGAAAAAACGTGAGGGTTTGCGTGCTATTGCTGTAATACCGATGCTTCACAAAGGTCGGATTGTCGGTTGTCTTAACATCGCTTCGCACACCTTGCGGGAGGTGCCTGCGTGGTCTCGGATGGTACTGGAGACAATTGCCGCCCAGATAAGCGGCACGGTTGTTCGTCTGAGGGCAGAGCAGGCTCTGCATGAGAGTGAACACAAATTTGAATCTATTTTTGATGCCGCGAATGACGGAATAGTCGTGGCGGAGCCGGAGACAAGAAAATTCTATACCGGCAATAAAATGTTTTGTCGAATGCTGGGGTATAGCCTGAAAGAGATTAAAGATATGGGAGTTTCTGATATTCACCCCGAGGAAGCCCTGCCTCAAGTTATAGAAAAATTCGAGAAACAGTCGAAAAATGAGTTTACACTCGCCAATGATATTCCGGTAAAAAGAAAAGACGGCAGCATTTTTTATGCCGATGTTAACTCATCCCTAATAACATTAGGAGGAAAAACACATTTAATGGGCATTTTTAGGGACATCACCGAGCGCAAGCGAGCGAAAGAAATTATTGAGAGTCTGGCAAAATTCCCCAGTGAAAACCCAAACCCTGTACTCCGAATATCAAAGGATTGTACGATCCTGTATGCCAATGACGCCAGCTCACCGGTACTGGAGACGTGGGGACGAAAAGTGGGCGAGCGTCTGCCGGACGATTGCTGCAAACGTATAGAGGAAGTTTTCGGTTCGGACAGCGTTTTCGGTTTTGAGTTTAAGTGCCACAACGGACGCATATTTTCGGTGGTATTGGCACCTGTAGTGCATGCAGGTTATGCTAACGCATATGGGCTCGACATCACAGAGCGCAAGAAGGCTGAGGAAGCTCTTCGTGAGAGTGAGAACAGATATAAGGCCGTGATAGATAACGCTGAAGAATGTATTGTCGTAGTACAAGACAGAAAGCTTCAGTTTGTTAATCCCCAGGCTATGGTTTTTTTGGGCTATACGGAAGAGGAATTAACATCTCGGCCTTTCATAGAATTCGTCCACCCGGACGATCAGGAGCGGGTAATGGAAATTCACCTAAAGCGCTTAAAAGGAGAGGAAGTTCCACATGTCTATGAATTCAAAATTGTCGATAAACAGGGTAACGCAAAGTGGCTAGAGAACAATGGAATTCTGATTGAATGGGAGGGCAAATCCGCTACATTAAATTTCCTAAGAGATATCACCGAGCGCAAGAAGGCGGAGTATGAACTTAAGAAGCACCAGTACTACCTTGAAAAGGCACAGGACATCGGTTGTATAGGAACATGGGAATTAGATATCGAAAAAAATATATTAATCTGGACGGATGAAAATTACCGGATTTTTGGAGTTCCTGCAGGGGCTGAACTTACGTATGAGATTTTCCTGGATTGCGTCTATCCGGATGACAGGGAATATGTCGATAAGAAATGGAAGGCGGCCCTCAATAAGGAACCTTATGACATTGAGCATCGAATTATAGTTGACGGCGAGGTTAGATGGGT
The DNA here is from genome assembly GCA_014384025.1 of Planctomycetota bacterium. Taxonomy (GTDB): domain Bacteria; phylum Planctomycetota; class Phycisphaerae; order Sedimentisphaerales; family Anaerobacaceae; genus NIOZ-UU13. Next base: position 3,544 of record JACNGQ010000278.1, on the reverse strand, counting down.
CAGGGAGAAGGCAGAATTGGACTTTGATGATGAAGGGAATTGTACTCGCGGAATAGGTTTTACGCAAGATATCACCGAGCGCAAGAAGGCGGAGCAAAAACTTTTAGACAATCAGACAAAGCTTAAGTCTCTGGCTTCTCAGTTGACGCTTACAGAGGAAAGTGAGAGGCGCCGCATAGCTACGGAGCTGCATGACCACATAGGCCAGTCTCTTGTGTTTTCCAAGATCAAACTTGACGAACTTCACCAATCTGCAACCTCCAGCGAGCTTACAAAGGCCCTGGATGAAATATGTAACAATATTGGCCAAATCATTCGGGACACTAGGTCGTTAACATTTGACCTAAGCTCTCCTATATTAAATGAACTTGGTCTTGAGGCGGCTGTTGCCGAATGGCTTGACGTGCAAGTCTGGGAGAAACACGGTATCGAAACTGAATTTATCGATGATGGACAGCAAAAGCCGCTGGATGATGACATTCGGGCGTTTTTGTTCCGCAATGTGCGGGAATTGCTTGTTAATGTCATCAAGCATGCCCAGGCACACAAAGTAAAGGTTTCTGTTCGCAGAGTTGACGAGCATATACAGATCGATGTCGAAGATGACGGCAAAGGATTTGACGCTGTAAAAGCGATGTCAACAGCAATTGAAGATACCAAATTCGGGCTTTTTAGTATCCGGCAGCGATTGGAGCAGTTAGGCGGACAGTTTGAGATTGACACCGAAGAGAGGCGAGGCAGTAAGGTTACGATGACGGCACCGCTTAAACGGATAAAATCGCAAAGTTAATCCGGATAACTCATAGTGTCCGGCGAAAACATCAGTTTTGCAGAACCTTCATAAACGCAGAAGGAGGTCTGATATGCGCATTGAAAAAGACTTTACCCCAAAAGACAAAAGTATCCCCAGCGGGAAAGGCGGAAGATATACACCGGGATTTACTTTAATAGAGCTATTGGTAGTTATCGCCATTATTGTTTTATTGATGGCGGTCCTGATGCCTGCATTGCAGCGTGTTAAGGGACAGGCCAAGGCGATTGCCTGCCAGTCGAACCTGAAGCAGTGGGGCCTTTACTTTTCGATGTACACAGACGACAACAACGGTAATTTTCATAGAGGCTGGAACGTCGGGGCGGACACGCAGTTTAGCTGGATGGCGGTGCTGCGACCATACTATATACACAACCAGGAACTCTGCTGCTGTCCGACGGCTACGAAGCCTTACGACCAGGGCTGGCAGGTACCGCTTGCGGCATGGACGAACTATTATGACGAGTACGGCAGTTATGGGATTAACATATGGATTACCGATCCGCTGCCGGGGCGGGAGGGTGGTAAGCCGGGTGAGCATTACTGGAGAAGCCGCGATGTCAGTGGTGCGGCTAATATACCTCTGTTTCTGGATGACCTGTGGTGGGATACGAGGCCGCACCACACCGATAATCCTCCATTATTCGAGGGTCAGAGGGACGACTGGACTTCGAATGCGATGAAAATGCTCTGCATTAACCGGCATGATGGATTTGTGAACAGCGTGTTTGCGGATTTCTCTTCCAGAAAGGTCGGGCTGAAGGAACTCTGGACTTTGAAGTGGCATCGGGAGTATGACACAACCGGGCCGTGGACACAGGCGGGGCTTGTTCAGGCTTCCGACTGGCCGGAGTGGATGAAAGGATTCAAGGACTACTGATTTTTTACGCTCTCCAGGGGCGCTGTCTTTCTATTTTGCCTGCTAAGATGTCCCGGGCAATGAGCGCATCTTCGATGACTTGGAAGTCGAACATGCCGACGCAGAGGAAATCGGCACCGTTTTGAAAGGCATATTTGAAGCCGTCTCTTGGATGAATAGCACCGGCGGCCAGCACCTTGTAAGCGATCCAGGGCTTTTTCACCGTCTTCATAAACTCTACGGTTTTTTCCGGGTACTTGTCCCAGTAGTTGTCCTCGTTGTAGTTATCAATCACGTCTTTTTGCTGCTCAGGCTTTCGTGTGGACCAGTATTTGGTGCTGTGGTGGGTTTTCATATAGAAGTCGGCGTTGATGCCTGCTTTTTCAGCGGCCATGGGTGTGCGGAGATTATGCCCACCGACACCGGCGATGATGCCGTTTTGTTTGATAAAATCCACGACTTTTCCTATAAGGTCGGTACGGCCGTTCCGGGACCAGTTGTCTCCGATATTACCAATCACAAAAGCCCCGGTTGCTCCACCATCGATTGCTTTCTTGACGTCAGAGGTAAGGTCATTAGTCTCTGCTGTGCATTGTGCGAACCACTGGATTTTACCGCCTCTTTCGTTCCAGTGTTTTTTCAGAAGCCCGGCCGAGCCGGTGCCAGTGATGATAGTATTGATACCGTTTTCCTCGCAAATCCGGAGGGTTTCTAAAATCTTTTCATCCGTGAAATAGTGGTTCAGTAAAGAAGATACATAAATCAAATCCCTGCTGTGGGCGTATCCGCTGATTAGATTTCCGCCGCAGATTATCCTGCTTATCCTGACATTACCGATTTTGCCCTCGGGCAGGCCTTTAGAAGAGCCTGCGGTTTGTTTGGCGGGCTTGTTCATTTGTGCTAATAGAGCTTTTTCTTCGAGACTCACAACGGATGTCACGGCGGCCGAAGCAAGGAGGGATTTTTTGACGAACTGTCTGCGATTCAAATCTTTTGACATTTTCTGCACCCTTCTATGGAGTGTTAAACGTGTTACGCCCGCCAGGGACGGCGTCTGTTCAATTTACCGGAGAGCGCATCTTTTGCTATGAGTGCATCTTCGATAATCTGAAAATCGAACATCCCCACGCAGGCAAAATCAGCCCCATTTTCGAAGACATATTTGAAACTGTCTCTCGGATGAATTGCCCCGGCGGCCAATACCTTAAAGGCAATCCATGGTGTATCCAGCGTTTCCATAAACTTTATAGTGTCTTTCGGAGTTCTGCTCCAGATATTGTCATTCTCCGGGTGAATCTTAGCCGACCAGTAATTCCCGGGATGCAGTGTTTTTACCCAGTAATCCGGTTTGATGCCTGCTTTGATACAGGCTTTAACCGTACTGAGCAAGTGTGCGCCCATTCCGCCGGGTATGCCCTGCTCCTTGATGTATTCGAGCGCTTCGCCCAACAGGTCAACCTGCCCTTTTTCGACTGCATTATCTGCCAGACCACCCTGTATATAGGCAGAATGGACCCCGCTATCGACGGAACGTTTTATTCCGGTCTTGATGTCCGGCCCGCCGGCACAATCGGAAATCCACTGAATATTTCCACCTCTTTCATTCCAGTATTTATTGATGACCCTGTCGGAAACAGGGTTAGTCAAAATCGTATTGATGCCGTTCTCCTCGGCCAGCTCCAGTGTCTCGAAGATTTTTTCGTCGGTATGATAAGCGACGACTAACGTAGAGACATACGTCAGGTCCCTGCTGTGCGCCCAGCCGCCGATGAGATTTCCGCCGCAGATTATCCTGCTGATGTTAAGGTTGCCTATTTTGCCTCTCGGTAGACCTTTGACTGGCTTTGCGGTTTGTTTGACGGGCTTGTTCATTT
>JACNGQ010000276.1 GCA_014384025.1 Planctomycetota bacterium | reverse complement strand
AGTGGCGGAATTGGCAGACGCGCGGGATTCAAAATCCCGTCCTGGCAACAGGGTGAGGGTTCGAGTCCCTCCTCCGGCAGTAAATTTATTACTCGTCATTTGTCCTGCATATCCCATTAATTTTATTGAGTTTAGTATTGTTATTTCGTGTGAGATTGATCATTACGCATAGATTTTGAAAACGTACTTGCACATGTCGAGTACCGTAACGTAGGAAAGTAATCCCAAAAACAATACCCAGCCCGTGACTGTAAGAGGCATTTGCAGCTTGAGAATGGAACGATGGATTTTTTCAAGCAGGCAAAATAGAATCTTTCCACCATCCAAAGGCAGAATCGGCAGAAGGTTTAATATGGCAAGATTGATATTAAGCATCACGGCCAGGTTCAGTATATTCAGGAAATCACCGGCAACCATTTGCCCGCCCATGGCTACGATTCCAATTACTCCAGACAGCTTATCCGGGCTGGAGAATAAAGACGGCAGCGCATATAGAAATTGAGAGGTTATTTTTGTTAGCTGGACAAACGGGAAAATCAGAACGGCATAGAATGAAAAGCCCATCGTTAACGCGTTTAAAAAGCCCAAACAAATTACAGCCAAAATAATATTTGCCAAAGGCCCGCCCAGTGCAAATGCGATACGCCGGGAAGAATCGATTTGAAAGAAGTCATCTACATCTTCCATCTTAGGTAAAACATAGCCGGCGATGGGTAAGGCTGAGATGCGATATTCGGTCTGGCCCTTGCGAAAGGACCATAATTTCGGACCAAAACCGACGGAAAATATCTGGATAGGTATTTTCGATAATTTGGCAGCAATGAAATGACCTAACTCGTGAATCAGAATCAGGAAACTGATTAACATGAACATTATGAAGTAACTCATTCTTTAGGCTCCTTATCAGAAGTTCGATTTTTTTCATTATAACATAATTTACCGTCTATTTGAACATTATTGTTTTGTATTGAGTGGATTTTTTGATTCGTTGTAAAATCGGTTCTGCAGGTTGAGGATGGTGTCGTCTTTTTTAAGAATTTTAATCAAGTCAACAAGCTGGTTAACCTCAGATTTTATTAACAGTTCACCAAGTTCGGGTTTGGCATAGCTGCCATCGCCTGCGTAGTGGTTTGGGAATTGGGCGTACCAGAATATTCCGGTGTAGTTGCCGGGCAGATGTTTTAATCGAGCGAGGTCCCGGCCTGACTGGTCTTTTGCGCGGTCTTTATGTACGAGGTCCGGCCTTGAAACCAGCATTGTCGAGGTCTCGACTTCTCCTGCATGGCCGCCTGTTTTGGTTTCTCTGAGCTTTTTTACTTTTTCTTCAACTTTCGGATCGGTTTGAGGCTTGAACAATACAACGCAGTAGTCCCGCTGTTTTTCAAGCTGTGCCATGCAGAAGAAGGGCAGGAAACTATTGTTTCCGCCATGGCCGTTCACAAGGACGATTTTCTTAATCCCGTTACGGGCAATTTCATCGCAGGTCTGCTGGAGGATGTCCCAAATGAGTTTAGGGCTGTATGCTATAGTTCCGGGCTGGTGTTTTGCTTCCAAAATCTGGCTGAAATAGTATTCGGGGAAGACCAGGGCGTATTCTTTTTTTGCAGCTCGTAAAGCAACTTCCCTGACATCAATTAAATCGGTCCCAAGGGGCAGGTGCGGGCCGTGCTTTTCGAAGACACCTATCGGAATGAGGCAGACGCCCGCGGATTTTTCGGCGGCCTTTATAAAATCGGGGGCGGTAAGCTCTCCCCACTTAACCGGAAGGTCGGATTTCGAAGCCTGTCCTCTTGCAGGCAGGATGGCGGCCGTGGTGAAAATAAATGAAGCTGAAAGTAAAACCACAATACAGGTAAGTTTTTTTTGTTTGATCATTTTTTTCTCCTTTTGTTTTGTTAATTATTTGGATAGGTTCTTAATTATCAATTTGACTCCATATTATCAAATTTTGGTCTTTTTGTCATATACCATATGTTAAATTGGGCAAAACTCCTTATTATCAAAATTGGCACCCTTAAGGGTAGTAAATTCCGCGAGGAAATCACAATTTATCTTCCTAAGGCTCCTTATCCACGCAAAAGCCCCCGACCCCCGGCAGAAAAACAGGTAAGCACACCCGAGGGTAAACTCCAGCATTTTTAGAATTTGAAGAAATTGGCTTTGTTTGGGTTTGAATTGGGTTTGTTTTGGCTTTAATTGGGTTTGAATTGGCTTTGAATTGGGTTTGAATTGGGTTTGTTTTTTCGCTCGCACAGAGCAACAAATCTTCTTAATTCTTTGTATATACTGAACTTGCATCATTTTTGGCTTTCCGGAAATTGGCTTTGTTTTGCATAATTTGTTGATTCTTTCGTACGTATTCTTTCGTAGAGATTTGATAGTCGTTGGTGAATAGACGTTGGTATTTAATCATTAGTATATGGTATATAGTCATAAGATTTCCTTAACGGAATCCCGATTATGGCAGTTGAGGGCAAATTTGACTTGGCTATCGGGCCTGAACTTCGCCTGCTGGCGGTTTGCGTTAGCCATCTGGCTAACATATGAGTATTATACCATAAAAAGGGCCAAAAATCGAGTGAAAATTAAAATAATGTCATAGACAACTCACTGTCTGTGGGCTTGTATTTTGTTTTTAGCATTTCTATCGAAGGCCAGCATGAGCATCATACAATCACGCAGACGCGAAGCGACGGAGTGATTTAAACTGGAGCGAACCGCAGGCAGAAATGCGGTTGGGGATTTGGGGGTTGTTTTTAGCGTTTTTTGTCGAAAATGACGAGATTCTTTGAGGTTTGGATGAGTAAAAGAGTGGATTGTAATAGTCAAAATTCAGCCTTGATTTTCCTTGTATTGCAACATTCAGATTTATATAATCATATTTATTTGCGAGACGTACCAAGATCCTAAAGGAGATGACGTTTTTCTCGGCAGTCTCGGATTGACATTTTCTGGGTGGCTTCTCAAAAGACACAAAATGCTCTAAATTAGCTGCTCGGCTTGGGTGCGGTGATGGTTAGAATAAAACGCTATAATATACGCAAAGAATCATCTTATTTTTCTTTTGTTTGTAACTCTGGTAGTCTATCACTGTATGGAGTCACACTGAGGAAAATATTTGACTGCTTGTCGAACAATAAGTAGACTTCTACAAAAACTGCTTTATAGCATTTTGGGAAAGGAATTAACATGGCACGTAAAACTATTGATAAAGAGCTAAGACGCAACATTTCTGACGCTCGTAGAATGGTTGACAATGTGATGAAAGCCGATGGCAATGAAGCTGAGACCAGACGAAGAGTTGAGCGTATATTTGAAATCGTGATGGGGTATGATGCCTTTGTGCACCTTAGCCGTGAACGGGCAATCAAGGGCGCAGGGGAGACTGAGCATGTAGATTTTGCTGTACAACTCGAATCTGGACCAGACGCTGAACCTATAATTATGGTTGAATTAAAACGCGTAGGTGTCGACCTTGCGTTGAAACATCTTAAACAAGTTTCATCTTACGCTATTGATTCAGGTTGTGAATGGATTTTGCTCACAAACAGTCGTGACTGGCGTTTGTACCATGTCGAGTTTGGTCAACCTCCTAAAACAAAATTAATTGAACAGTGGAATCTATTAACTGATGATACAGTAGAATTAGCAGCCAAATTTGAGTTGATAAGCTATAAGCAGGTCCGGAAAGGCAGTCTAACAAAACTATGGGAGAAAGCAACTGTTCTTTCGCCAAACAGCCTTTTAGATGCATTAGTTAGCCCTGAAGGCATCAGAGTGCTTCGTCGTATCCTTAGAAAGAATACTAACGTTCTTGTTGACCCTCAAGATTTAGTAAATGGAATCCAAAAACTTCTTAATGAAAATGCAGCCATTGAATTATCTAAGATAAAAACAAATATTTCAGAGAAAAAACAGAGAAAACAAAAAGTGATGAAGAGTGAAGCACCTACAGCTAAAAAAAAGCCTGAAATTAGTGAATCATCTACAGATATTGACTGCGTAAACTGAAATAGAATGATAACATAAAATATTTGTCGCACATTATTGTCGGGCCAAACAATAAAGCCCCTCATCTTCCAATTTAAAGCATCTCATGAGGCCATTTAAACAACAAATTCAGCTTGAGGTTTATTTCGGACAGTCAACCAAGAAATACCATCCACTTTGCTCACTAAAGTTTGCTCAGTGGCTGAGAGGCTGGTACTGGTCGGAATATTGTTGAGATTGGGATGAAATTTTGGTATTTAGGGTTGAGTTGTACAGGAGTGCTCAATTCCATCCGTTGTTGGGGCGGCTGTCCCGCAGAGCGTTCGGTGAAAGGAACATCATGAGTGATACAATCCGTTGGGGAATTATAGGAACAGGGTTTATTGCGCACCAGTTTGCGCGGGGTTTGGCGGTGCTTAATGACGCGAAGCTGGTTGCCGTGGCCTCTCGCACGAAAGAGTCGGCGGACAAGTTTGGCGAAGAGTTCGGTGTAACTGGCCGCCATGTCGGCGCAGAAGAACTGGCCGGTAATGAGAATGTCGATGTCGTTTATGTTGCAACCCCAAATATAATGCACAAGGGCAACACACTCAGTTGCCTGAACGGCGGCAAGGCTGTGCTCTGCGAAAAGCCATTCTGCATAAATGCATCGGAAGCGGCAGAGATGGTCGAGAGCGCGCGGGAAAAGGGCCTGTTTCTGATGGAGGCCATGTGGACCCTTTGCTTTCCTGCTATGGCCAAGGTACGAGAGATTATCAATTCCGGCGCTATCGGTGAGGTCCGGCAGGTCCATTCGAACTTCAGTTTCCGCTGCGAATGGGAACCCGACGGCTTATTACTCAATCCGGAACTCGGCGGAGGCTCCCTACTCGACGTCGGCGTTTACAATATTGCATTAGCACAAATGGTCTATCAACGAGAACCTACTCGCATAAGCGGCATGGCGCACCTTGGCGAGACGGGTGTTGATGAGCAATCTTCCGTGATACTCGGTTACGACAATGGCGCTCTGGCCGTACTGACTTCCGCGATTCGCACAGAGAGCAAACAAGAGGCCGCTATTTACGGTACCGACGGTTATATCAAAATACCTCATGCTTTCTGGAAACCAGAGAGAATCATTGTGAAAACCTCGCAGGATGAAGAGAGAGAATGCAAGTTCGAGTGTGCGGGCAACGGTTACAACTACGAGGCAGCGGAAGTTATGAGATGTTTGCGTAACGGCTGTCTGGAAAGCCGTATTTTACCATTGGACACGAGCGTAGCCATCATGAGAACTATGGACACAATACGCGAGCAATGGGGCCTTGTGTACCCGATGGAAAAAGGGGGATAGCCTGTTACTGCGTTTTGGATTATTGCCGGAAAAAATTTCACACGTTCTCGTGACAAAACAATTCTCGGAGCCCCCCTATAATCAAGGGATTTCCCTTGACGGGAAAGCGGCTGATTTGGTATAAATAATATAGTCAGGCTTGTGTTTATAGAACTGAATATCTTTGGATTTAGCCTTTCTGTTGGTTGAATTACCGAAGTTTCCGAATAGAGGAGGTCTTATTTAATATTATGCGAAGTACAGAGTTTTTAATTGCTGCTTTGTATTTCGCAAGTGAAACTATTCTAGATGTCAAGTCACATCGAGTATTGAATCTTTTTTGAAGGAGGACATTATGTCTAAGAATTTGCTTTGTCTAATTCTCTTTGCCGTGGTGGTCATGACAGCCTCTGTTAGGGCCGACAAACTTACCGGCCTGGCGGATGTTACCGTAGTTGACGGTGCGATCATCAGCTTTCGGTATGAGGGAACTGAATATATTGTCGAAGAAGGGGATCTGACACTGGGTACAACAACGCGGTGGTATGTCCCGGCTTCAGGCGTTGAAACGTTGTGGGAGGATGGGACTCCAGCTCCAGAGGCGACGGTGAGCGGAACGTCAACCGTTAAGTCCGGCGACATAGGCCCGAATGCCGACAACTTCATGTTCGCTACCGAAGGGGACCCAGACAATATTTCATCGATCGACGGTATCGACTTCCAGGAAACGATTTTTCCCATCCCGGCGAACACTTTCTTCCATTTCGAACGAGGCGGCAACGACACGGGTACGTGGCAGGCGATTCGTTTGGACGGTTCGCTCGGAGCGCCGATTGCGTTCAGCGGCGCAGTTGATTATGCCGATACGGGAGTCGGTGTGAATGGTCAGAATGCTTTCGGCGTGGTTTTCACGACGGACGTGCCGGCAATGGGCGTGCGAATCACGGCGTCGGGACACGATACTTTCAGTATTTCGGTACCCACGGTGATACCTATTATCGCCACCAAGCCAAACCCTGCGAACGGTGCGCTCCATGAAGACATCTGGGTAAACATTAGCTGGTCACCGGGAAGATTCGCGGTCTCCCATGATGTGTATTTAGGCGACAACTTTGACGATGTGGAAAGCGGCGCCGAAGGTACATTCGTGGGTAACCAGGCCGCGACATTTTATGTTGCCGGCTTCCCTGGTTTTGCATTTTCGGAGGGCCTCGTTCCGGGCTCAACATATTACTGGCGTATTGATGAGGTCAATGACTCCGAGCCGAATAGTCCATGGAAGGGCGATGTATGGAGCTTTAGTATTCCTCCCAGGACCGCCTATTTACCAGAACCGGCTGATGGCGCCGAGTCTATCGACCTGAATTCAAACCTTAACTGGACCGGAGGTTTCGGTGCGAAACTGCATACTGTGTATTTGGGTGACAACTTTGACGATGTCAACAATGCGGCAGGCGGTCTTCCACAGGGAACTGCAACTTACAAATCCGGCCCACTTGAACCGGCTAAGAGCTACTATTGGCGCGTCGATGAGTTCGATGGTTTCGTTACATATAAAGGCAACGTCTGGAGCTTTACTTCTGAGGGTGCCGTGGGCAGTCCGGATCCGGCTAAAGGCGCTGTGGATGTCACGCAGAGACCTGTTCTCACATGGGTGCCGGGAGTTTTTGCCGATTCGCATGAGGTCTATTTCGGGACCGATGCAGAAGCTGTGAAAAATGCCGGAGCGAGTTCGCCGGAATATAAAGGCAGGGGCAACCTTGGTTCCGAAAGCTATGACGCCGGACAGCTTGAGTGGAATACTACTTACTATTGGCGGATTGACGAGGCCAACAATGCCAATGCCAATAGTCCGTGGACAGGCCCCCTTTGGAGCTTTACCACAGCCAACTTCCTGATTGTAGATGATATGGAGAGCTACAATGACATTAATGAAGGTGAGCCGGCTTCTAACAGGATATATCTGGCCTGGCTGGACGGATACGATAATCCGTCAAACGGATCTCTTGTTGGTAATGAAGTTCCTCCTTTTGCCGAACAGAATATCGTCCACAGCGGCTTGCAGTCGATGCCGATGTCTTACGACAACGCTGTTGGCAAATCCGAGGCTACATTGACGTTGACCTCCAACCGTAACTGGACAGTGAATGGTGTCAACACACTGACGATTTGGTTCAGAGGTAATGCGGGTAATGCTGCCGAGCCGATGTATGTTGCTCTCAATGGCAGCGCAGTGGTCAACCATGATAATCCTAACGCGGCGAAGGCAGGTTCCTGGACACGATGGGATATCGACCTCCAGTTATTCGCAGACCAGGGTGTGAACCTTGCCAACGTTAATTCGATTACACTTGGGCTTGGCAACAGGAGCAATCCGGTGGCCGGCGGTTCAGGTATGATGTACTTTGACGATATTCGTTTGTATGCACCTGCACCGTAAATTGCAGGTTACAATAACCTTTTAATATGGTGATTCGTATAAATTCGGGGCCTATACTGATTGATTCGGTATAGGCCCTTTTCTTCACTGATAGATGAAAGCAGTTTTGAAACCGGTTATAGTGAAATTAAATATATATAGCCGGATAAGTTGAAAAAACGGCTAAGTTACCTATTTTAACCCGTAACAAGAGAGAGTGTTTATACGTCTGAATAAAAGATTTTTATTCTTTTATAACGGCCAAATTACTTGACGTCCGGGTCAATTATTCCTAAAATATAAGGATGTTTTACAGTTCTTAAAATGGGATATCAGGAATGCCAAAAAGTTCGCCGAAAAAAGTGGTGTTTATCTCTTCATTCCTACCAAGAAAGTGCGGCATAGCAACCTTCACATCGGACCTTATCAAAAACACGGCATTAGCGGCCAAGGGTGAATTCGAGCCTCAGGTAGTGGCAATGCAGTCGGGGGACCAAAAATATGCCGACCCGGTCAAGTTCGAAATCCGTCAGAATGTAAAAAGCGATTATATGTGTGCGGCGGATTATATCAATTTCAGCCACGTTGACGCGGTTTGCGTCCAGCACGAGTTCGGTCTTTTCGGCGGCGAGGCCGGTTCATATCTGAGTTTACTTTTGAACAGGCTCAAAGCCCCCATCATAACGACGCTTCATACAGTACTCGATGAGCCGGATTCGATCTTCCATAAATCGTTAGCTGATGTCTGCCATGTCTCTTACAAGTTAATCACCATGAACGAACGCGGCGTGAGTATGCTGCGGGACATATATAATATACCGACCAAAAAAATAAAATTAATCGCACACGGCATGCCGGATTTGCCTTTTGTTGACAGCAACTACTATAAACACAAATTCAGACTGGAAGACCGGAGAACGATTTTAACCTTCGGATTGCTTAACAGGAACAAAGGTATCGAGGTGATGCTTAAGGCGATGCCGGCGATAGTCAAAGCCGATCCTTCGGTGATGTACATAATTCTGGGTATGACGCACCCGAACATACTCAAAGAGGAGGGCGAGCTATACAGATTCAGTTTGAGGCAAATGGTCAAAGACTTAAAACTACAGGAGCACGTAATCTTCTATAACAGATTCGTAGATGACCATGAGCTTAATAACTTTTTGTGCGCAGCGGATATCTATGTAACACCATATATAAGCAAAAAACAGCTGACCAGCGGTACGTTATCATTTGCAGTCGGCACAGGCAAGGCGGTTGTATCGAGTCCTTACTGGGCGGCTACGGAACTATTGGCGGACGGGCGAGGTAAATTAGTAGGATTCGAAGACTCGGAACAATTAGCTGATACAATAATCGAGATACTTCAGGACGATTCGGAGTTTTATTCTCTTCGAAGACAGGCGTATGAATACGGCCGGAGCAGAACATGGCCCAAAATCGGACAGGCCTACTGGAAATTATTTAAGGCAAAATGGCTGCCGGTGCATATAGCCGCTAAAACAACGTTATCAATTGAGTTGCCGGAGCTTTCATTGACTCACTTAGAAAAGCTGACCGATGACACCGGCTTATATCAACATGCCAATTTTACCATACCAAACCGCGAATACGGTTACTGCACGGACGATAATGCCAGGGCGGTAATAGCAATAGCCAAGCATTACGCTCAGTATTCCGAGCCACAGACTCTTAAGCTTCTCGATACATATTTTTCCTTCATCATACATTCACAAAACAGCGACGGCACATTCAGAAACTTTATGGATTTTGACAGAACCTGGCTCAAGGACGAGCCGTTGAATGATGCTTTCGGCAGAGTACTGTGGGCGTTCGGAACGGTCATGGCACAACCACCTTCTCCGGCATATCTATCTATTGCCAAGAGCTGCTTTGATAAATCAGTAGAGCTTATTCATAAGCAACTGCCAAGGGGTATGGCATATTCGATACTTGGTATGTGTGATTATTTGATACCGTTTCCGGGAGCCAGTGACATAAAACGCCAACTGGAATTAACGGCAGACGGTCTGATAGTTCAATACGAAGAAAATAATTACCCCGACTGGGACTGGTTCGAAGAAATTTTAACATACGACAACGCCATTTTGCCTTATGCTTTATTCGTTGCCGGTCTTACTTCGGAGAACAAGAAATATATCGAGATCGCAGAAAAAACCTGTGAATTTCTGCTGGCAAATACCTTCAATAACGAATATTTCAGCTTTATCGGCTGCACAGGATTTTACGAGCGGGGCGGAACAAAAGCCATATTTGACCAACAACCTATCGAAGCAGCAAGCACGGTCATGATGTTACGGGCAGCTTATGACGCAACACAGAACGATAAATATTTGACCCTTCAAAGAAAAGCTTTTGACTGGTTCCTCGGGCAAAACGAATTGCGCATCCCACTGTATGACTTTAGAACAAAAGGATGTAACGATGGGCTTCTCTGTGACGGCGTTAATACCAATCAGGGTGCGGAAAGCACTCTGAGCTTTCTATTGAGCCTTTTGTCTATAGTGGAGAGTTACACAATAGTTGACAAAATTCACGGCAATAACAAAAGTGTTCCCTTTAACCATAACAAGCCCACAGAACAGACCGTCGAAAAACCGCAACCAATAAAAAGCATCCCCGGCAAAAGAAAATCCAGGAAAAACCAGGTCAAAGAAATCACCTGACATCACAGATTTCATTCATCCCGGTCATAACACAACTGACAACCTCAAACCGGTGAATTGCTTTGTTGAGAAGTAAGTATCTCCAAAACGCAGAATGCCGTAGATTTGTTTTTACAAAATGTCAATTCATATGTCTTCTAATCCATTTAGAATTGCCGATATTGTCCTTAATCCGCCTTAAATAGCCTTCCGAACAGAGTTTGGCCATTTAATCGAAGAAATTCCTTAAGTCCCCTCTTTTTTATCCGATAAAGCTTATGAAAACATATTTAGCAAAACTGGCATCGTGCAGGCAGTATAAGAAGAGATTATAGTGGAGCAAAATCATGAATGGAATCACAGCATATCAGGACAATGCAGTTACAACCCAAAACAAAGGCCGTCTCATTGTTATATTATACGACGGTGCAATCAAGTTTTTGAGACTGGCAATCAGGGAGATTGAGAATAATAATTACGAAGCAAAGGGCCGTTATATAAACAAAGCCATTGATATAATTAATGAGCAGCGGATTCAACTCATAAGTGCAACTGAGTCGCCAAAATTATGGTGAGCTGGTA
>JACNGQ010000174.1 GCA_014384025.1 Planctomycetota bacterium | reverse complement strand
TTTTCTCGGTCGTCCGAAACACCGAATGCACCTACCCATTTCCCGGATGAACCCGATATTCGACATTCCTTGTTGGATATTCGATATTTCTTTCCATCATCTATACCTCGAAAAATCGAGCATTTTTCAGTCAAAAACGCTAAATAACTAAGAAAAACCGCAAAAAAACGACAAAATCAACCACATTCTTGCCACGTTTTGAATTCTTAACTTTTCCCTTTTAACTTTTCACTTTACACTTTTAACTTTGAACTTTCCCCGTTTTCGTTCAAAAACGCTCACTGTTAAAAACAAAAATCTAAATTTTCATAATTTTCTATCTCCTTCCAATATAACGAGTTACAAGAATCCAGCATCGAAAATCGAGACTTTTTTCAGCTCAAAAGTGTCCATTGCTCTAATTATAGAAGCAGGCTTTTTTTCGCCTGCCCCCACATTTAGAATGCCGCCTGCCCCCTTATTTAGAGTGCTTTGCACTCTAAGCGGGTGTATTCTGTGGGGGCCTGCCCTGCCTGTCCTCCATAGCCAAAGGCGAAGGAGGAAGCTTGTCCTCGAATGTCGTAATCGGGTATCCATAATTAACTATAATGAACAATTATGAGCATCAATTATCCAACTTTAGCTAACTTTAGGCACTTTAGTCACTTTAGGCACTCTTTCAATTATAACATATTTCCAGACACACCTTTTTATGCAAAACAAACCCAATTTCAGAAATGGCAAAATGAATATAAGTACTTATGTATCAATGATATATGTAATTTTAGACGCTGGCTCAGGCCAAAAAACAAAGCCAATTCAAACCCAATTAAAGCCAAAACAAACCCAATTCAAACCCAATTTGTCGAAAGGGCAAAATTGATGCAAAGTGTGTATTTACAAAAGATTATGAAGAAAAATGCGGATATGGCCAGAAAAAAACAAACCCAAAACAAAGCCAATACAAAGCCAATTTCAAGAGACCTATTGCTTCTTAATCCTGGCGCCTCGATAGAGAATCACAGCTCCCGGCGTATGTTGTTGAAAAGCAATACCCCCTTTATACGGCGGTTTAAGCTTATTGGTTTGACAGACTCTTTCGCCATTAACGATTACCATAGCTTTTGGTCCATTATTAAAGATTTGGAGCAGAAACCATTCCTCATCATAACTAACGACCCGCTTCGCAGAAGCTATACCATAGATACTACCTGTAGGATTCGTACTGTCTGGAGAATTAAAGCATTGTACCTCGACGCCGCTTTTCCCATAATTAAAGAGCACGCCGCCATTTCCATTGACGATAGTCTTAACCCATGCCTGAAGTTCGAACGGCCCCTCAAATTCTTCCTTAGTGATCGCCGTACCGTCTTTACCCTTGCCGGTGAGGATATCGTTTTGGATCTGCCAATCCGCCTCTCCTTGCGTGCGGAATCTGTCCATACCGGATGTGAACAGATTAATCCATTTCTCCCTACCCGGAAGTGGCCGGATTTGAATATTTCTGAAAGATGCTTTGCAGCCAATGTTCTGAATACCCATAAAACCTTTGCGCATTCTATATCTGAACGCATCGTCGGCTTCCATATCGATATCATGGATGACTGTCTCGTTGAGCGAAATGCGCAGCCGCGGCCAATCACATACCACTTCACATCGATTCCATTTGCCCGAAGGCAAATTCGCGATACTGCGTGGTGCCACCGCATCGTAAATGGCTCCTGGAGACCTGGTTCCATATTCTTTCTGATCATGCCGCAGATGGAGTTTAAATCCGATTTTAGATCCCGGCCCATAAAGCGGACAGTGAATCAAAATACCGCCTTCGTACCATCCATCCGTTCGGTACTCGAAACGGAGGACAAAGTTCTCGTATTCTTTCTCGGTGCGAAGCCATGAAGGGTAGGGTCCGGCTCCGGTTGAATAAATGGAGTTTTCCTTAACAGTAAATGCGAGTGGCGTTCCCACAGGAACCCAGCCACTAAGATCTTTACCGTTGAACAATGTAACATAATTTTCTTCTGCTGAGGCTGATTCGCCAACCGAAGCACATAGGATTACGGATAAAGCAATTATGAAAGTTAAGGGTATGAATTTACGAATCATCAGCTTCTCCTTATTTCTCTTGGAATCAAACTTGTTAATGAGCGATGGGAAAACTATAGTGTATTACTTAGCCTTGTGGTCATTCAGCCTCTCTCCCATCACACGCCCCATTTTGAACTTTACTTTCCGTTTTGCCGAGACATGGACTTTCTCCAGAGTTTTGGGGTTCTGTGCAGTTCTTGCAGCTCGTTCTTTGACTTCGAAGACTCCAAAATCGCGAAACTCCAGGCGGTTGTTCTTGCCAAGCTCCGCTGCTATCTCATCGAGGAATTGCTGCACTATTTCCTTGCAGGTAATATTCTTACATCGAGTCTTCTTTGTGATTCGGTCAATAAGTTCTTTTTTTGTTATTGTCGCCATTAGCTAATCCCCAAAACCAGATTGTGTTAGATTACAGAGGACAGTATAAGTGAAGTATTGCATTCAATCAAACAGAATATCTGGCCGTATCCTTTTCATTATTCTGTTGAGAATCTGGTTGAAGAATATCATCTTGACTTTCTTGTTCCGAGCGGAGAAACTCTTCAGCTTCGCTGCCGCCGATCTCTTTTATAAGGTTGTAAATACATGTCGTAAAATCCCCAAATTCATTACAGGATTTATACGGATAGGCTCTTATGAGATGTTTAACTGCCGGCTCGCCAATTTTGAACAAAGCTTTGTTTGCTCTTTCAAAAAGCCCGCTATAGCCCGGAAACAGGCAGTTGATGATATATCTGATATCTCTGGGGCGTTTTCTGTCATTGCCCATTATCCTGTCAATTCTTCTTATCTTAATGGCCATCCAGCGGGAAGGAAAAACTACCCTGAACAGGAATTCCGGTATAGGAATGACAATAAGCAGCCCTACACAAACAAAAACAATAATGCATATGGCTTCGAGGATTATGAGAAACACCTGACCTGTCTTTCTCAAGGCGGCATATTTTTCACTTATTGCAGCAAGAGCATTAAGGCGGTTTATGGAACCTTGCTCAAAACCGAGTACCTCGTCGGAAGTGTTTTGGATGATCTCCAATATCTGCTGGTTTTCAAGGGAAGGTTTCAACTGCAACATTTTCACTATCAGGCCGGATACCTTCGGAGCGGCAAAAGATGTTCCATTAAGCTTCACAGCGCGGGTATGAGTTTCTATGCCGGTCTCTGAAGGAAGGGAAAGCGTTTGCGTGGTTTGGTAGGTTCCATCGGCAAATATATCTATATCGCCATAATTAGAGTAGCTCTGGCGAACTGAGCCACCAGAGGCCCCTACACAAATGACCCCATCCAGGGCAGCCGGATAAATGGAATCCTTTACACCGTCATTGCCTGCGGCTGCCACTACGATAGCGCCCAGCTCAAGAATGTCTTTGATGAGCTTTCTCTCAAGAGCTTTAGGAGAATACGACCCGAGACTTATGTTTATTACTACCCGGTCGCGTGGATTATCCCGGAGATAATTCCTTATGAGAGTAAGAGCATTGAGATAGCTTTCTCCGTCAATATTGCCTTGTGTATCGTCCACACTGTAAAAATCAAGTTTGTCAGGTTCGCCATATCTTCTCAATATGCTGCGCACTACTTGACCGTGAGTCAGGTCTTCAAAGAGGTTCAGGATATTCCGTTCTTTCTCCATCATACTGGAAGCTGAATCGATGACGAATGCTATAATTTTCGGCTCCCTCCTGTCTTTTAAGAATTGAGCAGGATCGAGGAACACAAGGCAAATCGTCGCCATAAGAATGAATACAAGCAATCTTCGATATTTGCGTTTGTGAAAAGGCTTCATTTTCGTTAGTTCAAGAAATCGGTTGTGGCATTTATTATTTTACACTTTCGCATAATCTTTTGCGACTGTAATCGGTCTAAAACTCTGAGTGGTTTTCTGCTCTCGGTTGACCACCATTAGCCGTGTACGCAGCAGTAAGCTCTTGTTCTCCTGTTTGCTAATTTCTTTCCATCTTAACATTCTACACTCAATGTGTGTTAGATATTTTTGATTATTAAGCTCTGTTTGAGAGTATATCCTAGTATTGGTAATGTGTTGCCGATCATTGCAGGAGAGATTATAATCACCCATCTCTATTGGGAATATTAGAGACACGGAATCGTTCGTGAATCTGTTAGATGGAACATTGCACGGAAATAAATAGAAAGGAACTGGACATGTTCCTGGTGAGATTACGGAATAAATCTTTACTATACTTCCTGGTGTTGGTATTTGCGAGCAGTGGTTGTTTGAGCACACAGCAGGACCGTAATGTTATCCGTCCTGCCAAATTATTACCTCAAACAATACCCTGGGACTTAACCGATTTGAGTCAGCCGCCTCATTTTGGCTGGCTTGCTCGCGAAGGAAATGTGTGGTCACTTTATTATCAAGGCAGACCCTATCAAGGAAAGGCAACTCGTATTTTTGCCTATTACGCTGCTCCAACTACCTTGACCGGTCAATCTGTGAAAGACCACAGCTTACCGGCCGTTGTGCTCGTGCATGGCGGGGGCGGGACAGCCTTCAGGGAATGGGCGGAACTATGGGCCAGGCGTGGGTATGCAGCTATTGCCATGGATCTTGCCGGTTGTGGTCTGGAGCGTCAACGACTTCCGGATGGCGGACCCGGCCAAAGTGATAATGAGAAGTTTGGTGCTATTGACCAACCAGCAGAAAATCAGTGGACCTATCATGCTGTCGCAAATGCTATCCTGGCCCATTCACTGATACGCAGCTTCCAAGAAGTGGATGCAAGTCGCACGGCTGTTACGGGAATCAGCTGGGGTGGGTACCTGACATGTATCGTGGCTGGACTTGATAATCGCTTTAACGCGGCCGTGCCTGTTTACGGCTGCGGATTTTTACATGAAAACAGTGTATGGCTGAATCAATTTGCACAAATGACACAACAGCAGAAAAGTAAATGGATTAGTTTATGGGATCCATCCATGTATGTCGGATCAGCAACAATGCCGGTTTTTTTCATTAATGGTACTAATGATTTCGCTTATCCTCTCGACAGTTACTCCAGGACCTATGGACTTGTTAAGAGCAAACGCAACTTCCGAATTACTGTTAATATGCCTCACGGTCATCAGCAGGGCTGGGAACCGGAAGAAATTGGACTTTTTGTAGATCAATATTTGAAGGATGGTACGCCGCTGCCGATTGTCATGAAGCCGGAGATAACCGAAAGGCAAGTCCGTGCCAAGGTTAAGAGCAAAACAAACCTTACTTCCGCTAATCTCCACTATACTACGGGAACTGTGCCAATCAACAAACTCGACTGGAAGAGTATGTCTGCACACATTGAAGGCAAGAGTATTATCTCGCCTGCGCCGCCGGATGAAGCGACAATCTGGTTTCTTACCGTCAGCGATAGTCGCCGAACTGTCGTATCAAGTGAGCTGGTTTTCTCGGCCAAATAGAAATTCGGCTACACTTTTTCAGAAGTTGATTACATCACAGACCTGGCTTGCTATTGTGTTCCAGGAGAGTTATACTGCACAGGAAAAGGCCGGATATGACGGATTTGGCTGTTTGATATGGAGTCTGCTATGAAGAAAAGAGTGAGTAAGTTCTCAGTTGTTATGCTGATGGTGTTGCTTGGCAACGTTCCTATGCATGGCGGAGAAGATAAGAATCCATTTGCCGGAGAGTCACTGCCAAATGGATGGACATGGAAGCGGGCGAATCCTGAAGCATGGCGACTGCGAAACCAAGGGCTTGAGATTAAAATCGAACCCGGAAATATGTGGGGCGGGAAGAATGATGCCAAGAACGTGCTGTTAATCCCCATTGCCGAAGATCTGCAGGAATCCGGTACGGATGTCCGGGTGACGTTAGCGAATTCGCCCACGCGGCGGTGGGAACAGGTTGATCTTGTGTGGTACTACCGAGACAGCCACATGGTAAAGATCGGATTGGAACTCGAGCACGGGAAAAACTCGGTTGTAATGGGACGCGAAGAGGACGATCGAACTCGCACGATTAAGATAATTCCTATAGAAAGAGATGAGGTCACGGTTCGGCTAAAGGTTACGGGAGGGCAGGTGCGAGGATACTACCGTCTCGCTGCCGAGGACAAATGGACCGACGTTGGGGTCTGCACGGAACCGAGGCCGGCCGAAAGTAGCGACAAGCCCCTTGTGAGCATCCAGTGCTATCAGGGAGATCCTCAGAATCCGCACTGGGCGCGGATTACAGGACTTAAGATTAATTCCATCATTGAGACCAAGGCAGAACGAAATTATTCCTTCGATGGCAAGATATCCCGCACCGTGCTCGAGAATTACCTTTCGCGAGCGATTACTTTTGCGGAGCTGCTCAACGGCGAGCGCGTCGAGAAACAGTTGCAAGGCAATACCGACGACAATATCCGAATGCTCGTAGATGTCGGCGCTAAGTTCGCCGGCCGAGCTATCTACATGTGGGGAGGTGAGAGCCGCCTCGATGGGCTGCTTGAAGAAGCCCGCCCGATTGTAAAAGAAATCCATGCTGCCGACCCCGATATAGTTCTGCAAGCCGCCGCCTTCGAAATAGTAAGCAAGCAGGTCGAAACTCTCAAAGTTCCCAAGTGGGTCTTCGACGAATTTGCCCTTGAATGGGAGAATCGCAACTTTGACTACGAAGCTATGCTGTACCCCGACGGCCACCTCGTAAATCACTGGCGCACCGGCTCATCCGTCCCCGATATGAGCAAGCTCGAGACTCGCATGTGGTTCTTCTATCTTGCCGCACGTTATGTGGATATCGGCGTCGAAGCCATACACTTCGGTCAGGTCGAGATCATGGACGACCGCGACCAAGACCACCATGGCTGGCGCGACATGATGATCCGCGTCCGCCAATACGCCGCCAAACATGCAAGACGCCATTTTCTACTCACTGATGCACACGTCCCCAGCGGCGGTATTGTCCATGACGACAGGCTTTTGTTCGACTTTCACTCCTTTCCACTGCGAATCGATGAGGTCGTCACCGAGCCCCAGAAGGGCGTCTTGAAGGTTGGCTACCTGGATAGCATCTTCACCCGCAGCAAAGGCGGTATAAGCCCGAGTGGCTGGCGATGTGGCAACCTGCCCTACATCGTTGAACTGGACAACTTCGGCTCAAGCGGCAGGCCCGGCCAGAACATTGGAATGCACTACATATGGGGCTACGACGAAATCTGCTGGTTCGCTCATCAGCCTGCCGACTACCGCAACTTCTGGCTCAGATATGCCTGGGAATGGATCCGCCGACACGATCCCAACGGCTACCTCCAAATGCCCGGCAGCAGAACACTGGCCAACCCTGTTGGAAAGAATATCTGGTACTGGGCGAACACCCCTTCCAAAGTCGTCCCAACCGGCTTCGGCCAGGAGGAAACGATAAAAGCAATCTGGGCCGAAGACAAATAGCACATTCTACCAAAAGCCTGTCACTCGTTCCGAGTGAAGCTGTGGTCGTAAATACACATTTGGATGGAATCTATCCGATTAGAATAGGGCTACACTTCAATTTTCACTTTTTTTCCCGATCTGAAAAGCCTTTCCGAGGAACTCGCCGATCGCATGGTACTGTCTGGATTCGGGGCTGAAAACTATCGGTCGAATTCTTTCAACATCCACCTTACCTTCGTCGGTTAACAAGCTTTCTTCAATTTTCACATCCAATATCTCACCTATGAAATGCGTATGCAGGCCTATCTCATGATGATGAATCAACTTGCATTCCAAGACCATGGGAAACTCTCCCACATAAGGTGCATCGACAAGTTCTGATTTCACCGGTGTGAGATTAGTTTCCTTAAATTTATTCACCTCTCGACCAGAGGCAATCCCAAAATAATCTGCTTCCCGGACATATTTTTCAGACGGCACGCTGAGAGTATAAGCCTGTCTTTCCATTATATTGCCGTAGGTATAGGTGGCTTTGCGAAGAGAAATAGTTACACAGGGGGGTTTAGAGCAGCAGATACCTCCCCAGGCAATTGTCATCACATTAGGATTGCCATTCGTATCATACGAACCAACGCACCAAACCGGCGTGGGAAATATCAGGGTTTTGGCACCAAATGATTTTTTCATAACGGCTCTCCTTCTTTAGACAAAACATTATCAGTAAGCCGATGTCGTTTTCGAAATAAACACACCCTGGCGGTAGATTACAGGCTAATGAGCGAACTCCATATTTACAGGAGTGACTACCACGTTTCGGAAGTGTATCTCGCTGCCTTCTGAAGTCAGGCATATCCTGCCGGGATTAAGATCACATCCGGTGGCCCTGTTGACTTCCTCACCGTTGATGATCAGCGTGACTGTATCACCTTTGGCAATGATTTCATAGGTATTCCACTGACCCGGCGACTTCTCAAGGGCCTTGATCTTCTTCAGATTGGTCAGTTTGCCGAATTCCTGGTGATTTGAAGTTTGCATTCTTTCTGCAGGGCCGGACAGTCGGTATCCGGCAAGACCCCAAAAATCACCGGCGCTGCCGGCATTGAGTTGAGCTTCGAGACTCTTGGGCCAGATCCTATGTTCGCCGATCATCCGGATCAGTACTCCGCCGCTGCCCGCCTTCTTTTCGGGAGGCCATCGCCACTGGAGTTTGAGCACGAAGTTATCATAGTCCCGCTTTGTGTACAAATACCCCAATGGCTTACCGCTACAAATGAGCACGCCGTCTTCTACATACCACACATCCTGCACTTTGGCCTCTGGATCTTCCAAGTAGCACTCCCAGGCCTCAAGACTGTCGCTGATAAGTGAAGAGCTTGCCTGATAGCCCTCTTGTGTTGTGCAGCTAATGCCCAAAAAGAAAATTGCAGTGATAATAAGTACTCGTGCCATGTTTCTCATAGTAACTCCAAGGAATATATGATTGTTGAGCTCGTTATTCACAATATAGTATATCCTCCTGAGTTTAAGGTCAAGGCTTTGCTTCGAATCAGTGTGAATATGGCAGGAAGCTAATTGTATCGACCATATAGATTCTGGACAATCCCTTTGAATCTCTGTATAATATTGAAATATTCTTAAGGATCATTAAGCACTGTATTATCTGGAGCATAACAGCGTTAAGAATCTGCTTTGGCTGTTAATGGTATTATGATGAAATACAATATTTTATTTTGTGCCGTAATCCTGACAACACCAGTGACTTTAGCGAATCTCCCCTCGCACGAAACCCTCGACAACGGTGTTTTCAGACAGTCCCTGGAATCTCTACCGAACGAGTTTGACAATATTGAAGAAATCATATTCGTCCAGCGAGGCGGGTATGAAGATCCACACTGGTACGCAAATATTGGCTCCTTCTGTGACAATGAGAATGATCCCGCCTATACTACGGGCGCACAGCTTTGCAAACTAAACTTAAAAACCGGCAAGATTACCATCCTGTTGGAAGCAGTCAAAGGCTGTATCCGCGACCCGAAGGTCCACTACGACGCAAAGAAAATAATTTTTGCCTGGCGAAAAGAGAATTTGCAGAATTACAATCTCTATGAGATTAACGTCGATGGTACCAACGTCCGCCAAGTTACTTCAGGGCCTTTCGATGATTACGAACCCGAGTACCTCCCTGACGGCGGCATCGTTTTCATCTCTACCCGTGCCCGGCGATGGGTCGGATGCTGGATGACCCAGGTCGGCACGATCCACCGCTGCGACGGGGACGGCAGGAATATTGAAATGCTCTCATGCAATATCGAACACGACAACACACCTTCTGTGCTGCCCAATGGACAGATTCTCTATATGCGATGGGAATACGTCGACCGCTCCCAGGTAGAGTTCCACCATCTCTGGACGATGAATCCGGACGGCACAAATCAGGAGATATACTACGGCAATGAAGTTTCATGGGGAGTTTTCCTTTCCTGCCAGCCAATCCCGAACGATGAGCGCGTTATGGGAATCTACTCACCCGGCCACGGACACCGCGACCAATACGGCTGGCTTTCCTTCTTCTCCAGAAAATATGGTCCCGATGATCCTCGTGGACTTGAACATATCCAGTTCCCATGGGGCAAAGGATACCTCGCCGATCCCTGGCCGCTTAGCGCGAAAACAATACTCGCTGCCGAACTGGGCAAATCCCGGCTTGTTTTCGTTACAAAGAACAAAGACGACGACAAATACACGCCGCATGCAATCTACGAAATTAAGAATAACAAAAATAAATGGATTACTCAGTCGCCCCGTCCCATCATAAAACGCCCGCGTGAAAGAATCATCGCAAAACGTTCCGATTCGGGAAGCCCCACAGGAACGCACATAATGGTTGATATTTATAATTCGCAGAACTTAAAAGGAATCAAACGCGGGGAGATAAAAAAGCTGCTCATTATCGAAACCCTTCCCAAAGCTGTCAACTTTTCCGGCGGGCCGGATACGCTAAGCTGGCTCGGTTCATTCAATCTCGAACGAATTCTTGGCACGGTCCCTGTCGAATCCGATGGCTCAGCGTACTTTGAACTGCCCGCAAACCGCCCCGTTTTTTACGTCGCACTTGACGAGAATGATCTTTCTTGCAGACGAATGCAGAGCTTCACATGCGTAAGGCCCGGCGAAACAACATCCTGCATCGGATGTCACAACTTACGGAGCCATTCAAATGCAAACATTGGCAACGCACGCAGAATTAAGGCGGTCCAACGACCTCCTTCGAAAATCAAAAAAATCGAAGGTATAGCGGCTGTGCCGGACTTCGCACGAGATGTCCAGCCGGTCCTCGACAAATATTGCATCGGATGCCATAACACTGAAAAACGAGAGGGACGCCTCTGTCTCGAAGGTGATATGGGAGCCACATATTCAATAAGTTACTATTCACTTGCCATGAGAAGCCAAATTGGCGACGGTCGTAACGGACTCGGCAACCAACCTCCGCGATCACTCGGCTCAAGCGCATCACCTTTGCTTCGTAAGCTCGAAGGAGGCCATTACGACGTAAAGGCTTCACGCCAAGACTGGCTGAAAGTCTGGGCATGGACCGAGGCCGCCGCACCATTTTGTGGAACTTATGGAGGTCTTAGAAATCAAAAACAGCAAAATACAAAAGTAGGCGTTTTCGCAAGTCAGGTTGGCGGCGTTCTTCAAAAACGCTGCTACTCATGCCACAATCCCAACGGAAAAGGGCCGCAGAATTCTCTTGTCGACCACTTTGATTGGTGGGAACAACGAAGAAAGTTCATAAGTCGTCCCACCGGCCGGCATGAACGCCTTGTCTTAAAGGATGACCCGGCATGCTATTTTTCCTGGAATGTATTGATAAACGCAACACGTCCCGAAAAATCCGCAGTCCTCCTTGCACCTCTCGGAAAAGAAGCAGGGGGGTGGGGGATATGTCCTGATATCTTCAAGTCCAAGGACGATCCCGACTATGAAATAATGTCGAGCGCCGCGGCAAACTGGCAAGCAGAATGGCAAAAATCCTGTGCTTTCGGTTCACCGACTTTCCAGGTCAACCACCAGTACATACGTGAAATGGTGCGTTTTGGAATTCTGCCAGAAAACACTCATGCAAAGGACGTAGATCCATACGAAACTGATCGGCGATACTGGGAAATGTTTCATTATAAACCTGAAATATATAAAGCCCAGATTAGTCGTACAACCGGCCCGAGTGACAAGAAACAGCCGTCGGCTATGTAGATTGTCGGGTTGGTTTATGCCTCTTCGATCATCTTATAGCCGAGTGCGTCGGCGAGGGCGAAGACTGGCTCTTTAAGGTCGCCATAATAGGTTACCCGGTGCCAGCCCCATTGGTCCCACATAGTAAAGAGCTTCTCTATGTCACCGACCGGTTCGGCGGCCAGTTTTGTTCGGCAGGCCCGATCGTCGGGGTCATTAGCCACCGCTTTGCCCTGATGGAAGAGAACTTCTTTTCGGTCATGTGAGAACTCGACAGTAGTGGTCATATAACCCAGCGGCATGATAGAACGAACGGATGCACCCTGTCTGTCCTCAGAGTGGGTAAGAATCTGGAATGGATTCGCCTGGCCCTTCGGTCCGAAAGCCCTGTTCGATGCCACACAATGGGCATAGATAATCTGCCGCTTCGAGGAATCAATGACAGGGTCGGAAATGTAACCGGGACGGCCCCGGGTCAAGGCCGTCATTGCAACCATCGTCGCAGTGGACCTTAAGTCGCATTCGCAGGCTCCAACCAATCCCTCGTTGTTCAGTTCGTGGAAGCCAAGGCAGGGGTATGCATGGATATGTCCACCATAAAAACCGCCAAGGCAGTTGATTGCTATTGCGTTTGCCTGATGTTTCTTCAAAACATTCTTCATACCCAAATACATTTCCGCTGAGGTCTGGAGGGTATCACGCTTGACACGAGTAACCTGTAAGGCAGTATTTTCCCAACGGTTTACAATTTCTCTTGCCTGATTTTTGTCTGCGGCCTTCCAGGCATCATTAACTTCTTCAAACGGAACTTTCACAACCGGGATGCCCATGATAGATTCGGCCGGCCCGGACTCCTGATTGCGAACGGAAAGGATTTTCGATTCCTTCATTTGGCGAAGACATTCCTGCGGTGAGATGGTCTTGAGATTATCCGGTGTACAGGCCATGCTTCCAGCCATTGGAGTTCGAGATACCCTGACGCGCTGCGTCGCCGCTACGAAGTCAGAGACAGAGCCACCTTTTTTGACCAATTCAAAGCACTTAACCGCTTCAACCAAATCTTCAATTTGCGAAGATGCTACAAAGCCCACATTCTGTGCCTGGTTTCTCAGGAAACCCGCGGTGTAAACCAGGAAACCGCCACTGCCGCCATATTGAAAATCAGCATAGAGCACTGGTTTGCCTGAAGTTGCAATTGTCTGGACTACCCGGTTCCAACAGTTCATCTGGTAAACAAGATAGCCGTCAATAGCGGCGGATTTGTCCCGTTCAAGGATTTTCTCGGCCTGTTCCGGACCGTTTGCTATCGACGAGATAAAATCGAAGCCCTTGCACTGTTCGGCTAAATCCGCATCAATCCGCTTCATCACCGGACGGAAGTCAAATCCTACATTCGGCCAGTCCGGGCCGGGCTGCTTTGGTGCGTGTAGAGAATAGATGATACGAATACGCAGCTTACTGTCATTTTGAGCCGCATGCAGCCGTTCCGTATTTGCAAGGAGTCCTACTGCTCCGGTGCAGGCGGCACATCCGGCAGCCAGAAATTGACGACGACTCACGCCGCAGCAAGCATATCCGGAAATTGATTTACGCGTCTTCATAATTGACCTCCAGAGTTAGTAGTATTTCGATTTATCTCCTGTTGATTTGCCATCCAAATCTCCTGTAACATATCATGGCGAACTTTCCACATTATAGTAATTGTAGTCAATTAAATACGGTTGTCAATATTTCTTAGTCAGCATAATTCTCAAATATTGTGGAAGGTTACAGATTATTGAACAATTGAAAGAACGTGAATATATTTGTTCTTTCCTGCTGCTGTGGAAACTCTAATGTTGAATTATGCTGGTGTTACTTGTAGAATACGGCCGATGACATGCGAAAACATTGACAGGAGATGTTCTATGACAACTACATCACGTCGAGATTTTCTAAAAACAGCCGCTATGACAGGTATCACCGCAACCATTTCAGGCTGTATATCCGTTTCACACCAAACAAGTTCTTCTGGTACAAGTGATACCAAAAGGCCGAATATAATCTATATTCTTGCCGACGATCTGGGCTATGGTGACCTGGGATGCTTCGGCCAGAAAGATATCCGCACACCTAATCTCGATCGTATGGCACATGAAGGCATGCGTTTTACCCAGCACTATTCGGGAAGTACCGTGTGCGCACCCAGCCGCTCTTGTCTTATGACCGGTCTGCATACCGGGCATACGCCCATTCGCGGCAACAAGGAATATTACCCGGAAGGCCAGCATCCTTTGCCCGCTAAAGCCGTGACAATAGCTGAGATATTGAAGAAGTCGGGCTATACCACCGGCGCATTTGGCAAATGGGGTTTGGGATACCCCGGTTCAGATGGCGACCCAAATAACCAGGGCTTCGACGAGTTTTACGGCTACAATTGCCAGCGGTTTGCTCATAACTACTACCCTTACTTTCTATGGCACAACTATAAGAAAGTAATATTGTCTGGTAATGAAGGGAAGAAAACGGAACAGTATGCACCTGATCTGATTCAGGAACAGACTCTGAAGTTTATCGAGACAAACAAAGACAATCCGTTTTTTCTGTATGTACCTAACGTGATTCCACACGCGGAATTGCTGGTTCCTGATGATGAAATTGTCAGAAGCTATAGGGGCAAATTCCCGGAAAAGCCCTACGAAGGTATCGATGACGGGCCTAATTATAAGATAGGAGGATACGGTTCGGCCAAAACGCCGCGTGCCAATTTTGCAGCAATGATAACGCGTCTGGATAGACAAGTAGGCGAGATACTCGATAAACTCCGCGAAACCGGATTGGATAAAAAAACACTTGTGATTTTCACAAGCGATAACGGGCCTCATGCCGAAGGCGGGGCGAATCCTGATTACTTTGACAGCAGCGGGGGGCTTCGCGGTCAGAAGCGGGACCTTTACGAAGGCGGAATAAGAGTGCCCATGATAGCATGGTGGCCGGGTAAAATCATCCCCGGGTCTAATACTGGTCATATCTCCGCCTTCTGGGATGTAATGCCGACTTTTGCTGAACTTGCGGGGGCCGATGTGCCGGAAGATATCGACGGCATATCTTTTCTGCCTACTCTTGTGGGTAAGAAGCATAAACAAAAAGAGCATGATTTTCTATATTGGGAATTTCATGAACAAGGCGGAAAACAAGCTGTTCGCAAAGGTAATTATAAAGCGATTCGTCTTCAGGTCAAGAAAGACCCTAACGGTCCTTTGGAACTCTATAATTTAAAGACGGATCCATACGAAAAGAGTAACATTGCTTCGCAGCAGCCGGATATCGTTCGCCAGATGGAACAGATTATGAGGCAGGCTCGCACAAATTCCGACGTTTTCCTGTTCGGCCAGTCACAGTACCGTGCAGATAGAAAAGACAGCAACAGCTTGTGATTGAGACCATCGAGTGATATCATGACAGACATTGTATGCTTTGAGGAGAAAAAAATATATGAATCGACGTCACTTCCTTACCAGTATCGCCGCGGGCGCAATGGCAGCCACCCTTCCTCGCCCCACAACACGAGCCGCTTTTTCCGAGAAAGATCGTCCCAACATCGTGGTGATTTACGCGGACGATCTTGGTTATGGCGACGTCAGTTGCTACGGTGCAAAAGAAATTAAGACCCCGAACATAGACAAGCTGGCATCTCAAGGCTTGCGTTTTACGAACGCTCATTCGCCCTCGGCCACATGCACGCCTTCGCGTTATGCCATGCTCACCGGCGAATATGCCTGGCGCCGGAAAGGCACGGGCATCGCTCGGGGCGATGCCCGCATGATCATCCAACCCGGGCGGACGACTTTGCCGTTAGTCATGCAAAGGGCCGGCTATAAGACCGGCGCCGTCGGCAAGTGGCACCTTGGGCTTGGGGCACAAGGTCGCGAACTCGACTGGAACGTTGATATTAAGCCCGGCCCACTCGATATCGGCTTCGATTATTGTTTCCTGATTCCTGCCACGGGTGACCGTGTGCCGTGTGTGTATATGGAAAACCGCCGTGTTGTCGGGCTGGATCCGGACGACCCTATCCAGGTAAGCTTCGACAAGCCCATCGGCAACGAGCCGACCGGCAAAGACCATCCTGAACTACTCAAGATGCATCCGAGCCATGGACACAACCAGACGATTGTCAATGGCATTAGCCGGATTGGTTACATGAGTGGAGGAAAAGCTGCACGCTGGGTCGACGAAGATATAGCCGATGTTATCACCGGCAAAGCCAGGTACTTCATCGAGAACAACAAGGACAAGCCATTCTTTCTCTATTTCTCGACACACGATATTCACGTGCCGCGCGTACCTCACTCCCGGTTCGCCGGCAAGAGCGGCCTTGGCCCCCGCGGCGATGTGATTCTGCAACTTGACTGGTGTACCGGCGAAATTATCAAGACTCTGGAACGTTTTAATCTAACTGAGAATACCATGGTAATCTTCACGAGCGACAACGGACCCGTCGTGGATGACGGTTACAAGGACCAGGCTGTGGAGAAGCTAAGCGGGCACAAACCTGCCGGGCCGTTGCGCGGGGGCAAGTACAGTGCATTCGACGCCGGAACGCGCATACCGTTAATTGTACGCTGGCCCGGGCGGGTGAAAGCCGGTCTCTCGAATGCACTCGTTTGTCAAATTGACTTCCTGGCGTCCTTTGCATCTTTAACAAGTCAGAAACTTTCCCGTGACGATGCACCGGATAGTTTTGATGTCCTTTCTGCCCTGCTTGGAAAAACATCCAGGGGCCGTAATCATCTGGTCGAACATGCCGGCGCTCTTTCCCTTATTAAAGGAGACTGGAAGTATATTGAGCCGAGCAGGGGGGCGAGGATCAATCGAAATGTAAACATCGAACTTGGTAATGACCCGAAACCTCAGCTTTACAATTTGAAGAGTGATATCGGTGAAAGACACAACGTGGCCTCAGAACATCCGGAAATTGTTCGTGAACTGGCTGCTCTGCTCAAGAAAATCAAAGACGATGGACATACGCGGCCATACTGACAACCTCAAAAAGCTAAAGATTTTTTATGAACTATTTATATGGAGGTTTACTATGATTATTCAAAATAACTCTAAACGGATATCACTTATACTTTGCATGCTGCTTTTATTATCCGGAGCCGTACAAGCTCGGGAGTATCATGTTTCGACTAAAGGTGATGATAAAAGCAAAGGGACAGCCAAGGCCCCTTTTAAGACAATATCCAGGGCTGCGAATGTTGCACAGCCCGGCGACTTCATTACAGTGCATAAGGGGATCTATCGCGAGCGGATTAATCCGCCGCGAGGCGGCGAGTCTGATAAGAAGCGCATCGTTTATCAGGTCATCCCCGGCGAGAAAGTCGTTATCAAAGGCTCCGAAGTCATCAAAGGCTGGCAAAAGGAACAAAACGATACATGGAAGGTTACCATTGCTAATAACTTTTTTGGGGATTTCAACCCGTACAATGACTTGATTCATGGTGACTGGTTCAATCCTAAGGGACGGAATCACCACACGGGAGCGGTTTATCTCAATAACCACTGGCTCACTGAAGCAGCCAATCTTGATGATGTGCTGAAACCCATCGGAAACACCCCGCTGTGGTTCGGGCAGGTGGGCCAGGCGAACACTACAATCTGGGCGCAGTTCGGGGACGTCAATCCCAACGAGGCTGAGGTCGAGATTAACGTTCGCCAAGCGGTGTTCTACCCTGAGAAGCCGGGCGTTAATTTCATAACCGTGCGCGGCTTTACAATAATGCACGCGGCAACACCATGGGCACCGCCCACGGCAGAGCAGATAGGCTTGATCGGCACCCACTGGAGCAAGGGATGGATCATCGAGAACAACGATATCCGCTATTCGACGTGCGTGGGGATAACCCTCGGCAAACACGGTGATCAATGGGACAACACGTCGGCGAATACTGCCGAAGGCTATGTCAAAACTATCGAGCGCGCCGTAGAACAAGGCTGGTCGAAGGAAAACATCGGCCACCATGTCGTATGGAACAACCATATCTCGCATTGCGAGCAGGCTGGTATCGTCGGAAGCATGGGCGCTGTTTTCAGTACCATCTCAGACAACATCATCCACGACATACATATCCGGCAACTGTTTACCGGGGCCGAGATGGCCGGTATCAAGATTCACGGGGCTATTGACACCGAGATCAGCCGGAATCACATCTACCGTACGTGCCGGGGTATCTGGCTGGACTGGATGGCACAGGGAGCGCGCGTGACCAGAAACCTCTTACACGATAACAACACCAGTGAAGACCTTTTTGTTGAAGTTAACCACGGACCGTTCCTCATCGACAACAATCTCTTTCTTTCTGGCCGTTCAATCTTTGACATGTCGCAAGGTGGGGCATACGTGCACAACCTGTTCGCCGGTCGCATCACGCTTCGGCCTGAATTAAGACGCGAGACCCCGTTCCACAAAGCCCACTCCACCGAGGTCGCGGGCCTGCTGAACATCAAGGGCGGTGATGACCGGTTCTATAACAATCTGATTATCCAGCCAGGCGGTTTGGACGGATATGACAAGGCGGCGCTGCCGGTGCAGATAGAAGGCAATGTTTACTATAACGGCGCCAAACCCTACTTTAAGGAAAAAAATTACCTTGAGAAAGCAGAGTTTAATCCGGAGGTCAAGGTTGTTGAAAAAGGCGATAGTGTGTTTCTTCACATTACGCTGGATGATTCTTATCATGCTTTAGATAACCGCCTGGTGACAACAGCGCTTTTAGGCCGGGCCAAAATACCAAACGCAGCTTATGAGAATCCCGACGGTACGCCTTTGAAAATCGATACCGATTATTTCGGCAAAAAGCGAAGTGAAGCGCATCCTTCCGCAGGCCCCTTTGAGAATCCGGGAGATGGGAAACTTACGCTAAAAGTATGGTAAAATTTGTAAACGCAGGAGTGGACACGCACACATTGCTCTAACTCACCTCGATATCTCCACATCCAAAATCTTCCCGGGATTACTTATCCATTGGCACTTAGTGTAATCATATGGAACCGCAATTAGCCGTTTCGACGTGATTCGAATCACTGTCACCTCCGGCCAGTCCGAATTCACCGACGGAAGCTGCACAAAATTCACACCCCGATAAACCGTCACCTTTGCCTTGTGATAATGCCCGCCCAAGACCATAATCACATTAGCATCACCCAGGGCATCTACAAAGGCGTCCCGATTGGTCATCGCATCGAAACATAAATGCGTTGCCACAACGATTGGCGTCCTTTGAGGTATGGATGCCAACTTTTCCGGCACAAGGCCGGGCGAATAATGCCGGTGTAGATTCTTCCTGATACAATCCATCGCTTCGGTCGTTATGTCCTGCGCCGGATTCCCCAGACTTTCATCGTATGCTGAGAAGGGGCACACAAAGTGAATCCCGCCTTGATCGAAGGTATAGCTCAAATCCCCATAACGTCTTTTGAACCACTCTTTCATAATCGGCGGTGCTCCCTCGACGCCATCAGCCCCGGCCTCATCATGATTGCCTAATATTTCATAACTGGGAAACCTCAATCGTTTTGTAATCAGGTCCTGATAGGTCTTTTTTGCCTGATGCGTGGGCCATTGAGTAATATCCCCACAATTAAATACAAACGCCGGTGTATCAACAACGCCGCCGATATTCTTTGGGTACGCCTTGCCCGGCAATAGATTCATAGCATCAATGGCCGGCCACAACTTGCTCCCATCGCCATGGACCGGTATATGGGTATCCGACCAGCCAAAAAAGGTTAACGGTTTTATCGCTGCCTGTTTACCCTCGTCATCTTTCTGTGCGCCCTGTAGTCTTTTTGGTAGTGCTATTGATGTTGCTCCGATGCCTATAAGCCGCAACATATCCCGCCGTGTAAATCCAATACTCATCGCGCTCTCCTTTTCAAAACTGTCTTATTAGTGTGCCAAGGAACTGAGACATAACCATTCAATCGATATTTTCAAGGTGTATTTCATAGCACGAGATTATCACATATCCTTAATATTTCAAGGAATAACACTATGAGAAGATAAAAGCCACTGTCTTCGCCCGGCCCTTTTAGTCCGGACAGACCAACGGATTGATTTTATACACTCGTTTGATGAACAGGGATGTTTTGTTATTGTTTTGTTGGTTTCTTATTCGGCAATTTTATTGTATTATCTACGTAATAAAAGTAATGAGAAGATGGTATAGTTATGGAGGTCAGATAATGAAGAGACGTGAATTTTTGGGCAAGATGATTGGGACTTCTTTGGCGGTGTTATCTCTTGACGGAGTATTGAAAGGCCAGGAAGACGACTTTGAAAGACGCACTAGAGAATATCTTCGAACGATTATACCCAGCCGTCAGAGGGTCGAAGACTTTATCACGGGCGAATACGGTCCCAGAGACAAGAGCCCCGGCGAGATTTTTCAATACGATTCCGAACTGGGCTGGGTCCATCATGAGGCGATAGGCAGTACCGGTGTTGACGGTTCTAAGGTGTTCTATAACTATGAATCCGACGGTGCCCGCAAAGTTATTCACTTTCCTGGCAGACCCAGCCGTATTCGTACTTATGGTAATAGTTTCACACATTGCAGCCAGGCAAACAATAATGAAACGTGGGAAGAATATCTTGCGGCCCACATTCAAGAACCTGTTCGTAACTATGGAGTCGGCGGTCATAGTGTCTATCAGGCCTACAGACGGATGCTGAAGGTCGAAAAGCAAACTTCAGGCGGATATATCATCCTTAATATATGGGATG
Source organism: Planctomycetota bacterium (assembly GCA_014384025.1). Taxonomy (GTDB): domain Bacteria; phylum Planctomycetota; class Phycisphaerae; order Sedimentisphaerales; family Anaerobacaceae; genus NIOZ-UU13. The sequence continues at coordinate 26,028 of JACNGQ010000174.1, read as the reverse complement.
ACGATCACTACCGTAACCTCGATGCCTGGCGAAGCATCCGCTTCGGTTATGGTTCAAGATGCGGATTTACTCTGCCCCATTTAAGGGTAGATGTGGCTAATGGAATCTGTAAACAGATAGAGAACATCTCGAAGAGGCCTAAAGATCTTTACAAACTTTGTGACGAAGATTACCTGGGGCAAATCTTCAAAGATGACCCAATCCTGAAGATGGTGATGGCCGCACGCAGGGGCGGCAAGAATATTTCAGAGACACTGATAAATCCTGTTGCGGTTACGTTTGGAATTCCTGACGAAAAGATAGCAGATACCGAGACAGCGAAAAAGATTAAAAAGATTCATACCGAAGCGGCCTTGTTTGCAACCAAAAACGTTGTCACCTGGGCGCAGGAATTTGCCAAAGATACCGGGAAAAAACTTATGATCATGCTTACCTTTGGCCAAGGCAATGTAGCGAGACATTTGGCTGGAGAGCCCCGTTTTGACCAGGGTTTTGTTGACTGGTTAAAAGATAAGGCCTATCCGGTCGTTGATATGCGGGATGTTTTCGCCGCAGATTACACAAAGTACGGAGTAGATATCGATCAGTACCTTGCGCCTTTTTATAACGGCCATCATACCCCCAGGGGCAATTTCTTTACTGCCTGGGCAATCAAGGACAGAGTAATTCAGTGGCTAAATCCGAAACCCCTGCCTTATCGCTGAGTCGTATTAAACGGATATGGCCGGCGAGGATAACACAGCAAATAGTTGTTTTTCTTAAAGAAATCCAGTACCATAGGGAAATGTGACAACTTGTCTATGTAACCAAGTGTTCTACCGAAAAATAAAGTAGTCATATTAAGCTGAGAATATATGATGAGAAGCACATACCGGCTGCTCACGTTGATGAGCTTCATGACCTTGCTGATAGCCAATGTGTCCCGGGGTGATGATTGGCCAACATATAACCACGACAAATCACGAAGCGGTATAACCTCAGAACAATTGCCTCTGGAGCTCTCCGAATGCTGGCGATTCCAGTCTAACAACCCACCTGAACCTGCCTGGCCGCCACCAGCCGCCCAGGACTTCTGGCACAACCACAACCAACTAAGACCAACCGTAATTTACGACCGTGCCTTTCATGCAGTGGTTGTACGTGATGCAGTCTATTTTGCTTCCTCCGCCGACTTCAGCGTTTACGCTCTTGACGCTAAAACCGGGAAAGTGCGATGGGTATTCTTTGCCGCCGGACCTGTCCGACTGGCACCTGTTGTAGCTGAAAACAAACTTTACGTTGGATCTGATGATGGCTGTGTATATTGCCTTTCAACTGACAACGGTTCATTGATTTGGAAATTTGATGTCGCTGCTAAAAACAGCATGGTGCCGGGCAATGGACGAATGATATCGTTGTTTCCCGTTCGGACCGGATTAGTAGTCGATGCAGGTAAGGTGTTTTTCGCAGCAGGCCTGTTTCCGATTCAGGGTGCTTTTTTATTTGCTCTGGACGCTGAAAATGGGGAGGTTCTGTGGCAGCAAAAACTCGATGTCTCGCCACAAGGTTATGTGCTCGCTTCGACTCAAAATCTGTACGTACCGACTGGCCGGACAGGCCCTGTGTCCTTTTCGCGTGAAAACGGTACATTCCAAGGGGAATTCGGCAGCGCCGGCGGAGCTTATACACTATTAGCAGAAAACACTCTCGTGACAGGGCCCGGCCGTGGCCCAAAACAGCTCAATGCCTCCGATGTCACAACGAAGGAGACAATAGCAACATTTGGCGGGTTGCGTATGGTCGTTAAGGATGATATGGCATATATGCAATCGGAGAAAGAGCTGAGAGCGCTTGATCGAAAGAAATACCTTGCACTTTCGAAGCAAAGAATAACTCTCGAGCGCCGGCAAAAACAGATTAGCGATCAGCTTAAAAAACTTGCTAAGAACAGCCCCCCGGCAAACAAATTAAAGGACGACTTGCGGAATATCCAACTTTCCCTGGGACAAAACAAAGAATCGCTGGAACAATGCTTTATCTGGAAACACGCCTGCGATAATCCATACTCACTAATTATGGCCGGGAATACACTGTTTATTGGTGGAAAAGATGAAGTAGTGGCGCTTAGTGCTTCCGACGGTCGCGAGTCCTGGAACTCACCTGTTAACGGCGATGCCTACGGATTAAGCGTCGCTAATGGCCGCTTATTTGTCTGCACCGACGAAGGAACGATTCACTGCTTCAGCAATCGCTCGACTGTATCTACCGGGAAACCAGAACTCGTCCATTTAGGAACTGAAGTCGATCCTTATCCTCAGGACGACTTGACTGATATGTACTCTTTGGCAGCTCAGCAAATCGTTGAAGAGGCAAATATACATCAGGGATATTGTCTGGTGCTTGGCTGTGAGGAAGGTCGCCTTGCGTACGAAATCGCCAAACGCACGAAACTACAGGTTATCGCAGTAGAGCAAGATACTCAGAAAGTAATCACCGCTCGCAAAAAACTCCACAGAGCCGGGTATTACGGTTCCAGGATTACTGTACATCACGGCATGTTGGATGAGCTTCCATATCCAGCTTATTTTGCTAACCTAATCGTCTCCGAAAGTACACTGCTCTCGGGCGAACTGCCCCCATCTGCAACCGAGTTGTATCGCGTGCTTAGGCCATGTGGCGGTGCAGCAATTATCGGCCAATTCAAGGAAACCGACAGGAAAAGGAATAAACTCAAACCATCCAACCTTGAACATTGGCTCAATGACGCGACGATTCCAGGTTGGAGAATCAATAGAGACAATGGATTATGGGCAGTCATCAGGCGTGGAGCCCTCCTGGGCAGCGGAGACTGGGCCCAGCTTTATGCAGATGCCGCCCATACGGCCTGTAGCGGCGACCAGCTCCGTGGGCCGATGGCCCTGCAGTGGTTTGGCAAGCCCGGGCCCCGATCTATAATCGACCGACACCATAGGCCGATGTCATCACTGGTGAAGGACGGACGCATATTTGTTCCCACTGTCGAGGGTATCATCTGTGTTGATGCGTATAACGGCACAGAACTGTGGCAGCTTGATGTGCCCAACTCAAGGCGTATCGGCGCGCTCAAGGACAGCGGCCATATGCTGGCCACCGACGAATACGTTTATATTGCTGCCGAGGAGAAGTGTTGGGCTGTCGATGTTGCTACCGGTGTACGCAAAGTTACTCTCAAAGCCCCTCAATTGGATGATCACTACAAATATGACTGGGGTTACCTGAACCATCTTGGCGATTGCCTTGTAGGTACCGGCCAGAAAGTCAGGGCCTCATTTTACAAACAGGATTTTCATGGCCAACCTGATAACGGAAGCCACGTACTGGAAGGTGACTTCAGGTCAGTTATCGTAAGTGATTATCTCTTTGCCATGGACCGGCACACCGGTACGGTTCGGTGGACCTACAAAGATGGATCGATTATGAACAGTGCCATTACTGTCGGTGATGGCCGAATCTATTTCGCAGAATGCCGAAATCCGGAAATAATGAAGGACGATGACGGCCGGCTTCGAATCGATAAGTTCTGTGAAAAGGACCTGTTCATTATAGCGCTCGACGCGGAAACCGGCGTAAAAATATGGCAACGCCCCTTCCAGTTCCCATACGAACATATCATGTTTCTCAATTATGCCGAGAACACCATACTTTTCACGGGCACATACAACAAGGACAATCTTGTCAACTACGGTCTGTTCGCTTTCGCCGCCGATACGGAAGAAGAAAAGTGGCAGACTGATTACATAGGTTTGAATTCTGCCGGGACAGAACCATTCGGTACAGGCGGTGAACACGGCGAACAATGGCAGCACCCGGTAATCAACGGGCAGACTATCTATTCGCGGCCTTATGCCTTCGATCTCCATACCGGCGAGAAGAAGCAATACTACGTCTATCGTGGAGGCAATGGCTGCGGTGGACTGACCGGTTCGTCCTATTATCTTTACGGTCGAGGGGCAAATCCACGCATGTATCCGATCGAAGTCGAAAGCACCAGAGGAATCCCGTTGACTAAAGTCACTCGGCCGGGATGCTGGCTTAACATAATTCCTGCAGGGGGCTTGATTCTTGTGCCGGAATCCAGTTCCGGGTGTACATGCGGATACTCACTCCAAAGCTCTGTGGCTTTTGCCCCGCAAGATTATTACAGTTCACCAATAATATTAACCTCTCAACGGAATTTTGAAAGTTCAATGCAAGTTGAACTTGCCGACCGCAATGGCATCGGGCGGATACATTACACACTCGACGGGACCGAACCAAACACATTTTCACCTGTATATACCGGCCCAATTACACTTACCCGCTGCACTACCATCAAGTCCATAACTTTTTGGAAGGAACTGGGCAAAATGAGTGACGTCCGCCACGCAATCTTCACTAAGTTCTGACTGAAAAGGTAGATAGCACACACAAATATTTCAATTGCCGGAAGTCTATTACAGATTCTTGTTAGATTCAGGGAATAGGGCATCAATCATATGCATAATGAGCGATACAGTAAAAGCTTCCTGGTCCGGCCCAATCCACGACATGACGCCCCGTTCATATCCGTAGCCGCCTTTCTCATCTTTGTCGTAGTAATACCTGTCAGGTGAGATATATCCAACATAGTCACCGTTGAAGCTCAATACCCAAAGATCATCAATGCGATTTTGCGTCCGTGATTTCAGGTCTATGCTGATTTCTCCACAATAGTCGGCCGGCGTTCCCACCAAAACTATATCCCCAATGCGCAGGGCGTGCATCCAGCCATCGTCATCAATGCCGAGAATTGGAAACAAGAATTTCGATACACGCCAGTTTTTACTAAGACGCAATTGAAAAGGCGGCAGTTGAACAGGAAGTCCAATGGATGCAACATCCACCTTATTTTTGAACGGTTTGACATCTGCAGTCGCTTCCAGAACTTTGTCCGCCAACGCTTCACCCATGGCGCGGCAGCGCTCAAAAGCATTATCTCCATCCGGAGGCCGGGGACTCATACTGCCAACAGCTCCGCCGAGATAAATCGCTTCGGCGCCTGTCCGCTCAGTAATACGGCGTACAAGGAAGCCCGGATATTCGGCGGTAAACTGCATATTGTCTGCGCCGAGAATAGTCGGATGTGCAGAGTAACTTACCACGAAACATCGATCTCCGTCTTTTTGTTCGACAAGCATATAGCTGAGTTCGCTGTCCACCGGGGCGTCTCTGCGTGTGCGATTTCTGATATACTCCGGAGCATCCAGCCCGCCATGTGCCATTTTTGCCGGTTCAAGCGACCGGTAAGCCTCGACAATGGCTTCTGTGAAAGCTCTTGCCAAAAAAACCGGGATATTCGGGTTGTATGGACCGTTGAAGGCTTTTGAAGCAAATCCGGGGGCAAATCCACCGAGGCCAGAATGATTGTGGCTGGCGTTAAAGAGAATTTCATTTGCAGTAATCGGCGTCTGCTTTGAGACACGGGCCCGAACCAGCTCGGCTACATTCTCGGGGATAATCAGCATATCCGCACCGACAATAACGGCCGTGTCCGTGCCGTCGCTGACCGCCAGTGCCTTGACAAAAATCTCATCGTGCACACCAGTCGATAGTTTGCCTTTGCGGTCTCCAAATCCTGCCATGGGAGTACCTGTTGGTGGGGTGATAGAACGTGAACTCCAGCCCGCTTCGAATCGGCCGATGTTGGAACTATGAGACAAGCGTTCTCTATTTCGTTCAATTTCAGTGATGGCCTCTTTATAGTAGGACTTATCTTCAAAGCCGCTTTTGTACGTGGGCCATGGTCCGGCAAGAATCACAAAACATCCGGTGATGACAACCAAAAATGCAGTCAAGAGAAGCAGGATTTTGTATATGCGCTTCATAGAAACACCCTTTACATAAAATAGCCTCACACAGCCTACAAGAAATTCCGGAAATTGGCCAGAAATCAATTAAACCTTCCCCGATATTTTCATACAAGCATGATTATTCATTCCATACATCAACACAGACGTGGAGGAGATAGTTCAGCAGTTAAATCAAAGAGGTTCACCGTGCGAAATGACTGTAAGTTTCAGACGGGGGGCAGTTCCATCTCCTGCATCGCATGAGAACCGAACCTGATTCTCTCCCACAGAAAGCATAGGAATCTCGCCGTCCGGTATCACCCGGCTAAGCATTTCACCCTTTGAGCCATAGAGTATGCAGTCATTGCCTGCATTAAATTCCAAATAACTACCCGATTGCATTTCCACCGGGAAGACTATTGCCTTGCCATTGACAGTCACAACGGGATTCTTCAGCGTACAGGCAACCATCGGCAGGGCCTTAATCGGACCAAGGATACACTTTGTTTCTTTGTCCCTGGCCAGATTGTTGTACCAGATGCTGAAGGATTCAACAGTGCCAAAATCTATGGACTCACGGTAAACGTTATAGAGCTGTTTGCCGTCGTTCCAAACGTAGTCGCTCCAACGGGCCGATTCGGTCTCTACGAGTGTAAACAGTCTTGGACCGGTGAAATCGACCGTGATATAATGGTCCGCCACTGCGCCATAGGAAATGTGACGCGGGCTCTCAAGCCGGACAGCGATGATCTGTCCCTGGCCGTCCCCATCAATCCAGACACCTATTGCCTCACGCTCTTTTAGATTGAGACAGGGTGAGAACTTGCGGTCAAGCCTGGCCCATGCAGCGTTGCGAGGAACCTTGCCCGAATTCGTTGCACTGAAAATAAACGCCTCTTTCGGTCCATTGGATGCTTTGCCTAAAGACATAGTAACTCCATCTGCAGCTCGCTGTGCCCCTAACTTGTTCGGATCTGAAAAATCGGACAGAATGATATTACATGGATCATTATAAGCGGCTGCCGACATAAGAGCCTCAATGCGGAATTTCACCGGTTGCTCACCGAAGGGATTCTGTGTTTCCCATGACAGAGTCCATGGCTCCGAACATGAGGCCGTATGTGAGTCATAGTGAGCCGGGCGGAATCGCCATTTTCCACTTTTGTTCTTAAATAGCGAGAATTCTTTTCCAGGCTCCCGCAATTTCGCTCTGACTTTTTCATCGAATGCGTTGCTTTGGCGGAGTTCTTCGCATGTACGCAGGATATCCACTGTTCGACGAAACAATGGCACCGTACCAAGACGATTACGATTTATCGCACCGGTAAGTGAAATGCCGGCATCCCATCCGATGAGCTTGGCGCCGAGATACTCGATTACGTCAGGATAGGTTGGCTCAACCTGCGGTGGATTAAACTGCTGAAAGTTCCACCATCCAAGATGCAGAGGAAGCAGGAGCCCACTGTTAACAGAGGCAGCGTGGATATCAATGAAGCGTTTGTGTCCACGTTGTGGATAGTCCCATGCCTGCCATCGGGTTCGGTACTGCCAGAAGTGATGCCACATAGCGCTCATTTCCATACCCACTGGTTTTTTGAGATGCTTCTGGATTTCAAAAACGAATTTGTCCGCCCAATACCAGCACTCATCCGGGCCTCGCAAGATACTGCTGCCGTCAATAGCGTCGAGGTAAATTCCGTCGAAGTTACACGAGTTCACGATGTCTGCATGATTCCTCGCAATCTCTTCAAGAAGTGACGACTTGGGATCCGGTACAAGAAGGCCGAAGCATTCCTTAATATGACGGGCCTTCGCCCCTTTCTTATGGGCTGCCGTCTTTGTTCCGAATGCGCCTCGCCGGACCTTCGTGAATCGCCATGGAGGCTCCTGGCTCACAGCGCCGAAGGTAATCAGCTCATCACCGATATGGAGTATGACACTGTTGTGCTCGAAAAAACCGGTAACGGTGTTCATGCCATGTGTGGATTCATTGACTGTAATTTCCACGGCATTGGGATCAATGGCTTCAGCAATAGTGAAGGTTCGAAAGGCATCAAGCCGTCTATCAGGAACTGGAGTAACATACTTTGACTGCTTGTCGATGAAAAATGCATAGGTATGGAAAATAGACCCGATACCGGCATCGTGCAGGCGTTTTACAATACTACGGTAAGTATCCCACCCTTTTGGCCATTTCTGTTGATTTAGAACGAAATCGCCGAATCGGAAAAATCGCCCTCCGCCGTGATGGTCGATCTGAGTCACCCCAAGGCTCTTGGCCATCGCTATCCATTCGTCCACATTTGATTCCGTAAGCGAGCCGAAATTGAACAGATATGAGCCGTGGTTAAACGGGACATCATGTGCCCACGGCCCGGCGACTGTACAGTGCGGCATTTCGTCGGCGTCGGTTAAAACCTGCTTGAGAGCCGTTAGCATCTTCTCCATTGGCATCGCTACAATCGCAACCTTGGCCCCTTTCATGCCAAACTTGTCATAGCATGATGCCTGTAAACTTGTCTGAAGTGCGGGCAGTTGGGTTACCCGCGTGATGAGATTAAGAGACAGAGCGCACGATCCGAATGACTCGTCGGGCCGACCCTTTAAAGTAAGCGGTATATTCAGGAACAGGAGCGATTCGATATTATCACCGCTCATCGACTCAAGTGCCACGCGGATATATGAGTCCCGAGATTCAACATGGAGAACTGCTTTGGCATTCGCCTCGCTGAACTCGATAGTCAAACGGCCATTAGCCAAAAAGACTGAAGTTGCAGGGTATTCCACCCCACTACACCGGACCAGTGCGCAAGCTGAAGGTGTATCGCGTCTGAGATAATCAATTCCCGATGCGCGGTCGACAAATGTAAGGTTCTTCCCCTCTGAAGATATGGTGTATCGCACGTGTGCGTTCTCTATCACGATATGATTCTGCTGTGCACTGCCTGCCGACGATAAGACTGCGATCAGGCCAAGAACAAACTGTATTTTTTTCATTATTCACCTTCCAATCTAAGTAGGCTTTACTCGTTTCAGTCTCTGATTTACATAAAGCCGGGCAAATGTGGCAATCCATATATCCGGCGAAGATTGGATTGCCGCTTAAAATCCTTTTTATAGCCGCCATGGCGCCCGCATAGCCCGTGATAACAAGCGGTTGGCAGTTTCGTCGTTAACAATGCGTTGAGCCCGTGAATCCCACCTTACTTTACGGCCCAAGTGTGTGGAAATCTCCACCAGATTACAAGTAGTAGCAGCGTGATGCCCGATTTCGGCGGAAGTTGCCGCGGGTTGGCGTGTCTTGATACAATCCAGAAAGTTGCGATGATGCCCCGGACTAACGTAGAGGTGAACCTCACTGGGGCCGATCACAGACTTCAGCACGTTCATGGAGCTGGCACTTAATGTCCCGCCGTCGGTGATGTAAATCCAGCCCTCTGTACCTATAAAACGAATGCCATCGGGATGTGGGTTGCCCTCACTGCTGTAACTCATCCGTACTCCGTTTTCGTAGACGACCTCAGATTGCCAGGCGATTGCATCGTCAACCAGGCCGTCAGCAGGGATGTCGGCTGATGGCGTGTTCACCTCCAATGGCTTGACCTCGTCGCCAATACCCCATTGAGCAATGTCCACGAAGTGTACACCGTTACCGCTAATAAAGCCTGTGGTATAATCGGAGATGTAGTACCAGTAGCAGACTTCGTTGCCACGGGCGACGCGTTGGGGGCAGAAAGCAGACTCTTGAGCCGGTCCTAGCCACAGGTCGAAGTCGAAACCGTCTGGCACTGGCGATATGGGGAAGTTCCGTCCTACCTCTACGCCTTTGTTAATACCAATGATACCAACCTCTACGCTGGTCAGCCGCCCGATCCGGCCGTTGCGAACCAGTTCACAGGCATGACGGAAGGCTCCATGTGATCGACGCTGCAGGCCGTTTTGTAGGATTCGGCCATATGCTGTGGCTGTCTCGACTACGCGTTGACCCTCGGCCACTGTGAGTGTGAGGGGTTTTTCTAAATAAACATCTTTGCCAGCCTGCATGGCCGCGACAGCCTGCACCGCATGCCAGTGGTCAGGTGTGCCGATACAAACAGCATCAATGCCCGTGCAATCCAGCATCTCACGGTAGTCGCGGCAATCAACACATACTCTGCCCCGATATGCCTGATTGATGCGGTTCTGATAGGCCTTGCGCCGGCTCTCAACCGGATCGCAGACAGCAACAATACGGGTATCCTTCTCCGCCAGAAAGGTCTCACGGTGGTGCGTGTTGATATTACCAGCACCAATGAGACCCAGTGTTATGCGATTGCTTGGCAGTACTGCTCCGTCGCTACCGAACACAGATGATGGGACGATGTATGGAAATCCCACAATCTCTGCTACTGAGAGTGCAGTATTTCTGACGAAATTTCGCCGAGTTATTCTATAGTTATCCATCTGTCTATTTCTCGTCGGGAGCCAAAACAGCTTGCTTAATCCACCCGCTGGCAAATGATATTTGTAAGGTCCACACCAAGGCCCTGAGATTCTGTGTGCTTGCCTACGAGCTTGAATAATAATCTGTTTGACCCCTCTGCCAGATTAAGTGTGCCAACATATTTGTCCAATGCACATTCTCTTTCAGGGTCATATAGGTCCACTTCCGGCCCAACCGGTGCTTCATCCAGAAACATCTGTACCTTTCCCTGCGATGGTCCCTTGACTGCGTCAAGGCTGACTTTGTATTTGCCGGCCGCCGGAAGTTCACAAACAAAGCAGATGAAATGATGTCCAAAAGTGTCGTTCCCTTTGGCCCGCAGCGAAAGGAACCGAATATTCTTACCGCCGATTTTCTCCTCTTTCTTTGTGAGCGATCCATCACGATATGAAAATGCGCTAATCGGAATATTCCACCAGGTCGCGAAGACGATGCGCTTCGGGTCGATTACTTTCCTTTCCTCCGCCGGCGGAAGGTCAAATTCACAGGTCGGCCTTTCCAGCGAATACAGAAACGTCACGGCACAGTAGTCATTTAGAAGGTCGTTCCCGGTTGGAGCATGCTCAATTGTCTGCAGCACACTTTTGCGATACGAATAGGCATCACCCAAAAAGAACCGGTATCCACCGGTTCTTCCCAGATGCTTCATATATCCGAGACAGCCGCTCAGTGGAAATGACCTCTTTGAGTCCCATCGGCCTGTGACATCATACCAACCACCATTATACAAATCTTCCGATCCCGTACCATGAATGACAAGCTCGCCGTCTATCGTCGTCTGATCGTCACCCTCAAAAAAATAAGTATTGCCCGACTCAAATCCCTGCGATTGCTGGATAACTCCAACGATATGCCCCCGGCCTGCGGTTTCGACAAATGTGAAGGATTTGCCTTTAGTTGTAGGATTTTCTCGTCGCCATATAGCGTAAAATCTGCCTTCATTCTCCCGCCGGGCTACGGGGACAAACAGCACTTCTATCTCAAGCTCTGTCTCTTTAGCCAATCGCCGATCAGAAAGCAGTTCGATTCTGGCGGATTTATCGAACGGCATCGGCAAGTAACAATAGTTCACTCCATTGGCTGATCCCACCAGCAGAGACTTTGTTGCCGGCTTACCCCATGCATAGCCGAAGAAATCTCCGGCAGGACTGAGTATTGCAGGTTCCTTGTTATCATCCCAGTATGCGCGAAGGACAACTCTGCGCTCCTTATCAACCAAAGCCTCCGGAGGCGAAATGCGAATCCCGACAATTCTTCCCGGACGATCGATTTCGAAGATTTTCACAGTCTCTCCCGCCTTCAACTGGACTTTGGATTTGAATTTCTCAATCCGCCCCCCGGCCGGGACACCATAAGAACTGATGTCCATACCATACGATTCGAAAAGTTTTCTGGCTTTCTCCAGATGATATCCGTATTCATCTGCTGGCTGCTTAGGAGAGCTTACTATTGCCGTTCCTTGAGGATATGTTGCATAATTTATCTGATAGAATTGGAAACGCTCAGCCCTGATGAAAACCTTGCATGACTTCTCATAAGTGAGCGGCACATAACTGTAAAATCCTCCGGCTCCATATCCGACTAACGGCCTAATAAAGGCAGGATGTTTGCCTAAGAAAAGATCACGAAATCTGACCCGTATGCTCGGCTCACTCTCACCATCAAAGTAGAACTCGAGCATGTCGTCTGTTGGCGTGGGAGTCCAGATTCTGTAGATTATTCCCGGTCCCTGCAGGTCGACCAGAACCAAACCATCCTTTTCCTTACGTACGTAGGAATATTGTCCGCCGAAGCCGTCGTTATTTCCGCCTGTTCGATCATAGCTGGATACCGAAGCAACCTTGATTGACTTCTTTAATACTCCGAGCCGATCGAGCCTGTACAGTTCTTGAATCCCAGGGACCCAATCATCTGCCGCCGATAGCTCAGTTGAGCAGATTGATATAGAAAATAGCAGGATAACAAGAAGGCGAATTAAACTATACAATACATGAACTCTCATCTCTTTCTCTTTCCAAATAGACTGGAATATCACCGGATGTGAAAAAGCAGCAGTAATTCCGGAATTCTTGATTTCGTTATAATGTCGAGCATATTCGTTTATTGTAATGCTCTGCCATCCTTCTTGCAACTTTTATAGATGCGAGACTCCGAGAATCCAATGAAGTCATTAGTTCTTGGATTGCCGCCGGTCATTTGCTTCCCATTTTGACAGTTCACTGAAGTTGGAGTATTATGTGTGGGGTAAGTGCTCAAATGCCAAACGTCAGAACTCTGTTTGGAGGACATAATGAAAATTATTATCCAGTTAAACGTCATTTTAATGAGCGTCTTGTTAGTTGCTCAATTGGTTTTGGCGGAATCATCCCCAAAAAACAGTATTGAGTCTGGAGAAGTTACTTTCATTAAGCCTGAAAATAGTCATGAATACAATGTACTTGCCAAAAGATTCCACAATCCACCGGACTCAGCCCGACCTGGTGTATATTGGTATTTTATGGATGGTAATCTGAACCGAGAAGAAATGACGGCTGATCTGGAATCTATGAAAGAAGCCGGTATTGGTAATCTGGTTTTTCTGGAAGTCAATGTCGGCGTGCCGCGCGGACCTGTGGATTTTATGAGCGAACAGTGGCAAAATCTCTTTGTCCATGCCGTTCGTGAAGCTGAGCGGTTGGGTATTGAGATTACTTTGGGTAGCGGTCCTGGTTGGACCGGTAGTGGGGGCCCCTGGGTTGAGCCGGAACAGTCAATGCAGCACTTAGTGGCCGGTTCCATCGAGGTTAAAGGGCCTGTCCACTTCAATAAGAGGCTACCTGTTCCCGAGCCTCGCAGCCCCTACTTTCCCACCGTCACAAAGGAGTTGCAGGAAAAAAGAGAGACTTACTTCGAGGAAGTGGCAGTACTGGCATATCCCACGTTTAAAGCAGAAGTAAAGGTCGATTTTATTGACGAGAAAGCTTTATATTATCGTGCACCCTTTTCATCCGTCAAGGGTGTTAAGCCTTATTTACCAGCACCGGCTAAGTATTTTTCAACGCCCAGGTCGGCATGTATAGATATAGATAAAATTGTCGATTTGACTGATCGACTTAAATCGGATGGAATATTGGATTGGGAAGTACCGGCCGGTGACTGGACGATTATGCGTTTTGTCAGTCGCAACAATGGAGCCAATACTCGCCCGGCACCACAGCCTGGTTATGGATTCGAAAGTGATAAATTCTCTAAGAGGGCTTTGGACGATCATTTCGAAAATTATATTGGTAAGCTATTGAAGAAAGTTGGTCATAGGAAAACTGGTGCCGGATGGACGATGCTTCATATTGATAGTTGGGAAATGGGAGCACAGAACTGGACACAGAATTTTCGCCAGGAGTTTCGCAGACGGCGGGGCTACGATCCACAACCGTTTTATCCGGCTTACACAGGGCTTATTGTTGGAAGCCCTGAACTTACTGAGCGTTTTTTGTGGGACTTACGTTTGACCGGGCAGGAATTGGTTCTTGATAACCATGCGCAGCACTTAAAATCACTTGGACATAAGTACGGCTTAGGGTTGTCTATCGAGCCTTATGACATGAATCCGATTGCCGATTTGGACCTGGGTGCTGTTGCGGATGTACCGATGTGCGAGTTTTGGAGTGAAGGTTATTTTAATACCATTTATAGTTGTATTGAGGGTGCATCCATTGCGCATACAATGGGACGTCCGATTTTGGCGGTAGAGGCTTTTACTGCAGGATCTGAGGAATCCTGGCAACAGTATCCTGGTTCGATGAAAAATCAGGGGGATTGGGCATTTTGTATGGGAATAAACCGTTTTGTTTACCATACTTTTGCCCATAAACCGCTTGGAGAAGAACATCGACCGGGCATGACTATGGGCCCCTATGGTGTGCACTGGGACAGGGGACAGACCTGGTGGCCTATGGTTTCGGATTATCATCGTTATATCACCCGTTGTTCTTATATACTGCGACAAGGGGTGACAGTTGTTGATATTCTTTATCTGACTCCCGGGGGGGCGCCGCATGTTTTTCAGCCTCCACTAAGCGCATTAAATGGTGATGGAGTTTTAGCTGATAAACGAGGATATTCTTTTGACGGCTGTTCGCCGGATATTCTGATAGAGCGGGCTCAAGTGATTGACGGACGCATTGCATTTCCCGGGGGAACTGCCTATAGTCTGCTTGTTCTTTCCGGCTTTGACACCATGCTCCCGGCCGTTCTGAGGAAAATAGAAAAACTCGTTATTGCCGGCGCTAATATCATCGGCTCTCCACCGCTTAAGTCACCCAGTCTGATGGACTATCCACGGTGTGATCAGGAATTGCAGAATATCGCTCGGCGTCTCTGGGGTTCACTGGATACGCCCGCAATGCTCTCGGAACGAAAATACGGTATGGGCCGAATTTATTGGGGTGGTCCATTTTCGAAGTCAGAGAATGAGTTGTATCCCGGCTATGAGGTTACTGCCGAACTGCTGGCCGATATGGGCGTGCCGGAAGATTTCAGCGCTACCGGACCTGTCCGCTACACTCATCGCCGCACAAAAAATCACGATATTTATTTTGTTGCTAATAAAAGCCCCCATGTGATTAAAGCTGATTGCACATTCAGGGACGGCAGTGACCAACCCGAACTGTGGATACCGATTACAGGCGATATACACAGTCTTTCGCAATATTCTTATTATGAAAATGGACGGACCACGATACCTATGCGTTTTGAGCCTTATGAGAGCTTCTTTGTGGTCTTTTCACGCCAGCAAGTAGAGCAACCCAGGAATGCCTCGCGAGAGACAAACTTCCCACAACAGAAGCCTATAGTTGTAGTGGATAGACCATGGGATGTTTCTTTTGATACTGAATGGGGCGGCCCGGAAAAGATTGTGTTCAACAAGCTTGAGGATTGGACGCAACGTAGTGAACGTGGTATTAAATATTACTCGGGTCTCGCGACCTACAGAAAATCTTTCGATCTGCCTGATTTTCATCCTTCAGATGGGGATCTCTACCTTGACCTGGGCGATGTTTATCATATAGCCAGGGTACGCCTAAACGGGAAAAACCTTGGCGTTATATGGACTGCACCCTGGCGTGTGAAGATTACCAATCTAATACGGGCAAAGAACAATCACCTTGAGATCGAAGTGGCTAATCTCTGGACCAACCGTTTGCTCGGTGACCAGCAGGAACCGGACACTAACGTCAGAACAGTAAAGTGGCCTTCGGGATTACTTGAGGGTAAGGAGTGGCCGGCCGGTCGTTATACTTATACAACAAAACGTTTTGGCAAAATGAAATTACCTCTATTGCAATCCGGTTTGCTTGGCCCCGTTACTGTGCAAATTGCTGATTTCAAGAGGTGATTAGAACAGAGACAATTACTCCTGTCGGTGGAAATCAAACTTCCTGTCCGTCACAGCAGTTTTTTCAACTCGGGCTGTATGTCGCCGTTGTAGCGGGGTCCGATTTGCGCGACAACCTTGGCAGAAAACAAACTTGCTATCATGCCGCTTTCCCTGATCGTACGGCCGCTGATGATTCCGTACAACAGTCCGGCCACGTACGCATCGCCGGCGCCGGTAGTGTCCACAGCGGATACCCTGTTCGGCGCTATCTTCATAAAGTCACCGTTAAAACTAACCATTGAACCATGCTCTCCGTTGGTCACGGCAACACCTTCGCACCAGCCGGAAAGCACCTGTAAAGCCGCATCATTGTTATCGGCGCCGCTGAGCGCCTGTGCCTCCCGGGCATTGGCCAAAAGCAGATCAACATCATTCTGAATGAGCTGTACGAGCATGTTCCGGTGCCGGTTGATACAGCTTGCATCGGACGCAGTCAGAGCTACCTTCACACCATTTTTTCTGGCAGCCGCAACCGCCCGGAGCATGGTCTTGGCTGCACATTCGCTTTCAAAAAGATATCCTTCCAGATAGATATACCGGCTGTGCTTGAGCAGTTCCTCATCAATATCTTCGTAATCGATCTCACCTGACACACCCAGGCAGGTGAGCATGGTTCTCTGGGCATCATCAGAGATTAAGACAATGCATGTCCCCGTCATCCCCTGCACAGATTTTTCATTGAATACAATACCGCTTTGCTGCATGTGTGCTGAGTAAAGGGCCCCGAGTCCGTCGGTTGCAATCTTTCCACAAAATCCTGCCCGGCCGCCCAGTTGTGAAATGCCATACATCGTGTTCGCCGCGCTCCCACCTGCGGCTGTCTGCAGTTTGCCGGCTTTCAGGGCACTGTCCAGGTTGTCCGACCTGAGCAGCTTCTGCAAGATCTCTTCCTGACGATAGCGCTCGGTGAGGTACCTATTTCCCTTTTGAAGGCCGAGTTCAGTAAGAAGCGAATCTTCAACCTGCACCTGGATATCCATTAAAGCGTTACCAAGAGCATATACATCAAGCTCCATAAGCACCTCATGAAATCTTTTATCCTTTTAGAAACATTATTTTTGCAATGATGGGCAACAGCGGCTAATGCCCGCTTTTCGCTTGGTGCCCATTTTGGGAATATAATCAGAGATACAACTTTGTTAGTTGCCCCGTAATATACTCAAAGGCCTCATCGACACTATCTAAAATCTTAAAGAGTTTTAAGTCAACCGCCCTGACGGTGCCATATTCCTGCAACGCTTGAAAATTAATGACTTCGTTCCAAAACATTTTGTCGAAGAGTACGACAGGAATCTGTTTTTCAATCTTCCCAGTTTGCAGTAAGGTAAGCATTTCAAAAATCTCATCCATTGTGCCAAAACCACCTGGAAAGCCGATTAGCGCTTTGGCATAGTACAGGAACCAGAACTTGCGTATGAAAAAATAATGAAAGTTGAAACTAAGCTCCGGTGAAACATAGGGATTCAGAAGCTGTTCAAGAGGAAGAGTAATATTAAAGCCAATAGATTTTCCACCCGCCAGTTTTGCGCCTTTATTAACCGCTTGCATTATGCCTGGTCCGCCACCCGAACAGACATAAAACCGCTTTGCCGGCTCTTTTATCTTCTGCGACCAGGCCGTGATGCGTTTCGCCAGTTCGATACAGGATTCATGCGCGTTACTCACACGAATGGCTTTTTCAGGCACTAATGTTTTATCTAATCTCTGCTTTCTGAAAGTACAATTATCGACAGACCGCGATGAACCGAAGAATACTATTGTGTTACAAATACCGTGCTTTCTTAACCGCTCTTCAGGTTCGATAAATTCTGCTAAAACTCGCAGATGCCGAGCAGAGCGACCATGTAAGAACTCAAGGTTATCATAAGCTTTTGTAATTTTCTTCTTTTTCGCCATAGTGCGTTCCTGATTTGTTCTCTATTGGTCGATATTAGTCAGCAGAGTATTAATCTTGGTGGTCAAAATATCAACAGCCTCAGCATTCCTTCCATCTCCAGAAATCAAGATGTCTGCATATCGTTTGGAAGGTTCGATAAACTGAAGATACATGGGCCGAACCGTTTCGGTGTATTGTTGTATCACAGAATCCGCAGTCCGTCCTCTTTCTTCTATGTCCCGTTTCAAGCGACGAACAAAACAAATATCCAGGGCCGTATCGATAAATACTCGATAATCCATTAGCTCTCGCAGTTTCGCGTTATTAAGAATCAAAATGCCCTCCAGAATAATCAAAACGCATGGTCCCACAGTCTTTGTTTCTTTCGAGCGGGTGTGGAGCTTATAATCATAAACTGGATGTGAGACAGCCTCGCCATTCAACAGCTGCAATATATCTTTGGCCAGGAGATCGTAATCAAATGCATCGGGATGGTCGAAGTTTCTGCCTGCTCTCTCTTCATATGGTACATCGGATAGATCCTTGTAATATGAATCTTCCTGAATTACCACCGCCTTATCTGATCCAAAACGTTCAATGATGCTTTTAGCAACATGTGTTTTACCTGAACCGGAGGCTCCGGAGATGCCTATTAGTATTCCTTTCTTCATACTTTGCCTCGATAATTCTGTTGCTGAAGAAAGTGTAATATATATGAACCGTGCAGGCAAAGAATATCTCTGCTTAAGGTGATTCGCCAATTACCGTTCACATAACCTCCTGATTTTACATATCCATAGTTTCAACCTTTCTATCGGCTATCGACCAATCTTTCCCTTTTAATATTGCCTTTTTAATAAAACTCGTTTTTAATAATAAATGACTATGAGATTACTTTGGACCGTGTCACCTGTTTAACTTGTTTTGACGTAACTTCGCCCTGGCTGTATAGTCATATTGATGCTGAAACTGGTATATAATATTAAACCAAAAGCATGGTGGAATAATGCATAAATTTATTCGAGCATATGACGACCAGCCCACTATTCCGGCAAATGATGACAGAAAAAGAATAATCAGCACGATATCAGAGTTAACTCCAAGATTAGACCCCGAAACCCTGAGAGTTTGTGCGTCAATCCTTGCAAGCTCCATAGAACCCAACAGAAAAGTTGTAGCTGAAGAACATGGTGCGGGTCATATTGCAGGCGCACTTTCTTTTCTTAATGGAAATGATATTGCAATTGCCCGTTGGACTTCGGATGAATTGGCAGATAAGCTTATTCCCTATTTTGGCAAAAATGCACATTACAGGGGAGGCCGTCTTGTCCTTCAGGGGGTGCAATCCGGTGATAAAGTCACTATAGTTGATGACGTTTTAGACAGAGGCGAAACGCTTGGAACATTAATTGACCTTATAGAGGCAAGAGGAGCGACTATCGATGAAATATACGTTTTAGCTGAAAAAACATACGGCGGCAAAAGCTTTGGAAGAGCAAACTTATCAGACCGAAACATTAAATCATTACTCACCGTTGAAGTTGGCGGCAGAAGAAGCAGGGTGGAAACAGCCAACTGTCGCTTCACCAAGTATTGTGATAATCCGGAAATTGATGTTTCGAAGAATTTGCTGCATTCTTCATATGAAGGAAAAGATTTAATTGAAATAACGAGTCCGGAAGGAAAAGAAGTGCAGTTTATGGTTGTCCCGTTAAGTGAGCACTATCCATTCACTCAGGCAGACCTCCTTAGAGAAACAGCTTTTAAGATTGGCCAGTATATTCCAAGAGCACAAATAGATAAAATAGTCTCGGAATTTGACAGGTGCTCGCATATTTTGGGAGCGGTCTCACTATACACAAATATGTCGATTGCCGGAGCAAAATGGTTTCCAGGGCCCGAATCGCAGGGAACTGCTTTTTCTATGGAATATTATCAAGGTAACCTGTACCCATACGGGATTCAGCGGGGCGACACCGTTTATATCATTGAAGACACTGTAAGCAGCGGAGGAACTTTAATAGGCTTAATCAATTTGCTTCGGAATAATGATGTCTATATAGAAGGAGCAGTAACTGCAGTAGTAAAGAAAGAATACAGAGGAATTCATAGAATTCAGGAAGAAACAGGCATAAATGTTCATAAGATACTGGATGTCTCAATCGCAGGGGACAAGACCCAAGTGACATATGATAGATATTCAGCCTAAATTCAACAATTAATTTCATAATATATATTTGTGTTTGGCAAAGAGGTGAAATGATGCAGGAAATAACGCCCAAATTGATTAGCTTCTTAGGACTTTGGGTTATGTTGGGCCTGGCATGGGCGCTATCGGAAAACCGCAAGAGCGTTCATGTGCGGCTAATCGTAACGGGGATGCTGTTTCAGTTCGTCTTTGCATTGCTGATTCTAAGGACAACTCCCGGCCGCATGGTCTTTGATGCGCTGAAGCGATTTGTAAATGGGATTATTGCTTGCGGGAACGAAGGGTCGAGCTTTTTGTTCGGAGATGGATTTCGAGAACATTATTTTGCGTTTTCCGTATTGCCGTTAATCATTTTCTTTTCATGTCTAACAGCAGTTCTGTTTCATTGGGGCGTAATTCAAAAGATTGTCAAAGTATTAGCCTGGTCCATGGTGCGTGTGATGGATGTATCCGGTTCAGAATCACTGGCTGCCGCTGCTAATGTTTTCCTCGGACATACGGAGGCTCCACTCATGGTTCGTCCTTATCTGGAATCCATGACGCGTTCGGAACTTATGGCCATGCTTACAGGAGGGATGGCCACCATTGCAGGCAGTGTTATGGCGGCTTATGTCGGTCTTGGTATTGATGCAGGGCATCTGCTGGCCGCATCGATTATGTCCGCGCCGGCCTCTCTCGTAATCGCCAAGATTATGGTGCCCGAAAGAGAGATTTCAATGACCAAGGGGCAGGTTCGAGTGGAAGTTCCGCGCCAGGGCCGAAATGTTATCGATGCAGCCTGCAACGGCGCATCAGTAGGTCTCAAACTCGCTCTTAATGTCGGCGCTATGGTGTTGGCCTTTGTGTGTCTTATCGCCCTGATCAATTGGGGCCTCGATCGCGGGCAGTTCCTTGTGATTTACCTCTCTCGCGGCGCTGAGGCCGCAGAGAAGATAACTGCCGCCGCTCCGCTGACATTCGAGAGAATCATGGGATGGATTTTCTGTCCATTCGCATGGGTCATGGGAATCCGCACTGAGGATGTGCTCAAGGTCTCATCTTTACTTGGTCAAAAAACTGTGCTCAATGAGTTCATCGCCTATATTGATCTCGTAAAACTGCAGGACCAGTTAAGTCCACGCTCGTTCACCATTGCCACTTATGCTCTATGCGGGTTCGCCAACTTCGGCTCCGTCGCAATCCAGATCGGCGGCATAGGTTCTATGGTCCCGTCCCGCCGGGAGGACATTGCCCAACTGTCTCTGCGCTCTATGGTCGGCGGTACGTTGGCCGCTTTTACGACTGCGTGTATTGTTGGAATGTTGATTTAATATGTACAACTGAAAGGCCTAAAAGTGCTCTCAGAAATATTCAACGGAAAATCACTGCTTCACAGACAGATTCACTCTCGCCTATTTGCAATCGCTCTTTCGCTGATCTTGATCGGCAAGTTGTCGGCATCAGTCATTAGAATTGATGGGGGATTTGAAGACTGGAAAGATATCAAAATATGTGCAAATGACCCTAAGGGGGACGCCAAAGGCACATTTGATATTACGAAAGTATATGCCGCAAGTCAGGGCTCTATCCTTTATCTTCGGTTCGACACAACAAACCTCCTGAACCTCCAGAATGGTCCGGAAGCTGAAGGAACTTTATCAGTTATAATCGATCTACCGAACAAGCAGGAACTGGTCCTCGATATGAGAGGCAGGCGGGCCTTTCTAAACGACAGCTTAAAGGAACGAATCCCCTGGGATCGTTTGAAGTACATTGTCGGACCGACCTTTGCCCAGAATGAGTTTGAAATACAGGTTGACTTAGGTGGATTTAATGTAAATGAAGGCGATTCCATAAGCATTCAATTTGACGGCTCCGATCAGCTCAGCGCCCCGGTTGCATTTACATTTTCACAACCTTCGGAAACTCCTGAACGCCGTTCCCATAGCCGATACCCCGGAACAGATGTGAGAATTGTGAGTTTTAATACATATTTCGAAGGCTTAAGCGACCCTAATCGCCAAGAGGCGATGGGCCGTTTATTGAATTCTGTTAATGGTGATGTCTATTGTTTTCAGGAGGAATGGAAAACCGAAGGTCACGGTGAAATCCTGAAATGTTTGATGCCGCTGGATAGTAAAGGTCGATGGCATATCCACAAAGTGCACGGCAATGTCATTGCTTCAAAGCATCCCCTGAAAGTTTTGCCGTCAAAAAATGACAGTTATGCGTCGGGGTATATCGGGTTGGCTGAAAAACAATTGTTCATTATTAATGTTCATCTGAAGGCTATGGGATATATTGATAGCAGGGAGGATCGACTTCGCATCCAGCAGGTGAATGATATTCTTGCCACGATCGATGAAATTCACAAAGGAAAATATAAAGAAGATGATGCACCAGACAAACAACCGGCAATAGTAATGCTCGGTGATTTCAATTTGGTAGGATCCAGAAAACCTTTGGAAATGTTCATCGACAAGAAGGTTTATGGCTTGAAAGATTGGCTGATACCCAACTTGATTGGTGAATCAGTTATAACCTGGCGTGGAGGACCACGCGCCTCCTTTTCGCCGGGTAAGCTGGATTACATTGTCTACAGCGCCGGGACTCTTATACCCAAAAATGGATTCCTACTCAATTCCGAACTCTTAAATCGAACCGAATGCAGGCAATTAAAATTAGATGCTGCCGACAGCAAACTAAGCGATCATTTGTTAATAACTGTCGATTTTCAGTTTTCAGATTCCCGGAAAAAATGATCTATTCTTTACTCTCCTTCTTCTTACAGATGCCAGCCGTCACGGTATCCGATGTGAAGGAGTTCATTGGCAGCATCGCTGTTCTTAAACTTCAGGTTTTCGGCATCCCATCGGAGCTTCTGATCTTTCATTCGAATTGCGACCATTCCCAGAAGCACCATCTCGGTCAATGCTCCACCGTACTCAAAACTCGAGCTTGCCGGTTTGCCTTCTTTGCACGCGCGCAACCAGTCGCCTTCGTGGCTGTTATTGACTCTCGGTATTGTCTTTTCAGGTCTTTTGTATTCGCGCATTTTTGTTTCAGGAACGATTCTTAATCCCCCGGCACCATGTGAACCGTGCAGCATACACCCTTTATCGCCAATAATAAAAGCACCGCTGCCGGGTATTTTTCGGCCCTTTTCCATTTCATCCGAAATCGGAGGAAGGAGCCTGCCATCATACCAGGTTAATTTGACGGGAGGTCTGTTACCACGAGCGGGGAATTCGTATCGAACAATTGAGGCCCTTGGAAAAGTTTCAGAGCTGACTTCCTTGCGCCAATGAGTCGAAGTGGCCTGAATGGTCTCCGGGGCGCCAAGATCCAACGCCCAAAACGCAGGATCGATTATATGACAGCCCATATCGCCCAAAGCGCCCGTTCCGAAATCAAGCCACGCCCTCCATTTCATCGGATGATATTCGGGATGATACGGCCTGTATGGAACCGGTCCCAGCCATAAGTCCCAATCAAGTGATTCCGGCACCGGAGGGGTATCTTTGGGTCTTGCCCTTACTGCAAAATCCGACCAGGGATCGCCTCCCACCGGCCTGTCCGTCCAGGCATACACCTGCGTCACATTTCCAATCGCACCGTCAGCAAGCCATTCTTTCAGTAAACGTATCTGCTCGGAGGAGTGCCCCTGATTACCCATTTGAGTCTGAACCTTATATCTGCGTGCGGCCTCTATTATCTTTCGGGCTTCATAAACGGTATGGGTCAAGGGTTTTTGGCAATATACGTGTTTTCCCAACTCCATTGCGGCCATTGTGATTACCGCATGAGTATGATCCGGTGTAGCAATGACAACGGCGTCGAAATCCTTTTGTTTGTCGAACATCACCCGGTAGTCTTTGTGCAGCTTTGCCTTCGGATATCTCTTGATGGTTTTTGCCGCATAATTGCTGTCAACATCGCACAACGCAACGATATTCTCATTTTCACACTGTCTCAGATTGCCGCCGCCCATACCGCCGACGCCAATGCCGGCTATATTAAGCTTTTCACTCGGCGGCGTATGCGCCGGACCGCCAAGCACATGCCGGGGAACGATTACAAACGCTGAGGCAACCGTTGCAGCCTTGAGAAATTCACGACGACCGATCTGTTTTTTGATTTTGCTAACTTTTGCCACGGAAAAATTCCTTCTATCTTATTTTTTGGGTATATTAACCAATTCATACTATAACTGATTATGGTGTCGGAGGATGAAGACGAATGTCATCAAAGTACATCATACCCGAGCCGCCAGCGACAGGATTACTTCTGTTGCCAAGGCCAAGAGTAATCGAATTGACATTGGCGAGGTTTACACCCTGGTCGGCAAAAGTCTGCAAATCGATATTCCATTCGGTCCAGGAAGATGCCAGCGCTGCATTCGGATTATCATTAGTGACCACCGCGCCGTCATTTATAACAACATACATCGGTTCTGCGGCGTTGGCTGAAGCACCTCGATACCAAATTGTCAGTGTGTTAACGCCTTTGACTGTCCAGTCACGAGAAGAAGTCAAGACAGAAGTCGCCTCGGATTTACCAACAGTGTTGTCATAAGCCATAGGCATCGACTGCAAACCGCTGTGGACAATGGTTTGCTCGGCAAATGGAGGATTAAGGTTTCCAACAACAGAACCGTTTGTAGCCGGGCTGTCGAATCCGTCTATCCAGGCCAGATATAACCTGTTACTCCCGGGGTCACCTTCATCAAGGTCATTATAGCTCTCAAAGTCATCTACGATGAGGAAGTTGGCCGTCGTGAAGCTCCATAATGGCCCTGTCCACGGGCTGTCGGCGTTTGCGTTATTTGCCTCATCAACACGCCAGTAATAAGTTGTGTTCCATTCGAGTTGTCCGGGGTCATAGCTCTCAGAACCGAAGTTTCCACTGGCTTTTAACTCCAGAGAGGCTGCATCTGCACCAAAATAGACTTCATGTGAAGCACCAAATCCCGGTGCCCATGTGAGAACAGGTGTTTGTGTTACATCCACAGCGCCGTTCAATGGGATTACGCTCTGGACGGCGCCTTCAGTAGTGAAGCTCCAGACATCGCCTTTATGCGTTTCGACAACATCGAATTCATCGACGCGCCAGTAGTAAGTTTTGGCCAATTGGAGCGGGCCGGGGTTGTAGGTCAATGTCCCTTGAGGCAGACCTCCGGCGGCATTGTTAACTTCGTCAAAGTTATCACCGAAATATATGGTGTGCAGCTTCGAACCGAAACCTCCCGTCCAGCTAAGTTCTGCATTCGTTTTTACAGAATCGGCACTATCAGCCGGGTCGGGATTGTATGCAGTCCTGGGAGGAATACTAAAGCTCCAGATGTCGCCTTTCCAGGGACTATTCGGCTCAGCTTCATTGACTGCGTCAATCCGCCAGTAGTAAGTCATGCCAGGGACAAGACCATCAGGATAAAGAAATCCAGGAAAGCCGACAGTAACAAGCATTGCGGTCTGATTGCCCTGGAACGTACTTTCGGCTCCGGCGTTCACATTGTCAAAATTATCGCCGATATACACATCGTGTGAGGTCGCTTTATCACCCGGCGACCATGAAAGGTTTGCCCAGGTATCCAAAACAAGAGCACCATCAGCGGGATTTGGATTCCTTGTTTTCGGGGGGCCATAGGAAAGCGTTACGTCATCAAATGTGACCCAGGCATCACCCTGAAGTTTTATACCGATCTTTTTGCCGGCATCGGCGGCGGTGGCGGTATATACACAGGAAACCTGCTGCCAGGAGAACACCGGTGCGCTGCCGCTTGCCTGAGTCAGCTCGTTTGTATAATCTTCCCCTGTAAAATAAAGCCACCAGCCATGGTCGTAGCCGCTCCAGCCTGATCCTACCCAGACACTTAAGGTATATGTTTTGCCTTCAATAAACGTCTCGTCAAGAATCTGGTAGATATAGTCATTGTCGGTTTCATAGTACCCGTACACTTTGTTGTTGCCATTGAAGGCCAGCCACACCCCGTAATAATTCCAACCAATCCAGGCACCGCCGGTGCCTGCAACACTTTTCCAGGCAGTAATAGTGTCGTCAGCAAGATAGAACCAATCAACCTCATCATTTAAGACGTGGTCTTCAAAGCCCGCATCCGGCACAAAGATATCCCGTTGGCCAGCCGTAACAGGCGAGAGGGGCAGACACAACGCCACAATAAATCCCACTATTACGAAAATTAATGACTTCTTCATTGCGGTACCTCCTAAGAATTGAATT
>JACNGQ010000319.1 GCA_014384025.1 Planctomycetota bacterium | reverse complement strand
TGACTTTTGCCAGCGGCTTACGTTCGATTCTTCGGCATGATCCCGATGTAGTTCTGCTATGAGGCCATTCTCGTCAAGTGGCAAAGACCTCAAAATGTAATTTTTTCATTTTTTTCTTAACGCATAGAATCTATTCCAACAGAGTCTTTTTTGATATCAGACCAAACAGCTACTTATTCTGCTATACATGCTTTAGGCTATCTGCCCTGCACAAGTTAATGTTTCAAATTATTGCAAATGGGAGCTACAATCTTATTGCATAATTTTACAGCTATCGTTACAGTCTACACACATAGTCATCCCATTGCCAAAGTGCTGTATATTGGATCAGTTATCAAGAATTTTTCTGTTTATCATCTCACAATAAATAATTTATCAAGTTGTTTTTTCTTTTTTTTGTCCTCACCCAAAATGGGGCGGGAAAAAGAAAAAACAACGGCCGAATTAACTCAACCTTTAACTACATTGGCATCATACATACATCCATCACAAAGCATCCGCCAAAGATGTATTGCTATGCGTTTGGCAAGACCTACTATCGCCTTCTTGCCATTGCCGGTATTGTGTAACAGTCGATTATATATCTGACGGGCATGAGGATCTCTACGATACCATGCCCAGGCAGCTTGAACTAACATTGCTCGTAATTGCCGTCGGCCAGTTTTCGTTATTGGCCCCTGATGGCACTTTTTACCGCTCTGACTTACCCTGGGACACAGACCAGTATATTTGCTTATCTGCTTAGGTTCGCTGAACCGAGTTATGTTAAACATCTCTGCTCGATACTCCCAGGCAACTATATTTCCTACGCCAGGATGAGACTTAAAAATCTCAATAGCAGCACTATGACGTTCGCTACTGAATATCTGACGAAGTTTGGCTTCGGTCTCGGCAATTTTGCTGCAAAAAAATTCATATTCGTCAAGATTTTGATCAAGGGAAAACCTCAATTCACTGCTTATATCCAACTGCCTAAGCCGCTCGATCAGAATCTTGCTCCAAGTGCCTCCGGGCCAACTGATACTATGCTGTAAAAAAAGACTTTTAACCTGATGCATAATCCGTTTGCGTTTGGACGTCAACTGGTCACGCAATCGCACAACTTGTCTGTCAGCTTCCTGCTGTTCTGTAGGTATCGCTACAAATGTTAAAAGCCCCTTAGCTGCATATTCTGCTAATCGCTGACAGTCAAGACGGTCGGTTTTAGCTGAGGAATCTGTCATACGCGGGGTCTTGGACACTGCTACTACTTCAGCAGGAAGATTTGCAGAGCGTAATAAGCGAACCAAACTATAGCCGGTAGGTCCTGCCTCATATACAATATTTTTCAAAGAGCTGCGTACTTGTTGGATGTCTCGCAATAGCTTGTTATTATCCGATGTCATGGAATAGGCACAGCCGATACGACCGTTATGCCATATCGCCACATGATAATTAAGCTTATGAACATCCACACCGACATAAATCTCATCCTTTTCTGTGAAACTATTTTCCTTGAACCAACTTTCCTTTTTAGATACTCTCTTACTCATGGTCATTCTCCTTAAATTGGGATTAAAAAAGCTTAATGGTAACCAATTTGAGAGAATGGCCTACATATTATCTTAAAGAGGCACATTTATAAATCAAAAAAATGGAGAAGGTTTCTAATGCACATTAGCTACGCTGTTTCTACGATGGTATTTTGGGGACGTGAACACCCTCTGTCTTTTGAGCAGGAATGCCAGTTCTTAAAGTCGCTGGGTTTCGGCATAGAGTTATGGCCAACTATAAAGGGGCAGAGTGATTGTCGTTTCCAGAAGCGTAATTGGACAAGGCTTGTTTCCGCTACAAATGATATGCTGGTAGTCATGCGTTCCCGCAGCGACAGCCCGACATTAGAGCAATGGTATGAACAAATCGAATGTGCCAAACTGCTCGGTGCCAATATTGTAGCCGACATACAGGATATGGGCATTGCCGATGTTCCCGAGCTTAATGGCTGTGATTTTGCTACTGAGGTGGTGAAAATGGCCGAAGAGAACAATATCACGCTGTGCGTTGAAACCGGCCGGTTGCCGATGCTCAAGCAGGTTGGCCAGAGATTCAAATCCGTCCGATATTGTTTGGATATCGGTTTTGCCAATCTGGATCGTAAATTTTCCTTCAAAAAATATGTGGATGATTTAGCACCGAGAATATCCCATTTGCATTTGACGGATAATTACGGGCAAACCGACGACCATGAGCCGCCCGGCCTGCATGGAGGCATTTCACGTGAAAAGTGGGATTATCTGCTTAAGACCTTGGACAAATATGATAATGATGTCATCGGTTCTTTTGAGATGTGTCCGTGTATGCCTGATGTTATGATACGTCAGGCCAGGGAGTTTTTGTTTGATGAGCTCAAATGGCCTAATTCTCCTCAAAAACAACCCAGTTATATAGACGATGAATATAATCAGATGTAGTCAAGATGTCCTGTCGGAGCTGCCCCCCTTCTTTTGGGAGGTGGATAAACATATAGGGTACCCATTTTGCGTTGTGTGCAAAATGGGATCCCTATAAAAAGGCCGGGGACAAGGAATTTCTCGGCCTTTTTAACCTCTTACACCAGCGTATTTGTAAAGTGTTATATATCAGGAAGATACCAAATAATACTTGACAATTTCAGAAAAAAACTGTATTGTATATTATATTATTCTTTTGCTCGCAAACTGTTCTGTTCTTTCGGAGGTATTAGAATATGAAAATCATTGTTAATATAATGTTAATTGCTATTTTGTTTATTGGCGGTTGCGCTTCTGGGCGTGCAGAAAGCCATTCCAGGGCAGGTTATAACTTTAGTATGTTAGATTCGGTGGCTGTCGTAGCTGTTGAGGGTGCCCTACAAAGCCGGGCGGCCAAGAATCAGATTGCTGAATATTTTGAGATGGAACTCCTGAAGAAGGGTTATGCGCCGAAGGAGTGGTCAAATATTGCAGCGGCCCTTGAAGAGAAGGAAGTCAAGGCCGAAGACTTAGGTACTGAGGCGGGTCTTGCCGAGGCCGCGGAAATTATTAATGTCCCTGCTATTCTGATAGTCAATATCCCCCACTTTGGCGATGAAATCTTTATTACGGCAAAGATGGTAGATGTCGCAGATGGCAGTGTTTTATGGATTGGCAGTGGTACAAGCAAAACCGGTGGTATTTTAGGCCTTGGAAGTGGATGGGGTGCCGGTAGAAGCCAGGAAAACGACCTGTTCGGTGGTGTTCCAGGTGGAGTGATGGGCGGCGGCGTGGCAGATTATGCTTTATCGCCTCAGGATGCTGAAAAGGTACAACGCTTAATAAGGAGAATGTGCAACACTCTGCCGTCGAGGCTGACCACAGAATGGTAAGAGGTCCGATGGGCTTTATACTGCTCTGAGCAGAATTTGAACTAAAATTACAAAAGCTGAGGATGAAAAGCTATCCTCAGCTTTTTTTGTCAACATATTATTTAAAGCTCATATCCCCGTTTATTTGGACCGTGGATTGTTAAATCGTGCAAAATCCGCAAGCTGGTCGAAATCTATTTTTTCTTGTCCTGTTCGTTGCCTATTATATAACCGCCGGCGGCGCCAACTCCAGCTCCAATCAGTGTTCCTTTTGTATCGCCGCCTATGGCCTGGCCGGCAAGGGCGCCAACCCCTGCTCCGATAAGGGCGCCGGTTTGAGCGTCACTCTCGCAGCCGGCAACAAATGCCAGACCGAGGCTCACTGCGACCACCAACAAAATTATTACCAATTTCTTAGCCATTAATGTCCCCTTTTTCAATGTCAGGAAATAAGGTTATTAAAACCACATACGTCGTTCATCATTCTACAATAAGCCGACCGAAACAGTCAATTCAATAACCTTTTAATTTTAGTAAATATAAGATTAAAATGATACGATTAAGCTGTTGTTTTTGTTCGGCTATTTGGCCGGAATATCTTTAATTATATCGAGTCATTATACTACAGTATGAGAAATAACTACCAGTGTAAAAAATTTCTCCGAAATCCGAAATAAGATTGCAGCGTATAGTTTGGAGCGTATATGGGGATAGGGAATTGAGATTCTGCACTTCGCTTTGCTTCGTTCAGAATGACAACTATTTTAAATAGATATCTCGACTACGCTCGATATGACGGTTAATGTAGTATTTCTACCCCCCGGCAGAAAAACAGGTAAGCACACCCGAGGGTAAACTCCAAAGTAAGTGAGCCAACATTCCCCTGCTGCGAGTCAGGTGAGCAACACTCGGGGATAAACTCTGGGTAAACTCCGGAGTGGTTAAAACTGGTGCGAACCGAAGGTAGCACATTTAGAGGGATTTTGGGTGAAAAAGTGGTTGATTTTGTTTTTCCTTCGACTACACTCAGGATTTACGCTTTGCTCCAGTTTGGTGGTAGTTTTTTAGGGATTTTGCATAAAAATAAAACAGGGATAATTTTGGGAATGGGGAAAATATTGCCGTTTAATATGAAAGGTGAAGTATGATCCGGATTCGCTGCATACACAGCGGGTTCCTGCCCATGAACCGCGACTGCATTGAGCAAGTGAAAGATCTGTTTCGTAAAGCATTTCCAGAGATTGCTGACACGGCGGAGAAAATACCATCTATTCTGAAGCGGCCCATTGAACATGGGTACAGTGCAGCGCTGATTTTGCTGGAACGCAGCCTGGGCCGAGTAGATGCATTCGCCCTCGTACTGCATTTCCCGAACTGCAAGAGCGTGTTTCTGGACTACATTGTCGTCCGCAAGCAGAACCGGGGAGGCGGTCTGGGAACGGCGCTGTATGAAGCGGTCCGCGAATACTGCAAGGATGTCGGCGCGCGAGGATTATATATGGACGTTGAACCCGATGACCCCGAACTGACGCCTGATCCCGTCGCACTGGACGAAGCAAGAAAGCGATTACGATTCTACGAACACTACGGCGTGCGTACTATTAGCAATCAGGCGTATTCCGAACCTGTGGGAGATCCGCCCACTACTGCATACCTGCTATTCGATGGACTGGGTAGAACCGACCCGCTGTGGAGGGACGAGGCGAGAGACGCAGTCCGGATGATCCTGACACGTCGTTTCGCTTACGTGTCAACGCCGCATTACTTGCGGAAGATCGTCAACGCCTTCCGCGACGATCCGGTCCGATTCCTCCCGACACGGTACGTCAGGCAACCCACGCCATCCCGACAAGTAGAATCCCACCGAATCGAACGGAACTTCCTGCTGATATCCAGCCAGAAGCACGTGATCCACCATGTGAAGCAGCGAGGATATTTTGAGCGTCCGATGCGGGTCGGTGTTCTGCAGAAATCGCTGTCGTGCACCGGGATGTTCACGATGATCGAGCCGATATCGTTTTCAGAGAGAGTCATCACGGACGTTCACGACCGGCATTTCGTGCTGTTCCTGAAGACAATCTGTAACAAACTGGCGAAGGAAAAGCCGGTGTATCCGGACACCTTCCCGATTCGCCGGCAGGATCGGCGTCCAAGGATGTTCCCGGAACAGGCCGGGTATTACTGCATCGATTCCTGCACGCCGCTGAACGGCAATGCCTACGTCGCCGCTCGCGCCGCTGTGAATGTGGCAATGACCGGCGCAGAGGAAATCTTAGCCGGCCGCCGCGTCGTTTATTCCCTCTGCCGGCCCCCCGGCCATCACGCAGAACGCCGTGTCTATGGCGGTTTCTGTTATTTCAACAATGCCTCTATCGCCGCGAACCATCTGTCGAAAAAGGCAAAGACTGCGATTCTGGACATCGATTATCACCACGGCAACGGAACACAGGACATCTTCTATGAACGTTCCGACGTGTTGACCGTCTCCATTCATGGCCATCCAGATCAGGCGTTCCCGTATTTTAGCGGCTTCGCCGATGAAATCGGCGCCGGTCCGGGTATCGGGTTCAATCTAAACCTGCCGCTACCAATGGAAACGGACGAGAAATCCTACCTGCAGGCCCTGGACAAGACGCTGCGGGCGATTCGTAAATTCAAACCGGAAGTTCTTGTAGTCAGCATGGGTCTGGACATCCTGCGAGGAGATCCCACCGGTACCTTCATTCTCGCTCCCTCTTCGATGGGCAAAATCGCCGGGAGGCTTAAGGACATGAATCTTCCGTTGCTGATCGTACAGGAAGGAGGCTACAACCTGCGCGGAATCAAAAAAGGTGTTGCATGTTTTTTCAACGGACTGCGCAGACCTTGAATCAGACTTCATAAGGATATATTTAATGTATAATAATACAACTTTCTCTATGCAAAGAGAAATTGCTTAGCGAAAGGGAGCTATGAAGATTTCATTTCCAAAATCACTTTTCGGCTTTCTGACGGCCCAACTGCTTCCCGGAGCAGTCGAGGTAATTGCATTCACCTGCATGATAGGCAACAATGAATTGGAATCGGATACGTGTCTGAAACAAATGCTGGATTGCATTGAGAATCATTGGTTTCGGTGGAAAATGCCTTAATAGAAATTAAAAATCCAACGTTAAAACGCAAAATTGCAAAGCAAAATTCAAAAAGAAGAAGAGTTATATAGCGTTTCTACCCCCCGGCAGACAAGTAAGTAGGCACACACCGAGGACAAGCTCCGGCCAGCAAGAGCATCATACAGTCACGCAGGCACGAAGTGGTGGAGTGATAAAAAACTAGTGCGAACCGAAGGTAGAAATGCGGTCATTTAAATAATAAATGATGATTGATTATCCTTCGGCTGCGCTTCCTCCTTCGCCTTAGGCTACGGAGGACAAGCAGGGTGACTCCCGACAGAAAGTCAAGTTAGCTCACATTCCTCTGCTACGAGTCAGGTGAGCAACTCTCGGGGACAAGCTCTGAATAAACTATTGAGTTAACTCGATACTTCCGGCTGTATTTAGAATTGGTGGGAAATGTGTGATTTAGGTTCCTTTTGTCATTAATGGGGTTTAAAAGTGTCAAAAGGCTGAAAAAACTTCAAAAATCCTTTCTATTTATTGACGATAAACTTCGAGAGACTACAATGATTGCTGGTCATCTTAAAAAGCAAGACCTGCTGAGATAAGCTTTAGTTTATTTGGAAAGAAGGATGAACGGAGTAAGATTTAAGAATCCTGTTGTATTTGCAGTTTTAGCCCTTCTAATTCTGCCTTTTTTCGCAGGCTGTAATGCTCCCAAGGGCCAGTTGGCCGCTTTTAACGGGCATTTTGAAAGATTTGACTATGAGAAATCAGCCCTATTCGCCGAGAAAAAGATAAGCAAACAGGCAAACCCGAGGGGCGAAGACTTACTCTGGGCACTACAGCTCGGAACGGTAAAAAGAATTCAGCAGGACTATACCAAAAGCACCGATTCCTTCGATAAAGCCGAAGATATGCTTAAGTATTTCGATGAGCAGTCCACAATCGGCGACGGCATCGGCACAACCCTCGTAAACGAGAATATAATCCCTTACCGAGGTGAAGAGTATGACGGTATAATGGTAAATGTTTACAAGGCCCTGAACTTTATGGTTGGAAAGAAGTTTGACTTAGCCAGAGTGGAATTTAATCGTGCCCTTGACAGGCAGAGACGTGCAAAAGAGAAGTTCAATGAAGAAATAAACAAACTCAAATCCGAGATGGAAAAGGAGCAGCAGCAAAACGAATTTTCGAAATCCAATGTTGACAATCCCGAAACGGCTGAGCTGTTGGCTCAAAAATATCCAAATCTCCGTAATTTCGAAGCTTATCCTGATTTCGTTAATCCTTTCGCGACCTACCTGGCGGGTATATTCTTTAATCTTGTTTCCGACCACGGCAAGGCGGTGGATTTACTCAAAGAATCCTATGGCATGGTCGGAGATAACGGCTATATTGCCGAGGACCTTGCTGTTACTGAGAATATACTTGATGGAAAAGGCCGACTGGAAGATACGATATGGTTGATATTTGAAAATGGTCTGGGGCCTGCAAAAAAAGAGATCAGGATGGACATTCCATTATTCGTTGCGACAGATGATGTTAAATATGTCGGAATTGCCCTGCCTGAATTGTATTTCAGAAACAAAGCTCACCAGTATCTGACAGCAGAAGTTGACGGCAAAGATTATCAAACTCGCCTGATTTCGGATATGGACAGGGTTGTCCAGACGGAGTTCAGTAAAGATTATCCGGGAATTCTGACAAGAGCTATTATATCAGCTACTGCAAAAGCCATTGCACAGTATGCTCTTGAAAAACAGGACTCCTCTAAATCTTCGCTTGCTTCTGTATTAATGGCGGCATACAGTTTTGCAACAACCGCCGCGGATGTCAGGATATGGACCTCTTTGCCGAAAGAGTTTCAGGTTGCCAGGTTTCCAAAGCCGAAAGATGGGAAATTAAAAGTTAAACGACCCGGTTCGATTCCTGTTGAAATTAATATTCCTGATTGTAATAATGCGATTGTATATGTTAGAATAACGACCTGTCAGGCAGAACCGATATTTGAGGTTATAAATTTTTGAATCAATATTTTTTTGGAGATCACGAAATGAAAACAATCACAAATATACTGCTTGCAGCTCTTGTGTTCACGTTTGCAGCCTGTGATCAGCAGCCCGCGAAAATTCATGTCAGAGAAGGGATAAGAAGCGACGATCTCGGTAATAATATCGTGACCCGTCCGGTGGTCTATGCTTTCAGCGCATTGATAGGCGAAGGGATAGAAATCGACGAAGCCATTTTAGGCCGAAACGACACCGGATTTCTTGAGCTTAATATCAACGGACACAACCGCTCATACAATACCAAGCGGTTCAGGTATAAAATCGAATGGCTCGATGCTAACGGCCTGATGATTCAAACCAAAACAAGTACGTGGCTGCCGGCCTCGGCAACGGGTAAATCCTCGTTTAGCCTTAAGGCCGTTGCGCCAAGAGTGGAAGCTGAAGATTTCAGAATGGATACTAAAAAGTGGGAGTAAATTATGAAAACAAAAATGTCAGTAATTATCACATTAGCAGGTCTTTTAATCGCGGGATGCGGCGGCCCGGAAACAGTAATGATTGACACCGCCAACGATGAGGGCAAGCCCGTTATGGGTTTGGATTACCGGGATTTTAACCAGGCCGCCAGCGAAATGGTTCAATCGATGATTAGTTCCGGTGCCCTTAAAAAGCCTGGCGGCGGCAGATATGTTATGACCACCGCCAGAGTCACCAATGATACCATGCAGCGAATCGATACCGATCAGTTGACGGCAAAGATTGAACAAGAGCTTATGAACAGCGGACAGGTTGTAATGACCGCGGCAGTCGGAGGCAAGGGCGCCCCAGACGAAATGATTTACGAAATGAGAGATATCAGAGACTCGGCAACGGGTGACGAATTCAAACAGGAAACTCTTGCGGGCAAAAGAACGTTAATTGCACCCGAGCTGAGTACTTCCGGGAAAATTATTCAGAGAAACATTCGTTACGATAATAACCGCCAGCAGGTTGAATATTATTTCCAGCTCAGAGTGACGGACTTAACGACCGGCCTGGTATTCTGGCAGAATGAAACTATTATCGGCAAACGGGGAAGTAACAGGTCTGTTTCGTGGTAACAGCGTTACTTTATTATATTGTCAAAAATTTTGGTGAGATTAAAGATGAAAAAGATATACATGCTCCTGCTTGTGGCGGCTTTGGTCTGCCCGAAGGCGTTTTCCGCTCCTACAACTATTGTTCGCCAAACAAAAGGCCAGGGCGTTACGAGAGAACAGGCGATCGATAAAGCCTTGTATCAGGCTGTAGCTCAGGCCAAAGGTATTGCGGTCAGTTCGGGCAGGTACGATTTCGGCTTCCAGTCCGCCGGTGTGGGAATTGACACTAAAGACACGGGTAAATCAATCGAGTTTGATTCCGTATCTGTCCAGGCGGGCGGTTCGACCCGGCTGACTGATATTGCAGGCTGGGTCAAATCTTATGAAGTTATCGATGAACAGAAAATCGATGACAGGACCTACGAAGTAACAATTAAGGCCTGGGTTTACGATTACGAAGACCCCGAACAGACCAACAGGCTCAAGCTTGCAGTAATGCCGATTCAGACGCTCTATGATTCCTATCGATTCGGCAACTACGTTCCTTCCGGGGTTGAAATGTCTCTAAAGCTCTCTCAGCAGCTAAGCGCTGGTATTACCGGGACAAATAAATTCGCTGTTTTAGACAGAGAGTATATCAACGAATTTGCCCGGAACAGAAATATTCTTATCTCTGACGATTCACCAATTGAGGAAAAAGCAAGGCTGGGCCAGGTCCTTGGCGCAGATTACATGATGGTAGGAACCATATCCAATGCAGGGCTTAAAATCAAAGAAAGAGCGTCAAGGGCTATCGGCCGGGCAATTAGAGAATACGAAGTTGATTACGTTTTTGATTATCGTTTGATAGCTGCCCCGACAAGACAGGTCAAGCTGGCCGACACTGTTAATATTGCCCTTGAAGAAGACCAGGTCAGAGTACTCGTGAAGAGATGGAGGCCTGAAGACCTGGATTACAGGGAAATGGTTGACAACCTTACAGCCAGAGTTGCCAAAGAGGTTATCGATAGTATTATCGACAGGCTCTACCCGATACGAATCGCAAGTAAAAATATAACAGGCCAGCTTATTATCAACCAGGGCAGTAAAAGAATCTCTAAGGGCTCTGTGTTGGATGTCTTTGTTCAGGGCGAAGAAATTATTGATGTCGATACGAAAGAATCATTGGGCCGGACGGAAAACCATATCGCAACAATCGAGATT
This sequence comes from Planctomycetota bacterium, assembly GCA_014384025.1. Taxonomy (GTDB): domain Bacteria; phylum Planctomycetota; class Phycisphaerae; order Sedimentisphaerales; family Anaerobacaceae; genus NIOZ-UU13. The sequence continues at coordinate 315 of JACNGQ010000319.1, read as the reverse complement.
GAAAAAGTAACGCCGACAATCTCGTACGCCAGGCTTGTAAAAGGAGACCTCGACAAAGTTTCCGTAGGTTTGATTTGCAGACTGAAAAAGGTCGAGCTTGAAATGCCCGAACGTGGTAAAAGCGGTATCAGGAGAACTCCTCAAGGCGGAGTAAAGCTGCCCTTTGACTAATTTTTCCCCGAAGGAAATGCTTCTTGCTTAGCTAAAATAGTTTTTTTTGTGATTTACGCAGCAAGTTTCTTTAATCGCCTTTCGGGCCGTTTTTTCTAATCTCATCGAAAAAAGGCGTTTCTTTTTGCTCAACACATGCAGCGG
>JACNGQ010000349.1 GCA_014384025.1 Planctomycetota bacterium | reverse complement strand
TATATATATTTTGTACCGACATCATGAACACGCCTGTCGGTAAAAAACGGTGGGAAATGACAGCTTACGCATCGTTGTTTGTTAGACATCAATCTACCATCATTGGTCATGGATCTTTCAAACACCAATTTGCCTCGTCGCTGCGCATCGGTAAGCTCTGCTCCGAGCGGACGATATCGGTTAGGAGGACGGGTTATCAAACAAATATAATTATCTAGAGCGGATAATTGCTCAGGAGTAAACGGCTGCAAACGTGTAAAGAACACAGAAAGTCTTGGCCCGCACTGACGCTGCAAACTTGGGTTTGTCCCTTCCCATTTAAACGGAGCGGTATCGAGTATTCCGCGAAGTGTACGGTTGTCCACCGGTGCCTCTCCGATTCCGTCCGGTTCGATGTCATACGTCAACCCGTCAACATGACCATCCGGATGACAGGAGTGACACGAGAACTGTCTGCGGAAAGAAATATTAGCACTGTGAAATAACCTTTCACCCCAACGCGTCTTGATTATTTCCTTTGGCCCGTCAAGATCGACGGTTGCAACTGCTTGAAGCTTTTCAAGATCGATCACCGTAAGTGAATCGTCAAGTGAATTAGCGGCAAATGCGATCTTGCTATCCGGCGTAATGGCTATTCCGCGAGGACTGTCTTTAGTTTCGATATATTTTGTTATAAACGCAAACGATTTCCCAAGATGGTTTGGCAAAATAAGTTCCCTCTCCTCTTTGGTCGAACGTTTTATCAGGCCGACAAGCTTTTCGATCTCAATAACCGCCACACGATCGCTTCCGGAACTTGTAACAAGAGCATACTTGCCGTCCGGAGTCATTTGAACATCAGTGGGATCGGGGAAGTAAAGCCCCGGTTCATCCAGCAATACCTGGTCTACGCTGCCATCCTTCCAGATAACTGCCAACCCATTGGTTATTGTCCAGCCTTGCAAAAGACGTGTCATCGGAACAAGGTTTTTGTGACGGTTCATTGTTGCAAGTGCGAACTCGCCGCTTGGATGCCAGCCAATACCCAGCAGCATATTGGCCGCAGGCACTTCTATTCTGTCAGATACCACTGCAAGCTCTGTGTCTATAACTGTAATCTCGCTAATCGATGGTTCGCGGAACTTGACGAATCGCGAAAGGCAATTGGTAGCATATATCTTTGATCCATCGGGAGAAATCGACAATGCCCATGGGTGACTGCTTGCTGCCAGGCGTTTGACTTCTTTTGCACTTTCGGTGTCGATTACCGATATGCTGTCTGCGGTTTTATTAAGTGCGTAAAGATATTTGCCTTCTTTGTCCGTAACGATACCATGCGGATCGTCGCCAACAACAAACGATGTAACACGTTTTCTCGAAGCGGTATCAATCACTGAGACCGTATCTTCCAGCCGATTGCTTACGTATGCCTTCTTTCCGTCAGGGCTAAATGTTACTGCCGTAGGCTGTCTGCCAACTTCTATCTCGTCGATCTTTTTCAGCGTCTTAACATCGACGACGATCACCGTGGCCGAAGCTTCACATGTTACATACAAGCTCTTACCATCCGGGCTTATTGCCATTCCCAGAGGTGTCTTATAGGTGGTTTTCTCGACGACCTCAGGCGTGGTGAACGGATGCGATATTTCTTTGACACATTCCAAATGGTCGAATGTTTTTCCGTGAGCATTTTCATGACATTTCATGCAAACTTCTTTGGCCACTTCCTTGGTTTTCTCGGCAGAATTGTTTGCTGCAAATCCCTTGCCTTCCGGCCCGTGGCACCCTTCACAGCCAACGCCTTCGTCAAGATAATACGTTTCCTTTGCTCCGCCTTCCGGACGAGCGAATGCGGTCGTGTGACATTTCAGGCACTTTTCCGATCTTTGCGGTTCGGATATTCCTTTTTCAGCGCCTATTTCATATCCCTTAGGTGTTGCCAGTACCGAGTAGGCCTCTGCGTGTTTGCTCATACGCCACTTGCTGAATTGATAACCTTTCTCCGGGCCTTTATGACATGTCGCACAGTTAGATACACCGCTGTATTTAAGACTTTCTTCATTTTCCGGATCGGGCAGGCTCGCCATTTTTGTAAAAGATATTTTCTTTGTCGGATGTGCTATCTGATCCATTGCTATTTTCAGGTCAAGTTCAGGCTTCGAATGAACCTGGAAATGTGACCCTTTAACCTGATGACAATTCTCGCAATTTTCCATTGTAGGCATCATTAATCCAGCCATCATAGCTTTTTCGCGATCGTACATTACTTCTATATACTCGCTGCCTGCGCCGTGGCACTTTTCACACTGCACGCCATCTTCTACGAAAAATGTATCTTCCTTTTCCCAATCTTCGGCATGAGCGCCTGTTGCATGACAACCCAGGCAAAGCGTGGATTCCTGAGGTTCTTCCGGAATACCACTAAGTTCGGCGATCTCTTTTGACTGAGGGTCTGAAAGCACGGCATAAGCCCGAGCATGTTTGGAGTGCAGCCACTTACTGAACTGGTTGCCCATGCTCTTGCCTTGGTGACATTCTGCGCACTGGCGAACCCCTACATACACAGGATGCCTGCCCTGGCCATAGCTTCCAAAGCAAACCCCCGAAAACAATACTATTATTATAATAAAATTATTAAACCGTCTCATTCCTTTGCTCCCGGCGCGATTTCCTGAACCACCTTCAAAAACTGGTTTACCTTTACATCTGTTAACTTTGTAACCTTGCCATTAGGCCATCGAACTTCTACTTGGTCAATCTTTTCTGCAGATCCTAGCCCAAAGTGACTTCTCGGATCTGCCTGGGAAAGATATCCTGTCACAGGGATTACATCATGAATCTGCTTAACCTCACCTGTGGTAATCGTCACACGGGAACCTATCGCATCCGTCTTGCCGTTGCTAAGCTTCGCTTCTACGACAAGCCAGTTATTGCGATTTCCCCCGTCATTCCTTAGCAACTTCAGAGAGCTGTTCAGATTACTCACCAGAAGATCGAGGTCGCCATCATTGTCATAATCCCCGTATGTAGCACCGCGACCAACATATTTCTCATTAAAATAAGTGCCGGAATCTCTTGCCACATCAACAAAAATTCCCTTTCCGTCATTGCGAGCAAGAACATCCTCTTCGGTATATTCATGGTGAGCATTTCCGTTTGCAACAAAAACATCCAGATAACCATCGCTATCATAGTCAATCAGAAGGCCTCCCCAACCCGTATACTGTCCACAGATCAAGGCCAGATTAGAAGAGGCAGTAAGGTCTTCGAAATAATCTTTCTTATTGATCAGCAGGCACCCGTAACCCATATCCGGGATAAAAATATCCATGTATCCATCACGGTCGACATCTCCGATGGCTGGCCCCATGGACGAAACGCCCTGCCCCCCTTCGCCAAACGCAAGACCCATAAAAAGACCTTCGCTTTCGAAACTCCCATTACCAAGGTTTCTATAGTAATAATTTTCCATCGCGTCATTAGCCACATAAATATCCAACAACCCGTCATTATTAATATCGCCAACAGTGGCACTCATGCCTCTTCCATTTGGGTTATAGACTCCCGCTTCTTTCGTGACATCGCTAAATGATCCGTCGCCGTTATTACGATATAGCGTGTCCGATTGGCCGGTATAGCTCAAAGGTCCTGGGTAACCCGAAGCGGCATAAAAAGAACGGAATTTACCACCATCATATTGAAGGTAGTTGGTAACATACAGATCAAGATCACCATCGCCATCATAATCAAACCATGCTCCTGCCAAACTCCATTTCGAATCAGCAAGCCCGGAAGTCGCAGATATGTCTGTAAAAGTGCCATCACCATTATTCCTGTAAAAAACATTAGGGCCATAGTTAGTGACATACACATCCAGATCACCGTCGCTGTCAAAATCAGCTGCAGAACATCCAAAGCCGAAACCCTTATCCCCGGCCGATGCTTTTTCTGTCACATCGCTAAATGTTCCATCACCATTGTTTCGAAACAGCGAGTTGTGCAGCTTGTTTTTAAGATTGCGCCCCATGTTATCGTTGACGCTTTTCAGCCAACAGCCGTTAACAAAATATATGTCAAGCCAACCGTCACCGTCATAATCAAAAAACATGACTCCGGCACCCGTGCCCTCGACGATATTACTCAAGTCGTAGTCACCGTAACTGTGCTTGGCCGTTAAACCCGCCTGATTCGTGACATCTGTAAAAACCGGCAACTCTTGTTCGGCTATTACCGATCCCTGCAAAACAACTAATAAGGTCAAAAATTGTAGTGTGTTTTTCATTATTATTAAAACTCCTCTGTTTTAATCTTTTTCTGAATCGCAAATTCCATCCCAGACCGCTCCCATATCGATCCATTCGATAAAAGTTTTCTTTTCTTCATCGCTCAGTTCTGCGGCGACGGTTGCAGAATCTGCCGGCACATTTTCATCCAAAAGCTCTCCGTCCCATGGCCGCGAAGTATTCTTACCCAGTATGTGCCAAATTAAACGGCTGGCTCTGGCTTTGTTACGATAGATATATCTTCCCCGAGGGGAGTCTTCTTCTTGCTCGAGCAAAGCTTTGTAGGCTTGGTTGCATTCGCCATCGTTACTCAATTCTGCCGTCATACGCAGCGTAGAATCGCTATTACTATGACAGCTGTTACACTTATTCTCGATGATTGGCATGATATCGCGACGGAAATCAATACTACGTCTATCCTCTGCAGGCGTAGTAACCACTACAGAGGGGCGTTTAAGCGCATCGACCAATAAATTTTCCGGCGTAAGCTCCCCATCCTCATGGCATCCTATGCAACCTCTGGGTTCATGATTTTTAGCCCATATCCAGTTGCATGTTTGCAACGCCAACCCATTTTCATCCAATGTTTGAAGTTGAATGGGTATACTGGCCGGGATCTCAACATTAAACGAACCGTCGTCGGCAACATCGACTTCCCCTAGTATTCGCCTTTTTGCAATCGCCGCTGCTCCACCGCAATCGAAGGGCTCTTTCAATGGGATCCCTTCAAGAATACGAAGCCTTTTTACTGTGCCCTTAGGCATCCAATCCAGATTCTCAAGATCGTTAGTATAAACATTCAGACAATACAGCTTCCCATAGGGATCCTCTTCCTTTACGATGCTCGACCGGCCATCCGGTTCCTTTCTTGCATAGATTGACCGGGCCTGAATGTCGTGATACTTAGGACTGTCAAAAACTAATTCATATTCACCGTTCGCCGGATCCAGACGATAGACGCCGTAATTGTCTCTGCCGTCAATTGATCTTCGAGACACCAGAATTCTTCCGTCTTTAAGCGGAGAAGGAGAGTGGAATAAACCCTCTGATTCTGAAGTTATGGGTTCGTAAGAATGTAAGGGCCGCCTTGTGGTTATACTCCCAAGACTACCTGCCCCATCCCAGCCTGTCTTCTCAGACTCAACAAATAACGCAAGTCCATTCGTTGTCACGCATGGCATCTGTTTGACCCGCTTGCCCTCATCAGTGCTAAAAGCGGACTGGTCGGTGCCATCGGCATTGATTCCACATAAAATAATTCGCCCCGTTATCCCACGTTCCAGTAGAGATCTCTGCCAGCTGGCATAGACAATTCTCCCGTCGGGAAAAATAAACGGGTCCATGTCACTTGACAGATTATAGGTTAGCTGGCGAAGTGCCGAGCCGTCAACTTTGCAGGAATACAAATTACTAACAAAACCCAGCCCATACTCATTAACAGAATCCTTACGTGTTCCGACAAATGTCAACTGGTACCACGGCTCAGAAGAAACGATTGTATAAAATGTCGACTGATAACCCGGACTACGACACTCCATCTCCAGGTCGGTCACTTGCCTGATATTCGAGCCGTCCACACTCATTTCGAATATATCCCAGCTGTCAGCCGCAGTTCTTTTGCCGGCAAACAATATCTGCTTACCATCAAAGGACACGGCTGGGTCACTTGCACTATGAAAATCGTTACTTAAAACCTGTGTCGATAAATCCGGTGAGACAAGAACCAGTCGGCCACCTTCTCCATAGCTGGCTCGCAGCGTTCCGTCTGCCTGAGCCCCTTGCTTCTCTGCTGCAGTGCCAAGAGGTAATTGCGTGACAATAACAGGATATGCTAAGTTGATTTTTTGGGCTGATGCCAACTCACCTTTTCCAGTAGAGCAGAAAGCGTTTGCTGTGAATAAAAAAATTGCGATGGGAATGAAAAAGACACTTGCCCGGCAATTCTTTCGACATGTATTGTTATTCATTTTAATATTCCATAAAATTACGGCAAAGGATTATTATTCGTGGAGGGTATTATATAATATTTCACTGGAAATTCAACGATGAAATTCTCGAAATTAGGAATTTTACCATGGGTTTTCAAAATCAGTTGATTATGCGGGTGTATCTCTACTGGGTTGCTGGGATTTTCTCGCGTTGGTTTTACAAAGCGGCAGTTTCCAGATTGCTGAAAATTTCCTGGAAATCGGTCCGTTTGTGAAATTGACTGTTTTAATATTTGAAAACACTGCATCACCCTGCCCTCCTGCCACTTAATATTGAAAAAAAAGTTGTTATGGTGAAAAACATGAAAAAGAAGATCAGTCAAAAGAATGTCTCTTTTAGGCTTAGCCGTTCTTGATAAATGGCAACCTCATGCCTTCCAGTGAAAAAAAAGCCCCAAGGTTCTGTACGGCTTCCATAAAATGGTCGTAATTTACAGGCTTGATTATATAAAAACTGCATCCCAATTCATAACATTGTTTGATCATGTTTGTCTCACCGGTTGTGGTGAGCAGAATGACAGGAATTCTCCGCAGTTTTTCATCCTCCTTGATCTTCCTGAGCACTTCCAACCCGTCGACCTTAGGCATTCGAATATCAAGCAGGAGGATATATTGTTTCGTATCTTCAAAGCACAACTCAGTATCCGTTTTGAACAGAAAGTCCAGAACTTCCTGCCCGTTTTTAAACTGGACAATATCACTGTCAACACACGTCAGCCACAGGTTTTTTTTGATAAGCTGAAAGTGTCCTGTGTCATCTTCGGCAATAAGAATGACGATATCCTTTTTCATTCCTTACTGTCCTCCGCTACTGAATTAAACTTGTCGCAACAACAGAGAGAAAACTGCCAACTTTCTGAACGGTTTCTTCAAGACCCTGGTGTTCTTTTGGCTTGACGATATAAATACTGCATCCAAGATTATAACACTCTTCAACGATATGGGGGTCATCTGTTTCGGTTAATATAATCACAGGAATCTTTTTCATTTTCGTATCCTGCTTAATTTTCCCAAGAACCTCTGTTCCATTCATTTGAGGCGCAGAAATATCAAGCAGCAATATATACCGTTTCATGTCTTCAAAGCAGGCCTCGACATTCGTCTTGAACAGAAAGTCCAAAACGTCCTGTCCATTTTTTAACTGGATAACATCACTGTCCACATGCGTTATCAGAAGATTTTTCCTGATAAGCTCAAAGCGATCATCATTATCTTCCACAATTAAAATGACCATATCTTCGAATAGTGTCAAAGTGTCTCTCCTGTGAATAAGATGTCGCGCGAAACCTGATCAGCGGAACCGGGCAACGAAACAAAAAAGCGGCAGCCCTTCTCGGGTTCAGATTCCAGCCAGATATTCCCGTTATGTCTCTCGATGATTCTGCGCACGACCGACAGCCCAAGACCTTCTCCTGTTATCGACCCTTTTGGGTCAAGCCTGTGAAAAATTTCAAAGATCTTTCCGTAATATTCAGGCCGAATGCCAATGCCATTATCTTCAACGCAGTAGACACAGAAGCCTTCTTCCGTTTCGCCGGAGACATTGATCGTTCCCTTCCGATCTGGATCAAGATACTTGATTGCATTATCAAGTAAATTAGTGAACACCTGGAAAATCTGCCCCTTGTCTCCGAAACAATCCGGCACATTGCCGATTTCTACAGTGATTTGGTGCTGGTCTATCTGATACTGCATATTCTTAACAATACTCGCAAGCATGTTATTAACGTCAAGGTGTTCGATTTCGAGGTGGACGTACCCAAGGCGGCAAATTTTCAAAAGTCCTTTCTGTAAAGCATCTAAGCTTGAGACACCGGAGTTAATAAACTCAAGTGAACTTGGAATATTCTCCTCCAATATCGACACCAGTTGTTCTTTGTCTTTCCCGGAAACCTGCATCTCGGAGAACAAAACTTTAGCCTGTTCGCAACTCTTCGTGAGTTCGTAAGCAAAGCCCTGCATATTGATCAGCGGACTTCTTAAGTCGTGTGAACTGACATACACAATGTTTTCAAGTTCGGCATTTTTTAATGATACTGCCCTAAGAAGCGTTTCCCGTTCCTCTTCCGCCTTCTTTCGTTCAGTAATATCGTGTGCAACTCCCTCTACAGCAATGATGATACCGGAGTCATTGCGGACCGGGACTTCAGACACTTCCAGCCAGCACAAACTACCATTTTTGTGATACAATTGAATCTCGTAAGACGATTGCTGGATTCCTTGAACGGTTAGTTCTTTATGCTTATGAACGTCTTGGTTAATCGGATGTTCTGTGAGATATTCCGGGAAATGGGAGAGAAATTCTTCGGCAGAATAGCCGAGCACATCGGTGGCTGATGAAGATACATAGGTAAAGTTCTCTTGGGTGTCATGGGTAAAGACAAAACTTCCGGTCAGATTATCAATGAGGCGGCGGTGCATTTCCTCGCTTCGGCTGATCGCTTTATTGCTTCGTTCAATTTGCAGGAGCATGTCATTAAACGCATCTGTAAGTTTGCCGATCTCGTCTTGACTATATTTCAAAGCACGAACCGAATAGTCTTTTTGGGTGGAAACTTGTCTGGCCGTTTCCGCAAGCGAAAAGATCGGCTTGGAAATAAACCCCTGCAGTTTCGTTGCAAGCAGGTATGTTACAGGCAAGGCAATTAACAGAATGATTCCCATGACACTCGTATCATATCTCAAATCTCGCCAGAAAACCCGCATGTCACTCCGAAGACTGATTGAGCCGATGACCGAATCCTTCAGTCTGATATGGTAAAAAGCCTCTATGTATTCGCCGGTAAAGGTACTTCCTTCGTTTTTGTTTTCAGGAACGAGAAATGTGTCTTTGGGTTCCGAAGGAGGATAGACGGCAAATACATTACTGTCTGCATCATAAACACTTGCCCGAACGATAGAAGGCCTTGACGATAAGGCTGAAAGCATCATTTCCGCATCTTCAGGGATATCAAAAGTCAATGCAACCTGACAATTATGTCCAATCAATCTTGCAACGCTTTCCAGATTTCCAGCCGCCTGTTTTCGGTGACTGTTAAGTTCGAATATAAAAATAACTGCGCAGCTCAATACAATAACCACAGTAGTGGTCAGCATAATAAATGCCGTAAGCTTTTGCCTTATAGTAAGATTTGCAAACATACCAATAGTTCCCTCATACGACTTGAAGTAGTTGAAAACCCATATCGTCTAGGTTTGAAAGAATACGCATCTGCCTCCTGGAGTGTCTTGCTCTCAGATTTGTTAGAGGTCTCTATTACTCTGACCGCCGCCCTGAGAAGTTGTGAGTTCAACCGAAGACCCGACTCTTTGACTCGGGTGTGATTGATCTCCCACCGGACTTTGCTGCCTACCTTGAGCAGGTTGATCATGCCGCCTGTTTCCAGAAAGTTTTTCATGTCCCCGACCGTCAGGATCGGCTCACCTTTGATCCTGTTCAGGATGGCTTTCAGGTTCTTTTTCTCCGTGCTACAGATAAATAAAAGGTCACATTCCTTCAGGTCGACCTCTTCGCTGTAATCTCCGAGTCTTTTGATAACAAGTTTTTTGTTGATTTCTTTGATGACTTTGTCTTCCACTTCTGAAAAACTGTCTCCAAAAGGATCCTCCCCTAAAATACCTATTGTAATCGTCTTGTCATTGGCGTTCGAATCGCTGGAATCCTTGTCCTGTTCGACGGCGTCTGAGGGAGGCCATTCGGTAAACAGCAGGTAGTTATAGACATAGACAGCTTTAATCTCGTACTCCGTCGCTTTTCTCTGGCTCTCTGATTTTGCATAAATAGCGGGCACTGTAAACCCAAACAGGACCAACGTAAGCAAAAAACCTAAAAGCCATCTGAACAGAGAAACAGCGAGGCGAGTTCTGGTCGATCTGGATTTGTGTATAAAAAACCTCATCTTTTTGGTTTAGAAACGATTAACCGAAGTTTCTGGTATCTCCAAATCAGGACATTTCTAGGATTCTGATCATGACTTAAAACGAATATCTAAGAGAAAATATGACTGAAGCGGCCTGGCTGCGATAGGATGATCCAAAGTCAAAGCCTTGGAGACGCTTATTATACTTGTCGTCGATGAAGCCTAAAAGATTTGAGCCATCGACACGGATACTTAAGTTCTCAGTCGGATTATGCTCGAGGCCGAGATTGACAAAATAACTCGGTTCATACGGGTCGTTATAGCCTGGATCCCTGGCATAAGGGGCATTAGAATCTGCCATATCCTTTGCGCCGGGGTATCCCCAATAGATGCGGGCAGAGCCATTGATGCGCCATTTCGGATCGATCGTATAGACCGCTTGCACCTTCGTAATGTGATTGCTCCAGTTTGCCAGATCATCCCCGAAGCCGAGCGGCTCAGCGGTCAGAACAGTCGAAGAACCAGGTTCCAGATCAAAGTCAATTAACTTGGTGTAGCCATGAGAGAAACCGAGATCGAACTTCCCTTTTTTATACGTAGCCTCTACCTCAAGACCCCAGTGTTTCTGCTCGCCGAGAGGTTGGCTTTTTTCGTTAGCGCGATCGAAAGCGATAATGTCAAGTTTGCTCAGATAACCTCCAACTGCAAACCAAAGCTCGGGGGTGTGCTGGCGTTCATATCGCAACTCGATATTGTCCATGGTCTCGGGGTCACCATTTGTACCGAGCACAAGGTGCTGCTGTCTGAGTTCTTCGGCAAAACTCATGCGGACCGAACGAGTGAGCATCAGTTTATAGGTGTCTTTATCGTTGGGCGTGTATATCATTGCCCAACGGGGAGAGAACATCTCATCGGTATACGTATTCTTATCAAGTCGCCCCCCCAAAAATGTTGTCCAGGCCTCGCTCATATTCCATTGATATTCACCCATCAGTGAG
>JACNGQ010000275.1:8907-11359 GCA_014384025.1 Planctomycetota bacterium | reverse complement strand
AGGCACTTTAGTCACTTTAGGCACTCTTTCAATTATAACATATTTCCAGATACACCCTTTTTATGCAAAACAAAGCCAATTTTGGAAATGACAATATGAACATAACTTTAGATATGACAAGTATTTACAGGATTTTATTCCGCTCGCCGGGCAAAAAAACAAACCCAAAACAAACCCAATTAAAGCCAAAACAAACCCAATTCAAACCCAATCAAAGCCAAAACAAAGCCAATCAAAGCCAATTTCTTCAGCCAAAATACAGAGAAATTGATGCTGGATTCCTGCTGAGCAGAAATATACAATTGTTTATGGTAAATCACGGATAAAATTAAAGCCCTGAATTTTGAGGTATCGCAAGCAATGAAACACATTATCTACGCTTTACTATCTTGCATTATCATCAGTTTGGCCGGATGTGAATCCCCCTCTGAAACTGGAAAAATCGATGATGATATTTACGAAAAAAATGCCATTTCAAACAGAAATAAACTAAGTGCGGCTTCGAAGCGCGCAATAGAAAGACATTACGAGCAGGGCCCTGAGTGGTTTTGCAGTTTTAGAAAACAGGATTTGAAGGGCGATTTCCAATATGAAGAAGGTGTAATTCGCAGAGACCCGACTGCGGTTATTCTGGTCGGCGATACCTATTATGTCTGGTACACCAAGGGCCATGGAAAAGCATACGGATTCGGCACAGGCGATCCTTCGAAAAAGGTTTTCCCATGGGATTTGACCGAGATCTGGTACGCCACCTCAAAAGACGGATGGGATTGGAAAGAACGAGGGCTGGCCGTTGGTAGAGGATCCGAGGGCTCTTATGACGACCGGGCGGTATTTACTCCTGAAATTTTAGCCCATAATGGAAAATATTATCTTGTTTATCAGGTAGTCAAAGCGCCTTATGTAAACCGGGTGAAAAACAATGTCGGTATGGCCATTGCCGGCTCTCCGGATGGGCCATGGAAAAAATTAGCAGCACCTATCTTGAAACCCGCTGACAACGGCCAATGGCTGTGCGATGAGGATAACCGCTTTAAGGTAATAAAACAGGGCGATTTTGACAGCCACAAAGTGCACGATCCTACGCTTATGTATTATAAAAACAAATTTTACCTGTACTATAAAGGCGAGCGAATGGGAGAACGCCTGACATTCGGCGGGCGGGAAATAAAATGGGGCGTTGCTATTGCCGACAAGCCGGAAGGCCCCTACATTAAATCCGAATACAACCCTATCACCAACAGCGGCCATGAAATTTGTGTTTGGCCCTACAGGGGCGGCATGGCTGCAATGTTAACAACCGACGGCCCGGAAAGAAACACCATCCAATTTGCCCCTGATGGAATCAATTTTGAAATCAAATCCCACATTAAATCGGGACCACAAGCGGTTGGTTTAATTCGATCACTTGATACGGACAAAAGTCCGCTTGAAGGTATTCGCTGGGGCCTCTGCCACGAATATAGAAGTGATTGGCAATACATCAGAAGATTCGAAAGTTACACACCTCGCGCCTTGTAACCCAGATTGCTCTTTATAAACTAAAAACAGTATGAAAATCCTACATATCACAGCTACTTCAAAACACAATTCACGCCAACCCACCACAGGCTTGAAATCAGGACTATTGTCGTGTAGAATCACCCCGGTGAGATAAGCTTTGCATCTCACGAAGTAAATATCAGGCAGGAGCAGCAAAAGATAAGGAAGGCAAGATGTGGGAATTTCAATTAGGCGGCACTGAGCAGTTAAAACAACTAAGCGAACGGCTGGGTGTGCAAATCGAGGCCATTGAGGACGTTTCGATATTGGCCAAACCCGTACAAGCCGGGAGTCTGGTGATACCGAATTCGTTAGCTGTTCATCCTATGGAGGGCTGCGACGGAGATTCGCAGGGCCGCCCCGGCAAGCTGACTTTAAGACGATACGAAAGATTCGCAGCCGGTGGCGCGGGCCTGCTGTGGGTCGAGGCAACCGCGGTCGTGCCCGAAGGCAGGGCCAATCCGAGGCAATTATGGCTTCATGAGAAGAACAAAGACAGCTTCCGCGCAATGGTTGAAATGATACGCCAGGCCGCGGCCGAATCCAACGGACCGAAGCACAGGCCGGCAATGGTGCTGCAGTTGACACATTCGGGAAGGTACAGCAAGCCGGAAGGTGCAGTGTATCCGATTATCCCCCAACGGGACCCTTATCGTGATCCTTTGGTTCCGCAGCAAAAGCCCAACCCGGACAGAAGCAGCAGGATACCGGACGACTGGCCCCTCGTGACCGATGAGTATCTCGATAAGCTCCAGGATGCTTACGTCGAGGCGGCCAGGCTGGCGTTCGAGGTCGGCTTCGATGCAGTGGATATAAAATCATGTCACGGGTATCTGATAAATGAGCTTTTCGCCTGCCATAAGAGAAAGGGCAAATACGGCGGGTCGTTTGAGAACCGAACGAGATTTGT
>JACNGQ010000275.1:0-8602 GCA_014384025.1 Planctomycetota bacterium | reverse complement strand
ATAGTCGGCGGCTATGAAGAGCCGGAACATCCGCTAACAGGCGTAGGCAGGCTCGTAAATATCACCGGTGAAATTCAAAAGGAATCTCCCGATATCGCGATTGTAGGCACCGGTTATAGCTGGCTGCGAACATTGTTCGCCAACGTGGGAGCGGCAAACAAAGCCAACGGCCTTACCACCCTGGTCGGCGCCGGCAGAATGGCGTTCGCATATCCGGATTTTGCCAAAGATATCATAACCAAAGGCCGGATGTACCCGGAAAAGGTCTGCGTAAGCTGCAGCGCGTGCACGCAGATAATGCGTGACGGCGGAACGACGGGATGCGTGATACGGGACAATAAAGTTTACGGGCCGATATTCGAACACGGTAGAATGGGCGACAAGGACAACCTGCTTCGCCTGGCATCTTCATGCCGCAAGTGCCAGGAGCCGACGTGCCAGTTGGGCTGTCCGGCCGGCGTCGATATTCCGAAATTCATCAGCCTGTTCCTTGACGGCAATGAACAAGACGCATACGAAGTTCTAAGAGAGAAAAACATATTTCCCGAAGTATGTGCCTGGCTGTGCCCGGTCGAGCAGCAGTGCGAGGGAAGCTGCCTGCAGGCCTTTATCGGGGATAAGCCGGTAGCCATTGCGGGCATACAAAGACATCTGGCGGTGCAGGCCAATAAGGGCGGCTGGTCGAAGCTGCGAATACCAGAAAAAACAACGGGAAAGAACGTCGCCGTAATCGGCGCAGGCCCTACAGGACTGGCCTGTGCGGCTAAGCTGCTCGAAGCCGGACACGCCGTAACAATATTCGATAAGAGCACCCAGTTCGGCGGGATGGTAGAGACCGTAATCCCGCCAGACAGGCAGGGAGACTCGCTGAAGAGCGAAATCTCGGCAATATTCACCGATGTTCCGAAAGACAGGATGGCCTTACGTCTTGGAAAAGAATTAAGCGCTGATTTCAATTTAGATAATATTATGGACGAAGCATTCGACGGGGTCTTTATCGGTATGGGTCTTGTGAAATCGGTAAGCATTGGTGATAATGCCGTTGACGGTGTTTACAGTTCGATGGATTTTCTTTCAGCAGCCAAGAAGCCCGAGAAATTAAAGCTGTCAGGCAAAGCTGTCGCTGCGATAGGCGGGGGCAATACCGCGATGGACGTGGCGGTTACGGCAATACAGCTCGGCGCCCAAGACGTTTATGTAATATACCGCCGGTCTTTCAAGGAGATGCCGGCCTGGAGCGCCGAACGCCAGAGGGCGATAAACGAAGGTGTGCATTTTTTGATATTGACTCAGCCGCTCGAATTTAATTCCGCCAACGGCAAACTGACTTCAATCAAGGTTTGCCCGACTCGATTAGGTGAGCCGGACGCTTCCGGCAGGCGCCGACCTGAACCGATAGAGTCGAGCGCTTATGAGCTTGATATGGATGTCGTGGTCGAGGCTATCGGCCAGAGCCCGCCGGAAGAAATAAGCGAAATCCTTCCCGGCGTGGAACTGGCAAACGGCCTTATCAAAACGACGGAAGGAACACTGGCAACTTCTCGGGCGGGAGTCTTTGCCGGCGGCGACCTCGTAAGAGGGGCATCGACCGTTGTCGCCGCGGTTGCCGACGGGATGAAAGCGGCAGAAGAAATTGATGAATTTCTAAAAAAATAAAATAAGAAAGGATTTTGAAAATGGCAGAACGACCCGCAGCAATTGTTACCGGGGCAAGTCGCGGCATCGGAAAAGGCATCGCAAAAGAACTGGCATCATTAGGTTATAATCTTGTGGTTAATCATTTTGATTTTAGCGCCGACGGCAAGCCGGACGAAACGCGCGCAGCCCAGACGCAAAAAGAAATCAAAGAAGCCGGCGTCGAGTGCGAGATTTTAAGAGGTGACATCAGCAGCACCGAGGACAGAAACAGTCTTGTCGCTCTGGCCAAGAGCAAGTTCGGCAGATGCGATATGCTGGTGAATAATGCCGGCGTCGCCCCTTCGAAACGGCTGGACATTCTCGAAGCAACCGAGGAGAGCTTCGACAGAGTGATGGGAATAAACCTGAAAGGGCCTTACTTTTTGACTCAGCTCGTGGCTAACTGGATGATTGAACAGAAAAAGGCGCATCCCGAGCGGGCATTTCGGATTGTAAGCACGGGCTCAATCTCGGCATATACCAGCTCGCCTGGACGTGGAGAATATTGCGTAAGCAAGGCGGGCATTTCAATGATGACATTGCTGTACGCAGACAGATTGGCTGAGTACGGCATCGGGGTATTTGAAATAAGGCCCGGTATCATCGAAACAGACATGACCAGCGTAGTTAAGGATAAATACGATAAGCTGATAGCCGAAGGTCTTACTCCGATTAAACGGTGGGGTCAGCCGGAAGATATCGCAAAGGCGGTCGGCGCAATTGCAGAAGGCAGGCTCGATTTTTCAACCGGCCAGATAATTAACGTCGATGGCGGCTTTCATTTTAGAAGACTGTAGGGAGTAACTATGGATATTAAAGATACAATTACGACACTGTTAAGAGACGGTTTCATTCTCGTCTTTAACCAGAACAAACTTGACATTGTAAAAACGGCCGAGGCCCTTCTGAAGGCGGGCATTAATAACATGGAGGTAACCTGCCGGATAAATAAACCTCTGGAAAAACTCGCACGACTGCGTAAAGAGCTGCCCGATTTCGCAGCGGGCACGGCGAGTCTGATTGACTGGCCAGAAATGCTTGATGTCTATAATAAGGCCAATCCGCAGGATCCCCTGCCGTCGGTGCGGGAGGTTGTGGATGCAGGTGCGTGCTATCTTGTCTCGGCAGTCAATTTCAGCGAAGCCAGCTACAAGAAATACGCCGGGCAGTTGCCTATCATACCGGGATGCGGCAGTGCGACCGAGGTTGTCAGCCAGTTTTCCAAAGGCGCAAACCTTTGCAAGGTATTCCCTGCCAAACAGCTCGGCGGGCCGGCATTCGTAAAAGCCATCGACCCTGCTATTCATAAAACAATCAGCCTGGTTCCGACGGGCGGAACAAATCCCGGGAACATTCCCGAATATATCGATGCGGGAGTGCTGGTGCTTGGCGGCTCGTTCAGCATGATCGAGAAAGCAACAATGAATAAAATCATCGACGAGCAGGACTATATTCTTTTGGCTAAAGAGCTGACAATCATTAAACAATTGATAGACAGGCTGCGAGCGGAAAAATATCCCGATATCGATTTCTCCACAGCCTCAATCGAACAAATAAGCAGCTCAACGGGCAGAAATTTCAATATTGCATAGAACCATAAAATGCAAAACACAATTCTTACCGGTTTTTGGCTGCGAATTTTATCAGCAGCCGTTGTCATTTTTTCAGCGGGGGCTTTGCGCGCAAATTCCGAAGTCTCCGGCTCAGAACTGACAATCAACGGCAGAGATACCGGTTATCGCGGTATATGGTATATGAATCAGCCGTCCGGCGACGAGTACGTCTATAAATACAGCGGAGGATTGGGAACGTACTGCGCCAAGCACAAACCCTTCGCCGTCTATTGCGAAAAGGCCGGGAAGACTTTTTTCTGTTACGGCGGGACAGCCACAGACAGCAACAAAAAGCTCCTGCATATGGTCTCTTACTATGACCATACAACGGGGATGGTGCCGCGACCGACCATACTTCTGGATAAACAGACCGGCGATGCCCACGATAATCCGGTTATATCATTAGATGACAATGGGTATATCTGGATATTTTCAACTTCACACGGCACGAGCAGACCTTCGTATATTCACAGAAGCAGCAGGCCGTACGATGTAAGCGAGTTCGAGCTGATTAACGCAACGAAGATAGAAAACGGCAAAGAAATCCCAATGAGAAATTTTTCGTATATGCAGCCCTGGTACGTCAAAGGAAAAGGCTTCATCTGTTTCTTCACTCGCTATAATTATCCCGTTGACCGTACTATTTGCTTTATGGCAAGTGCCGATGGCATCAAATGGTCGAAGTGGAACCGGATTGCCGCGATAGATAAAGGGCACTACCAAATAAGCACTGCAAATAACGGCAAAGCCGGGACAGCGTTTAATTTTCATCCCGAGGGAAAAGGTCTGAACTGGCGGACGAATTTATACTATATCGAAACGACAGACTTCGGCAAAACATGGCGGAGCGCCGATGGACAAATATTGACTCTGCCTTTGAGAGATATTAAGAATCCCGCACTTGTCCACGATTATCAGGATCAGGGTCTTAATGTATATCTAAAGGACATTCGGCTGGATAAAAGGGGAATGCCCGTTATTTTGTTTATTACAAGCAAGGGATACGAGTCCGGACCGAAAAATAATCCACGCACATGGACGACCGCTCGCTGGACAGGCAGGATATGGCAGATAAGAGAGGCTTGTGTCTCAGACAACAATTACGATATGGGTTCGCTCTATATCGAGGCCGATGGGACGTGGCGAATAATCGGGCCAACTCAAACCGGCCCGCAGCCGTATAACCCGGGCGGCGAAATTGCTATGTGGGTAAGCAAAAACCAGGGAAATTCCTGGAGCAAAACCAAACAGATTACGAAAGACAGTCCGTACAACCACACCTACGCGCGGCATCCGGTAGATGCCCATCCTGATTTTTACGCCCTCTGGGCGGACGGCCACGGCAGGATGCCCTCGCAGTCGTCTCTTTACTTTTGCGATAGAGAAGGTAATGCCAGGGTGCTGCCGCGCGAGATGACTGAAGATTTTGTGAAACCGAAATTGCAGGAGAATACCTCGAACAAGTAATTTGAATTATCAAATTACCGTTGCTCTGATGGGAGACTTAAATTTATGGAAACAAGGCAAATAGCAAATCAGACGACAACCTTTCATCGTTACAACACAGTAATCGTAGGAGCAGGTGCGGCTGCAATGAACTGCGCGGTGCACCTGTGTGACTTTATGGCCCAAAAGGGCATTGCCAATCCGAAGGAAAGAATAGCCGTAGTAACCGCAGGCCTGGGGCTGGGCGCATCGCGAATGAGCGGCTCGGATAAGCAGACCTATTATAAGATCGGCACAAGTCCGGATATCGCCGACAGCGCCGAAGAGTTCGCAAAGAGCCTGACGGCGGCCGGGTGCTGTCACGGCGATTCGGCTCTTATCGAAGCAATCGGCTCGCTTCGTGAATTCTACCATTTAGTACAGGCGGGCGTTCCGTTTCCCACCGATTCGGCTGGCACCTTCATCGGTTATAAGACGGACCATGATCCGTACGAACGAGCTACGTCAGCCGGACCAAAAACGAGCAGGTTCATGAGCCAGTGCCTGCAGAAACAGCTTGAACGATACGGAGTTGAAATTTATGACCGGCAGGAACTCGCACACTTGCTGACAACCGGTTCCGGCGAATCGAAGCGAATCACAGGCGTTGTAACAGTTGATAAGAACAACATCGACGAATCAAATTACGCCATAAATGTTTACCTCGGTGCGAATATAATCCTCGCCGCCGGGGGCCCAGGCGAGATGTTCAAAACTACCGTCTATCCGAAGGGACAGCTTGGAATCCATGGACTCGCTTTCAAGGCGGGTCTTATCGGGGCAAACCTGACCGAGTCACAATTCGGCCTGGCGAGTATCAAATTCCGCTGGAACGTTTCCGGCACGTATATGCAGGCGGTTCCGCGGATTTTCAGCACCGACGCAGACGGTAAAGACGAGAATGAATTTCTGACGGACTTTTTTCCTTCGATGAGCAAGATGGCAACGGATATTTTTCTTAAGGGCTATCAGTGGCCCTTCGACCCGCAGCGGATTGAAAACCTGCAATCATCGCTGGTTGACATCCTCGTATTCAACGAAACACAAAAGGGCAGGCGGGTCTATATGGACTTTCTAAAAAACCCTGTCGGCAGTGATTCTATGGACGAGTTTGATATCGATGAGCTTGAGCCGGAAGCCAGAGAGTATCTGCGGAAAGCCGGCGCATTGCAGAAAACACCTATCGAACGATTGGCACATATGAACACTCCTGCTATCGAGATATATAAAGAGAACGGCATCGATTTATATTCCGAGCCGCTCGAAATCGCAGTCTGTGCTCAGCACAACAACGGCGGTTTTGCCGTGGACAAATGGTGGCAGTCCAATATACCGCAGACCTTTATAATAGGTGAGATGGCCGGTACACACGGTGTCAAACGTCCGGGCGGCTCGGCCCTTAACGCCGGCCAGACCGGCGGGCTGAGGGCGGCCGAATATGTCGTAAATGTCTATGGCTGTGAGCTGCCGGATTATTCGGACAAGCAGACTGAGATTGACAGTCAGTTAAGTGACATTGTCGCAGGGCTTGAGCAATTTAAAAACTCGTCCGGCCTTAATCCCGAACAGGCTCTGGAAGAAATCCGAAGCCGTATGACCGCATCAGGGGGACATATTCGAGAGTTGAATGATGCTCAAAAAGCCCTGAAAGAAGCAGTCGGGCTTTATAAAAACATACAACAGAAAGGATTCAATTCAAATAGCGCCAAGGGTGTTGTTAAGGCAATACAGGCCGAACATCTGGCCCTGGCAAGTGTTGGGTATCTCAAGGCCGTTGTGGAGCTGCTCAAACAAGGCAGCGGCTCGCGAGGCTCGCATCTTGTCCTGGCTAAAGATGGTATTGAAATACATCCCGATGTTATTGATAAGGCAACAAACAAACCTTTGAAGTTCAAACCTGAGAACCAGTCGTTGAGAAATTCCATCCTGCATATTGAATACGATGAGAATTCGCCCGACTTGTTCGGCAGCAGCATAATCGAATTGAGGCCGGCACCGACGGAAAGAAAGGCATTTGAGCCGGCATGGATGGATTACAGAGAGGGGAAAATTTATAGTTAAAATAAATCAAAAAGGAGGTTCTCCATGGCAATAATCGATTTAAGGCAGAAGTCGCAGTGCAAATACGACATACTCTCATTGGGCGAAATAATGATTCGACTGGATCCGGGCGAAGAGAGAATTCATACGACCCGGCATTTTCGAGTCTGGGAGGGTGGCGGAGAGTATAATGTCGCCAGAGGTCTTAAACGCTGCTTCGGCCAAAGGGCCGCGGTTGTCACCGCCCTTGTGGACAATCCCGTCGGAAGATTGCTCGAGGATTTGATATATCAGGGTGGCGTAAGTATGGAGTATGTCAAATGGGTCCCGTATGATGGCATCGGCAGGAAGGTAAGGATCGGACTGAATTTCACCGAGCGAGGTTACGGCGTTCGGGCCGCCGTGGGTTGCTCAGACAGGGCAAACAGCGCCGCTTCTCAATTGAAGAAAGGTGACATCGACTGGGACAAAATATTCGGCACCGACGGCGTTCGATGGTTTCATACCGGAGGCATTTTCGCGGGACTTTCGAAGACGACACCCGATGTTATCATCGAGGCCGTAACAGCAGCGAAAAAGCACGGCACTATAGTTTCCTACGACCTGAACTTTCGCAACTCATTATGGAAAGATATAGGCGGCCGGGAAAAGGCGATGGAAGTCAACCGGGCTATCGCGCCATACGTCGATGTGATGCTCGGAAATGAAGAAGACTTCACAGCCGCTCTGGGTTTTGAAGTAAAAGGCACAGGCGAAAGTTTCTCCAAACTCGATCCGACGAATTTCAAAAAAATGATCGAACAGGTCACCAAAGAATTTCCAAACTTCAAGATCGTAGCCACAACTTTGCGAAATGCCAAGACAGCATCAGTCAATGACTGGGGAGCTGTTATTTACGCCGGCGGTGAATTTCACGATGCTGCGCTAAGGCCGGACCTTGAAATATATGACCGTGTCGGCGGCGGCGACAGCTTCGCATCGGGCCTGATATACGCCCTTATGGAAGGTAAATCTGTCGCCGAGGCTGTTAATTACGGCGCCGCACACGGTGCTCTGGCAATGACCACACCCGGCGATACAACCACGGCCAGTCTGCGTGAAGTCGAAAAAGTTATAGGTGGCGGCGGCGCCAGAGTCGATAGATAATCCAAAACACGATATTAGAGAAAAGATTTTATGATAGCTCAAACACTTAAATGGGTTGGCGGTACCGACGGCTTTCTGGAGCTTATAGACCAGCGGAAATTGCCTTGTGAATTCGTTAAATTGGAGTGCCGGGATACCGAACAGCTTTTCGTGGCGATAAAGACACTTGCCGTTCGCGGCGCACCGGCCATCGGCGTTTCGGCGGGTTACGGACTTGTTCTTGCTATGCAGAAGCTTCAATCCGGGGATAGCCTGGAGCAGGGATTTAAAGTTTTGGCTGAGTCTGTTGATTATCTGGCTTCTTCTCGCCCGACGGCGGTGAATTTGTTCTGGGCACTCGAGAGGGTCAGGCGAAGTGCCGAAGCCTTTGCGGCAGCAAATGCAGATGCAGCTATATCGGCCCTGCAGGAAGCTGTTTTGGCTGAGGCAAATGCCATCTGTAAGGAAGATGAGGACATGTGCCGGCGGATTGGTCAGAATGGCCAGAAGTTTATCAAGGACGGCTCCGGTATTTTGACGCACTGCAACGCGGGGGCGCTTGCTACAGCCGGACAGGGTACGGCATTGTCGTTGATGTTCGAGGCCCACAAGAACGGAAAGAAATTCAAGGTCTATGCCGATGAGACCAGGCCATTGCTGCA
>JACNGQ010000023.1 GCA_014384025.1 Planctomycetota bacterium | reverse complement strand
ATTGGCGATTATTAACAATTATTTTACGTCCCTTGAACAAAAAGGGCAGAAAGGTTGGTGTAGTATGAAATGGTTGAATGGTAACAGAATGATGTTGGTTTTAGTTGGAGTTGTGGCCGCGATTGTGCTTGGCGGAACTGCGAATGCAGATTTTGTTTTTGGCGAGCCCGTGAATCTGGGGCCGACGGTTAATAGTCCCAGTGGCGGCCCAAACATTGGTGATGATGTACCTAACTCTTTCTCATCTGATGGCCTGGAAATGTACATCATCTCAAGGCGGACTGGTGGGCTGGGGTTATATGACATATGGGTGGCCAAGCGGGAAACCGTAAATGACGAGTGGGGTACTCCTGTGAATCTTGGATCTCCAGTCAATAGTGTTACATGGGAGTTCGGTGTACTCATATCGGCCGATGGCCTGGAACTCTACTTCAGTTCCACACGGTCCGGTGGTTCTGGTGGCTGGGACATATGGATAACAAGAAGGGCTAAAAAAGACGATGCATGGGGTGTGCTTGAGAATCTCGGTCCAGTAATAAATACCTCTGGTGGGGATAGTCCGAACTGGATCTCGCCCGATGGTCTGGAACTATACTTCTCCTCAAACAGGTCTGGCGGATTTGGTGATTGGGATATTTGGGTATCCAGACGTGCTACCAAAGATGATCCCTGGGAAGAACCCGTGAATCTTGGGCCGATTGTCAACAGTTCAGCTTGTGATGTGGGAATTCTCTCACCGGACTGTTTGTTGCTTTTTTACTCCAATGACATAATAGGTCCCATTAGGCCGGGAGGATTCGGTGGTTCGGATCTGTGGATGACAAGACGAGCGAGTGTCTCTGATCCCTGGGGAGAACCAGTCAATCTTGGCCCAATCGTCAATAGTTCACGTCACGATTGTTGTCCAGTAATCTCACCGGACGGTTCCACACTATACTTCTCTTCCATGCGACCTGGCGGATTAGGTGGGCCTTATTATGGGGACATATGGCAGGCGCCAATCATTCCTATCGTTGACCTCAACGGCGACGGCATTGTCGACGCTGCCGACATGTGTATCATGGTGGAACACTGGGGTGAAAACTACTCCTTATGTGACATCGGCCCCACGCCTCTCGGCGATGGCGTCGTCGATGTCCAGGATCTGATAGTACTTGCTGAGCATTTGTTTGAGGACTATCGCTTGATTGCACATTGGGCCCTGAATGAGGAAGTGGGCAACACTGCTTACGATAGCTTTGGCAAGTATGATGCAAACCTCCATGGAGGGCCGATTTGGCAACCTACAAGCGGAAAGGAGGGTGGCGCTCTTCAGTTTGATGGTGTAGATGATTATATTAGCACGCCATTTATCTTGGACCCATCGAAGGGATCGTTCAGTGCATTTGCATGGATTAAAGGCGGAGCGCCGGGACAAGTGGTTCTATCTCAAAGTGATACAGTTGTTAGGAATACTACTCAACTGGGAAACGCATGGCTTTGGGCAGACTCATCGTATGGGAGACTTGTCACCAGGTTAATGCATCCGCCATTTGACCCACTGATGTCAGAATCTGTAATCACTGATGGCCAATGGCATCACGTGGGCCTTGTATACGATTACATTGGGCTGTGCAGATACCTATATGTAGATGGAGCAATGGTTGCTCAAGACGCCACTTTTGTAGGTGGTGGAGGCTCAGAGGGTAGCCTATACATTGGTGCGGGAGAAAGCCTTGTTCCGAGCAGTTTCTTCTCCGGCCTTATCGACGATGTCCGCATCTACAACAATGTTCTGAGCGCAGAAGAAATCGCAGCCCTAAGTCAATAGATCACTGAAAGATAGAAAGGAAAGGTGTAGCATGAAATGGTTAAATGGTTACAGAATGAGATTGATTTTAGTTGGATTTGTGGCCGGTATTTTGGTTGGTGGAGGAACTGCGAAGGCGGATTTCACCTTCGGTGAACCGATGAACCTGGGGCCCGTGGCAAATAGCCAGTCCCACGAGCAGATGCCGAGTATTTCAGCCGATAGTCTGGAGATCTACTTTATGTCCAAACGGCCGGGCGGGTACTGTAACTGGGACATATGGGTGGCCAAGCGTGTGAGCCTCAGCGATCCCTGGGAAGAGCCAGTCAATCTGGGCCCACTGGTGAACAACAGCGTTAGTAACTGGGCTCCGTGCATCTCAGCCGATGGACTTGAGCTCTACTTTGAGGCCAATCGGGATGGGAATTATGGCGGTGTGGATATATGGGTGGCGGTGCGAAAAACCAAAGATGAGCCTTGGGGCGATCCAGTGAATCTTGGACCTACTGTCAATAGCTCGGTTAGCGACGCCGACCCAAGCGTCTCGGCTGACGGACTGGAGCTATACTTCAGGTCCAACCGGTCGGGTGGGTATGGGTATACGGATCTCTGGGTAAGTAAGCGTCCAACGAAAGACGAGCCTTGGGGTAGCCCAGTGAATCTTGGCCCCACTGTAAATGGTCCGGATGACGACCGTGGACCAAGCATCTCGGCCGATGGCCTGACGCTCTTTTTCGACTCGGACCGGCTCAATGGGACACGCGGCTGGGATTGGGATATATGGATGACGAGTCGGAAGACGAAAGACAGCACCTGGGGCGAGCCGGTTAGGCTGGATATAGGTATCAACACGATCTACAACGACGATGCGCCGAGCATTTCAGCCGACGGCCTTACGCTGTATTATTCGGACTACTACTACGCAGGCGGTCGCCCTTACGGACACGGTGGGGCAGACTTGTGGCAGGCCCCAATCATTCCTATCGTTGACCTCAACGGCGACGGCATTGTCGACGCCGCTGACATGTGCATTATTGTTGACAATTGGGGCACAGACGAATCCCTGTGTGACATCGGTCCGATGCCCTGGGGTGACGGCATTGTTGATGTTCAGGACCTGATTGTTCTTGCTAAGCATCTTCTTCCGGCCTTTCTGGCACATTGGGAACTGGATGAGACCGAGGGCGGTATTGCCCGCGATAGCGTCGGCGGCCATGACGGAACGCTAAATGGTAATCCGCTCTGGCAGCCTGCCGGCGGTAAAACTGGCGGTGCGCTTCAGTTGGATGGGATAGATGATTACATCAGTGCCGATTTTACCTGGGACACATGGAAGATGATGATTAGCGCATCTGCCTGGATTAAGGGAGATGTGCCGGGTCAGGTAATCATATCTCAGACAGATGGTGATGGTACCGGATATGGGGCATCGTGGCTTTATACAGACTCATCAAGTGGTACACTTGCGACAAAGTTAATGGACCCTCAGCCCGCACTGGTTTCAGAATCTGTAATCACCGATGGCACTTGGCACCATATCGGCCTTGTCTGGGATGGCTCGTATAGATACTTATATGTGGACGGAGCAGAGGTTGCCAGGGATGTCGTTGCCCTTAGCTACACCATAGCTTGCGATGGTGGCCTGTATATTGGAGCCGGAAAATATCTTGAAGCAACTACGTTTTTCTCCGGCCTGATTGATGATGTTCGCATTTACAGCAAGGCGCTGAGCGCAGAGGAAATCGAAACGCTTGCACAATAGGGCAACTTAGAAAGAGAAAATAATCAGGAAAATCCACACACCTTCTCTTTTGCCCAAATGGCCGGCAGTTCGAGAGACTGCCGGCCTTTTTCTATATGTTTTGTGATAATTTATTGATTTAGAAATTGCCGCGTTGGCCTCCGGCTTCACAAACAACCGGCAAAAAGCATCAAAAATCGAGCAATTTTCAGTCAAAAACGCTCACTCTTAAAAACAAAAATAAAATATTTCAAAATTTTCTATCTCCTTTCTTCACATCGAGTTACAAGATTCCAGCATCGAAAATAGAGACTTTTTTCGACTCAAAAGTGGACATACGTCTAATTATAGAGGCGCAGCTTTTTTGCCCTCTGAGTTTACCCTCGATGTGAGCTCACTTGCTTTACTGTCGGGGGACAATCTGAAATATGGAATCTGAAATCTAAATCATGAGCATCGAGAATCCAACTTTAGCTAACTTTAGGCACTTTAGTCACTTTAGGCACTCTTTCAATTATAACATATTTCCAGATACACCCTTTTATGCAAAACAAACCCAATTTCAAAAGGTGTCAAATGAACGTAAACTCTTTTGTGACAATGATATATGAAAAATTAGACACTTGGCTAATGGGAAAAACAAACCCAATTCAAACCCAATTCAAACCCAATCAAACCCAATTGCTTCAAAGGCCAAAATTGATGCAAAGTGTGTATATACAAAGGATTATGAATAAAAATGCGGATATGGGCTATGAAAAACAAAGCCAAAACAAACCCAATCAAAGCCAATTCCTTCAAATTCTAAAAATGAACGCTTTTGCGTGGATAAGGAGCTTTACGATTGTTTTTTGTGATTTCCTCGCGGATTTTACCACCCTAAAGGGTGCCAATTCAAACCCAATCTCGAAGAAAGTCACAGATTTTTTACCAGGTGTAGTGAACTTTGTAGGTAATGGTTTTTTCCTGGCCGGGCTTTACAAGAACGTGGAACTCGATGGTCTGGCTATCGGTCTTGATAAAGTCATCGGACTTTTGGAAAATGTCCCAATTGATCCAGCGATAGAGATGTTCGACGACCCTGAATTCGACGGCGTCGTTTTCTTTGTGATTGCGGAGTTTTATTTCGAATGCCTCGTCCAGCCAATCGTCGTTCGAATCGATTTGATAATGCGTTCTTTTTCTTTCGCCTACGAGGTCGAAGGCGTTGCCCGTATAGACGCGGACGGTTTCATCTTTCGGGGTATGGTCGATAATATTCTCGCCGGTGAATTCCAGTTGGCCGTCGTCGTCCCGTCGATAGAACCGTACAACACCGCGGGGCAGAGGGATACCGAGGTTGTTTTTCTCGGAATTTTCAAACTCTTTCATAACCCATACTTTGGGATTGCAATCGGTTCCGTATTCCCTGTTGTGGCGGATATTGTCGGGGGTCCAGCCGCGATACCGCCGGGAATCAATCTTGGCGCCGTCATAGACATACAACCGCTGACTGCTAACACCTTCGGCACGAAGGAATTCAACCTGCTTTGTCTCTCGGTCGTGTAGTGTGGCCGGACGGTTTAATGTGTATAGGTGATACTCATCGAAGGCCTTTTCCGAGACCGGCGAGGGCATAGAAGCCTCCCGATCATACATCATGCCGGAGTAGTTATATTGGTCCTGGTCGGGCTGGATTTTGCTGACATCCCCGGCCATAAGCTTGATGCGTGCGTTATCGAATGTTTTTCCGCTTTGATTATCGATTGTGACCCAGCCGATTACGTCGAGCTGGTCGCCTTCTTCGCCTGCGAGCATACTGTAGTCGGCTTTCCAGCTCATGCCGCCCGTGACATAGCTGAGCTCGGCATCCAGCTTTCCGCTTCTGTCGGTGTTGAGCACCCAGTGAATGGTGGGCTTGAGGATAGTGTCATCGGCAAGCGAAGGGAAAAGCGGAAGACCCGGCAGGCCAAACCGCAACATGCCATCGACCTCGATAATGGGCTGGCCGGCGGGACCAAAGGCATACGCACTCTGGGTCTGGGCATAGCGGGAGCCGTATCGCTGCATCCCCGACTGGTGAGCAACATAGCCGGAGCGGACAATCCTGCCTTTTTGTATTTTTTGCTCACCATCTCTGTCGGTGGTAAGGAAGTCGATTTCCTTGCCCTCGTATAGGGACAGCAGCAGCCCCTGTGAGATGGGATCGGAGCGATAATTCTGTTCGAGGATTTGCAGGGCACGATTGCCTTTGGGATCGCGGAGAATTACAGAGTCCGGCTCAAGATGAGCCGTGATATCAGTAACACTCAGCTCGTTTATACCTTTTGTCAGTTTGAGATTAATCTGATCCCGTACTACCGCGAAGTTTTGATTATAGACAGTAATAGATGGTTCGGCCAGTGCGGCAGCGGCGAAAACAAACATTAATACAGCCGTGATTTTAGAGTATTTTTTAAGGTCCATTGCATTTTCCTTTCATTTTATTCAAATATGACAGGCACGCATAAACAGCATATTTATCCCTATCGCGAATATTTAGATACCATTAATTATAAAGACGTTTATTACTGCGAATCAGTTGACAAATATTTACAGGATTTTCAGGCTTCGTTTTTCATTACTTGTATCATCGTTCAAATTAACGTCTAAGGTAAATAAAAAAGAGAAAAAGTATAAAAGTGCTTAGAAGGGATGGTGGGCGGAGAAAAAGGCGAGGCCAACTCCGAAGAGAGTTCAAAAAGCGGAGCAAGCCTCACCCTTCAACTATTGCAGTTTTAATCGTGCCAGCGTCTGGAGCCCGGATGTTGACGTCTTTCAAAGTGGCGGCCAGCGTAGGGACGATGGCTGCGTTCGTATATGACAGGCGGATGCACCGGTCTCGTTACGATTACTTCGTGTGTTGGGTGGCCACGGTGGTATTCCCTGACAAAGGAACAGCCGGAAAGTGAGATTGCAAGTATGGCAGCTATAATTGTAACTATTAGCGTTTTCATTTTAGTACTCCTTTCGAATTAGTTTCACTACAGTATGCTCTTTTTATTTTGCGGTCTTAATCAGCCGCGTCTCTATATATAAAAGGCAGTAGAAGAGAAGGTAGTAACGAAGAATTTAGAATTTAGAATGAGTTTATGAGTAGATGAGTTTCTGCTGATAGTCAAAGACTACGAACATTTTCATGCTAAAAAAGAAGGATATAAGATACCTGATGCTTGATAATAAAAAAACCACTTTGGCTACTGAATTCGCTCAGTCGGGGGTGCTTTGCGGTGCCTTATCTTCTTTAGCTGCATGCTTGCGCAGCAGTTCAACGATTTCGTCATGGCCTTTATCTTTGGCATACCATAAAGGCGTCCGGCCCGCCCCGTCTCTTGCGTTGACATTTGCTCCTTTGATAATCAATAGCTCAGCCAATTCCCTGTGACCTTTTCCGGCTGCGCTGTGAAGAGGCGTCCAATCCCAACTATCCTCGGCATTGACATCGGCGCCCTTATCTATAAGCAATTCAGTAATGTCCCTGAAACCAGCATAAGCCGCTATGTAAATAGCTGTAGTACCATATTGCGTCCGTTTGTTAACATCGGCACCATCTCTAATCAGCCTTCTTACTTTGTCTAAATCTCTCATGGAAACGGCCAAATACAAAGGATAAACATCAGCACCGTTGGAAATGAGCAGTTCAATTATCTCGCTATGGCCGTCCAAGAAGGCGTGCTCTGCCGGCGTTCGACCGGTTCTGTCTATAGCATCCACGTCGGCACCATTTGCCAGAAGAACCTCGACTATCTCCTTACGGCCCATATCTGCCGCATAGTGCATTGCGGTTTGTCCTGATCCGTCTTTTGCGTTGATAGCAGCTCCTTTTTCGATTAAGCTTTTTACTTTGGCTAAAGCTCCAATGCGAACTGCCAGGTGAAGAGAAACATCGGCACCTTTTTTGATGAGCAGTTTCACAACATCCATACGATTTCGGCTTAAAGCAATATCAACCGGTGTCTGGCCTTCAATATTTCTGGCATTTACGTCCACTCCGTTGGCGATTAGCATCTCGGCAATGTCTTTAAGACCGCGTTCCGCCGCATAGTGCAGAGGCGTCTGGCCAGCCGCGTTTTTGGCATTTACGTTCGCGCCTTTGACAATAAGCAGTTCCATAATATCCTTATGGCCGTTTTCTGTTGCATAATGCAAGGCCATGGGAGCCTGCACTTTGACATTAGCGACTTTTGAAATCAGTGATTTGACTCGATCAATCTTGCCATCCCAGGAGGACTCGTGAAGTAATGTACTCAACTCAGCTGATTTTGTCCGGGTATATATTACGACGGTGTCTTCTCCTCCTTCGTGTGCGTCGTAAGGACAGGCAAAAAAAGACCTGCTTGGCCAGACCTGCGGTGGCAATGATGACCTTGCATTGACGGCTCGATCAAGATGCAATAGCACCAATGGTTCGACATAGTCGAATTTGGTGTAGAGATGCTCTTTGCTGGGAACAAAAAATCCCTTATGGCACCGATTGGCAAGAATATTGTCTCCGATCCTGGATGCCATTTCCAGAAACGCCTTTTTCTTACTTTTGCGGTGTAGCTCCAGAAAGCCCAGAAGAGTATGTGGACTTGAACAGTCTGTCCCTATCTCAAGCTTCGGCTCATCCATCGGGGTTCTCCCGATATCTCCCAAATTGTTGCCCCGTGCTATGCTGCGAGTCATTTCCCACAGAAATTCCTCTCCCGTAACTCGGTATGTCAGCGTGTACGCCCAGAAGGTCAGTGGGCCAGCGGGGATAGGTTCGACCACGGTGCCCTTGGGGCCGAAATAACCGCCCTTCGTGTAAACATACCCTTCAAGGCTCGTACCGTCGGTAAGCATGGGAATAAATGAGTTATCTTTCTTGCGGTATGCCACTTTGCCGCAAGCAGTCAGTTCTTCCAAGGCCCATTGGGTGAATTCTCTACCACCGGAACCGAGCCTCTCTCCGATCAGTAGCTGGCATATCTTGGGCCTTGCGATTGACTCGAACAATATATGTCGGGGGAGCTGTCGGAATAATTCACCGGGAAGCTGTGGATGCGGAGGCCAGAGTGTTCCCTCCAGGACAAGGTGACCCTGGAAATCATCGCCAAACTGTGACTCCGCCCGATCGGTCCTCAGTCGGGTGTACTTTGTTCCAGCGATACCGGTTTTGGGATCTCTCGCTTCAACATATCGGTAGGCCAAGCGTTTGCTCCACACAAGAGGTTCGTCTTGTCCCGAAAGATTGTAGAGCATAGCGCCAGCATAGAATAGGTCGCTACCGGTATTCAGAAATGATAAGCCCGTGCTTTCAAAGAACACAGGACCTCCTTCGTATTCATGATTCCAGGTATTGTCAGAACGCTGTTGCATTCCACCGTGCCGGTTCATGGCTAGGCTTGACCAGTCCATAATATGAGCCGACCAAAAAGACTCGATAAACTGCTTTGTGGCTTTTGAATCTACCTGCCACATTAGCTCATAGTACGGATAATTGTGTTTCAATTCATGGACATATTGGCCCCTGCAAATTTCATCTGTCTGTGCATCATAGGCAACATGTCCGCCCCAATGCAACAGGCCGTTAGAACTGCGCAGATTCTCAAAGGCATACTTAATTGCTTCAACAGCTGCCTGACGATATTTCGGGTCGCTGGTTATAGTGGTTAATCCATCCAAGGTGCGGAATAGATTCTGCTGACTTGCCAAATTGGAAAGAATCCATACTTGCCCCTTATATCTCCACTTCACAGGCTCATGCGTATTGACATTCAGGCCGTCGACAAATAAAGGTGTGTGCTTAGGGCCATAGGTGTCCCAGCCGTACTTGAGGACGTTGTCGGCAAACTCGCGGACAGCATCGAGGTATTTGGTGGTGCCGTTGGCATCGGGAATTTCGTTGGCAAGGCAGACGGAAACCCGGCAGATTAGCAATATAGCCAACACGGTGAGATTAACGAATTTTGCCTGCATATTCTACCCTCCTGAGGCCGGATTATTGTCAGGTAAATCTCGAAACACTTGAGATATTTCCGGCTTTCATTGAGGTCCTTTCGTATCTCATGTAAAAAAGAGCTTTTTTTGCAGTCATAATGCGAACTCGCCATTAAAGCATCATTATATCGTTTTTGGATAGTTGGTGGAAAGGAAAAAAAATTGAGAAAGAAGGAGCGGTGAGTTAGGATTTTGGACTCGGCTTAAATGCGATACTTCGATGCTTAACAGCTTCAGGGACGTTGCCATGGAGGAAGCTCATGCACCCATGCTGGCAGGCCCTCCACCCATGAAGGTACGTGGGTGCTTACGAGCGGGTCGCCGGGGTCATATTCCTGTTCTGTATATCGTTTTGTTCTGACAGCGGCCTCGGGTGTGAAGTAAACATAAGATTTACCTTTGGGTGGTATTTCATCTTTATTCAGCCACCAATAATATTGTTTGTTGCTTTGGGATACCTCGAAGCTTTTCAGGCCCGCGTAGCCGCCCTTGTCCGCCATTGTAAATGAGATAAATGGTGCGATTATCGGTGCCCTTACTATTAACCAGGGGTCGTCCCATCTGTCTGCGCCGAGCTTGGGAATGGGAATAATCATCTGTCCGGGTACTAAGTCGGCCTTTATTCCGAAACCCCTCGGGTTGTAGGCCCTTTTGTCCTGGTCGTACCAGAGGCCGCTCTCGTATGAGCCGACGGAAAAACTACAGCCGGTCATGAGTAAAATCATTGGTATGAATATCAGTTTAATATTATTCATTTTACTTATTTTTATCGGTCAATCTGCAAATGTAATACAGCATCGAGAGTCTAAATTATATTTAAGGCCCCACTGACGTTTTATCGGCCTTTTTTTATCGGCAAAGAATGCGGCCGGCTTTAGGTGATTAATCCGGCGGTTGCGTTTTAAACAAAAGCACTAATCTTAGAACCAATTTTCGAGTCGGATTTCCAATCAGGTTCATATGGGTATCGTCCCAGACGGGCTGCCCATGGAGCCATAAGGCGAGTTGCTGAAGCAATCGCGTCTCACAAGACGCGAGTAATCGACATAGATTTACGTGCATACTTTGACAACGTACGACACCACATACTTTTGGAAAAGGTAGCCAAACGCGTAGATGATGACGATATAATGCGTCTATTGAAACTGATTCTAAAATCAGGCGGCAAGAAAGGCGTCCCACAGGGCGGGGTGATTTCACCCTTGCTCAGTAATATATACCTCAATGAGTTGGACAAGATGCTGGAGCGAGCCAAAGAGGTCACCCGAGACAGATATACTCATTTGGAGTATGTACGTTTTGCAGATGACCTGGTTGTCCTGGTTTACGGATGTGAGCGACATGATTGGATTGTCAAAACAGTCAACAAGCGACTCAGAGAAGAGTTTGCTAAACTCCAGGTTCAAGTCAACGAAGAACAGACACAACAAGTTGATTTGAGACGTGATGAGAGCTTTGGATTTCTTGGTTTTGAGTTTCGAAGGGTTCGAAGTCTCAA
The DNA here is from genome assembly GCA_014384025.1 of Planctomycetota bacterium. Lineage (GTDB taxonomy): Bacteria > Planctomycetota > Phycisphaerae > Sedimentisphaerales > Anaerobacaceae > NIOZ-UU13. The sequence continues at coordinate 419 of JACNGQ010000023.1, read as the reverse complement.
AGGTGTTTGGCGACCGCGATATACACCGCTTCTAAGTAAGCGAACGGAGTTATTGCGTAAACTCAAAGTAGAGTTTTACAACTTGAGGTCACAGCCGACAGAAAATGTTATTGAGGTTATCAATCCGATACTGCGTGGCTGGGTAAACTACTTTGCCTGGGGCAACTCAGACAGGTGTTTTTACTATATCCATAACTGGGTAGAGAAGAAGGTACGGCGGCATTTGATGCATTCAAGGATGTGTAAAGGCTTCGGCAGGAAGAGGTGGAGTAGCCAATGGATATATAAGGAACTTGGACTTTTCAATGATTACCATGTCCGCAGACCAAAACTATCGTTGGCGAAAGCAATTACAGCACGATAAGTCACATAAACCTTGGTAAGAAGCATATAGGAAAGCGTAGTGTGGGAAAACCGCA
>JACNGQ010000116.1 GCA_014384025.1 Planctomycetota bacterium | reverse complement strand
CAAAACACTCATCAGGTTATCCACTGACTCAAATGAAGGAGCGACACCTGTCAAACGAACCGACTCAGGGGCCATTGAAATATCATTAATACGAATATTCTGATCCGGTGTAATTTTTTCGCTTATAGTCTGCAGGATTCTAAGCGGCAAGACTCTATCACTCAGTCCGGCTGCAAGGGCATTGTATTGGGCCTGTGATGTTTCCAACTGTTCGTTCAACTGCGCAAGCTCGTTTACAATATTCTTTTCTTGAGGAAGAGTCTGTACGAACACCTCGCGAATCTGCTTTTTTACAAGCTCGTGATGGTTTTCAAGATTATTAAGTTCGAAGAAAAGCATTACAACCAACAAGGCACCAATGACAAAAAGCAAGGCCCCGGCAATATACAGACCTCGTTTTATTTCCACTGCCTGGTCCAACCTGGATTCATCGACAGCAATAAAGTTTAGTACATCGGGAATTTCATTAGTTCCTATCAGCGCTAAGCCTGCAGCAATTACAATATCGGGATTTGGCTGCTGCCGGCCAGAACAATCTATCTTTGCAAAGGGATTTAATGCAATTACCTCACAATTCATTGATTCCGGTAATCCCGTAAATAAGCCGTCAAGAAGCTTGTTATTCGAACTTATAAATATTTTTCGCCTGGTATCAGTATCCGGGCCAAATACCACCCTTAAGGTCATTTCAATCTCACGTGTCAAGACTTGTACCGGAGTTAACGGTGTATCGCCCTGGGCCTGGGCCAAATCCTGACTGTTAAAATGTCTGACGCAAACAAGTCTGCCTTTTTCACTTATTGCCAGGATTATCCTGGAATTATCAGCATGGACAATCACGGATGGAGTATTATCAATCAGATTATCACTTAATGATGCTGCGGCATAAAGCGCGCAAACATCGGCCGTAACAATCGAGCATTTTAGATTTGCCTGTTTTATTGTTTTAATCCGTTCCTGGAGCTCCAGGCGGTTGATAGCGCTTATGAGATATTCCCTGTCATTTCCTTTGAGTTCACGGCTGCCACAAATACCTGCGACAAGTTCGTCAAAAGGAATCGGAAAATCGTCTTCAAGTTCAAATTTAATCAATTGCTGTACATCTTCATTTGCCGAAAGATCCGTTCTGAAATTTTGAAAGAAAATCCTGTCAGCCGGCGCCGTCACTGTAACCTTAGCCGACATATCAAAATTATCTTCGGTTAACATGCCGTTAATCAAAGCTTCGATATCTATCGTAGATTTGTCTTCGGATGAACCGCTTTCATGCATTTGGCGGACACTCGCGCGCTCCAGAGAAAATTTACCTCCCGTAAAGCACAGTTGAACTATGCTGATTGTGTCTTTATTAATATCTATCCCTATCGACCGCTTCACAGGATTTCACCTTAACAGTTATTGCAGATCGCTGTCATTTTGCATGCACCCGTTAGAGTTCTATGCGTAAAATTGTCTCTAATCGGGCGGTGCTACTGTCACTTCTAAGTACAATCTGAACTTTTCGTATAAACTGGCCGGCCACGCCGGTTACAGTTACATTATAATAATGATCCCGGGGTTTAACAGTTATTAATTCACGGACAGACTCATACACCTGGGGTGTCATACCAGGTACATTTTGCAGTTGTCCCACACTAACAAACCGCTTGATTTTCCGTTGTTCAACGATACTCTGCGCCAGGGAGGCGCTCATCTTTTCAGACAAACTCATAATAACCATCGGCGAAGCTTCATTAATATTTATCTTACCATCGCCGTAAACGGTTAAATATTGCCGAATTCCATCTACAGGTCCTATATTCTGAGTTTCATCGCCGGTGTGCCCATAGATTATTACCGGGGTCATCCCTTTTACCAGCAACAGTTCATTCAGTGTTTCAAAAGGAGCATTTTTACATTTATACGGGTCAATAAGGTCCCGATAATAATTGCTTTCAGCACCTTCGTTTTCTCTTTTTATGAAGGGCAGAATTGTCACTTCATCGTCATAATCAACCCAATCGATTATGGCGGGAATCAAGCTGTAGCTAACAGGAGATTGTTCCCGGTATTGATAATTCAAAAGGTCAATCAGTTTCAGTATTTGGTCAACTCTGTGCCGTACAATTTTATCATCAGATGTCTTAAGTGCGTTTACATTAATTTTACCGCTTTCATCGTTAATCAATATAGTGCAAAAACCGTTTTCAACCGGAATTTGAATCCCTCCTGAAAAAAGAGGGATAAATCTTTCATCAGAGAGTATATTTTCATTTTGTTTCAGGCCCGCCATTGCAATAGAAATACCGGCTTCGGCATAATTTAAGGCCTTCGAAGCATTATGAAAGTTATCAGAAAGATGAAGTTTCATCCGCGATTCATAATTGAATTCCAGGATAATCGTTACCAGGACGGATATTATCAACAGGACCGCAATTAAAACAAAACCTCTGTCTTTATTTTTTCTTATTTTTTTAATCATTTGATCTTGGATTATTACCATTACCGATACTTTGTAATTTTTTCTCGCTTTCCGTGGTCTTTTGAACGGCAACACCGCCTAATTTATTTGCCCTGCACACTATCTTAACTGTAGATTCAAACGACAAAGGCCCAACATCCTCAGATTGCATAACAAGTGATATCCCGACAGCTTGAGGTAACAATCCTTTCATACCATTCGAATTCCATTCATTGAGCCATTCGTCGCCGTCGAAATACTCAACCGAAATCGCCTGTACGTTCTCCAAAACAACAAGCCAATTGTGACTATCCTTATCGACCTCGAATCCACCTATATATCTTCGTTTACTTCTCGATAAAGTGTTCGTTGAGCTATCCAGCATATATTCGACTATAGCAAGACCTCCGAGGCTATGCTCTCGTTTTGAGGCCACTGCCGAAGTTACGAACTGCAAAAAACTCCGCCCGGATGAAACTTCTCTGCCCTCAAATAAAGATGCATCTTCCTGCCTGAGGCGTTCTCTTTCGCCAGTTCGAATATTGCTTGCTGCAGGCTGCGGAGATTCCTCCTGGTAACCGGCATAGCTGCAGCGTATTTCCGACGCTATCCTTTGTAAAAAGACCGTAGCCTGCTGCTGCAAAGCATGTTTTGGTTTAGAATGCGCCAAAGCCCTCGCAGCAGCCGCATAAGCGCCGTAAACACTTCCTAAAATCAGTACAATCATGCTTAGAGCTATGATAATCTCCAATAAGGTGAAAGCTTCTCTTTTAGCTGTTCTTTCGGGCATTTTCATATCAGATCGCACCGGCCTTAGTCACAGTCTTGTCGATGAAAACATAAGTCGTCAATGATATCTGTTTTTGGCTTTGGCCTTCAGGCCACATCACAGTAACGGTCACCTTACGCAGGTCGGTCGTATTTGTCTCTTGAAGCTCTTCAATATACGCTTCAGTTACTTTTGACTGCCAGTCGAAAACAATCTCTTTTTCCCGACCCTCGACACTTCCTTTGTCCGTACCGATTTTAATGTCATTCTGAGAAATTACTTCCGCAAGTCTGGCGCTGCCTATTAGTGTTGCCTGGGATAAATTCCATGCCGAATCGGTCATAAGAATGCTTGCAGTAAGTAAATGCAGAAGAGGTACCAGGCCGATTACAGTAATGGCCAGGGCAATCAGCACTTCTATCAGGGTAAACGCCCTGATTGTATGAAGAGACCATTTGTTTTTACTATTCTTCCACATCTTGAAATCTATTTATTCAAACACCTCAAGCGTTTCAATGTAACCCAGCATCTCGTGCATAACAACGCTCATTTTCCTTCCTTGAGAGGAAGCTACATAAACTGTTGCAGGCTCAATCCAACCCTGCGGACTAAACTCTATGGCGACAACATCCCCCGAATCGGTCCTTATATCTGGAAAATCTATACCGTAAAAACGGATGTCTTCAGGAAGCCGGCCCTTTAAATTAAGCCCATCAGTCATCGGCATCAGCCTGCCATCCGGCGTATGGGCCGTTACCCAGTATGTTCCCTGTTCAATATTAAAGTGAAGCTGGTGTGTTAAGTGTGTAGAAACAGCTCTTTGACGGGCATATTCAGCAATGCTGGCAATTTTGCTCACACTGCTTTTAAGTCGCTGTTGATCCAACAAAACATTGGAAAACTTTGGAAATACAACCGTTACACAGGCAGCTATAATCAAAATAATTACTGCCAATTCGACCAGTGTAAATCCACCTTGGCGCCACTGCATGAGTGATTACTCCTGGTCAATGTTCCAACTCTCAATATCTGCATCATCTCCGGAGCCACCATCTTCTCCGTCCTTGCCGTATGATTCTATTTCATAATCCTCACCATGCACGCCGGGACAAAGATACATATATGGATTACCCCATGGATCTAAAGGTACCTTGCCTCCTTCTATATACCCGCCCTTTTTCCATCCTTTCAATCCTGGGTCGTTTATAAGGGCTTCCAAACCTTGTGAAGTTGTGGGGAATCGCCCCGTGTCCGTTTTTAAAAGCGCCAGCGCCGACTGAATATTCTTAATCTGAACTTTTGCTTTTAATCTTCGTGCCTGCTCGGGCCTGTCCAGAATCTTTGGCATTATTATTGTGGCGAGAAGTCCGAGAATGACTATTACTACCATCAATTCTATCAAGGTAAAACCGGGCAGCCGAACACTGCGTTCTGAATATCTCAATATTTTCATTTGTATGTTCTCCTAAGCTATAGCACGATTAATATCAAAAATCGGCATTAAAATCGCAAGAACAATGAATCCGACAATAATCCCCAATAGAACAATCATTACCGGCTCAAGAAGCGACGTCAGTGCCTTTACCGTTACCTCAACATCATTATCAAAAGCATCTGCAACATTTGTAAGCCCTTCTTCGATTCCCCCGCTTTTCTCACCGGCTGAAATCATATGAATAACAATAGGCGGAAAAACTCCGCTTCTTCGGAACGATTCGGCGATCCCAGCCCCATGGCTGATCGCATTCTTTGCTTGGTCAACTACGTCGGAAATGACCGTATTACCTATCACCTGCCTGGAAAGGTCAAGTGTTTCAACGATTGAAAGCCCGCTGGCTAAAAGTACCGCCAATGTCCGTGAAAAGCGGGATATTGCTATCTTGCGATTAAGATTGCCGAACAGCGGCAATTTCAATTTTATTTGATCCCAAACTCTTCGGCCTTTCGTTGTCTTTGACCAAAATATCGGGGCAACTATCATTACAATCAGGATAATTATCAAAAACCAGAAGTAATTCTGAATAAAATTACTTATTCTCATTAACATAACAGTCGGCCAGGGAAGCTGACGATTCATCTCAAGAAACAGTTTTGTAATACTGGGAATTACATACGTAAATATAAACACTATTACACTTACACCCACGATTGCCATAAATGCCGGATAAGCCATAGCAGCTTTTACCTTATTAGTAAGATTAGTGCGTCTTTCCGCAATTTCAGCCAATCGCAACAGGACATTTTCCAGAGTACCAGCAGCCTCTCCGGCCCTTATCATGCTGACGAAGACTTCCGAAAAAACACCCGGGTATTCAGCCATCGCTTTTGCCAATGGAATACCTTCATTAACCCTGTCACGTATCGGCGCAAAGACTTTTTCCAAAGGCTGAGTCGATAGCTGCTCAACCAAAGCAGACAAGGCGGGCACAAGCGGAATGCCCGCATGCAGCAAGGTCGCCAGTTGCCTTGTGGCAACCGAGACATCTTTTTGTTTTATCCTGCGAAAGCTGATAGTCCTTGTTCCGGCGCCGAGCTGACGATGAATATCTTTCTGCATACTTGTGATTTCCAGAAGATGTACTTTGGCCGCACGAAGTGTCCTTCTTGCCTCTGCAATTGAAGCCGCATCGATCGTTCCACGTTCCTTCCGGCCTGTGCTGTTTAACTCTATATATTTAAATAGGGGCATGTATTATCATTCCTTAATCAATCATACTGCCGCATCCTGTGCCACACGCAGAACTTCTTCAATAGTTGTTTCACCTGAGAAGGCTTTTCTTAGACCATCCTGGCGCAACGTAAACATACCTTTTTTTACTGCAATCTGTTTTATCTGATTTGACCCGGAATTCGCCATAATCGACTCTCTTATCTCATCGTCAATCGTCATCAATTCGAATATTCCCTCTCGTCCCACATATCCGGTACCGATACAATTCGGGCATCCTTTGCCTTGATATAAATTTTCTTTACGATACTGTAACTGGGCATCAAATACTTCCAGCTCTTCTTCACCTGGCGTGTAGGGAGCCTTGCACTGCGGGCAGATAATCCTTACCAGCCTTTGTGCCATTATCCCGATAACAGAAGAACAAACCAGGTAAGGCTCAATCCCCATATCAATCAAACGGGTTATAGCACTCGCAGAGTCGTTTGTGTGGAGCGTACTTAAAACCAGATGTCCTGTTAAAGCTGCCTGGATAGCGATTTGGGCAGTTTCAAGATCACGGATTTCTCCAATCATAATTACGTCCGGGTCCTGCCTGAGAATATGCCGCAGGTAATTTGCAAAAGTCAGGCCTATCTTCGGATGTATTTGCATCTGACCAATCCCGGCAAGCTTGTATTCTATCGGGTCCTCAACCGTCATAATGTTCCGAACTTCCGTGTTCAGTTCCCCAAGGACACTGTAAAGCGTAGTTGTTTTACCGCTGCCGGTAGGTCCTGTTAAAAGAATTATGCCGTGAGGTATATGAATAAGCCGCTGAAATTCCTTTCCAGTGCCGGCAGTAAATCCCAACTGGCTGAGGCCGAAACGTGCCCCGCTCTTGTCCAAAAGCCGCAGAACAACACGTTCACCATCTGAACTGGGAACGGTCGAGACCCGGATGTCTATTTCATTTTCACTTATTTTAATCCTGCTTCGCCCATCCTGCGGAAGTCTGCGTTCGGCAATGTTTAAATTTGCCATAATTTTCAGGCGCGATACCAACGCAGCAACATACTGCTTCGGAAGAGCAAATTTGTTATGCAGCACACCATCTATTCGAAAACGAACAGTCACCTCATCCTCATACGGCTCGATATGTATGTCACTTGCTCGGGCCTGGACAGCCTGAAAAAAAATAGTATTAACCAATTTAACAACCGGCGCCCTGTTCGCCAGGTCCAAAAGGTCTTCTGAGGCGGACCCCGAAGTCAAACCGATAAAATCCATGCTGCCGTCCAGTTCGGTTAATGCCTCTGTGGCGGAGCCTTCACTTTGATAATAATAGTGGCTGAGTCTGTCTTCAATCACAGAAGGCGCACAAATAATCCTCTCGCAGCTAACGCCAAGCATTTTAACGACGGCATCAAACGCCATTACATCAAGGGGATCGCTCACAGCAAGACTAACTGTTTCCTGGGCCCCGTTAAACGGGAGAATCCTGTGTTTTTTTAAGAATTCAATCGGCAAATTTGCAACTAAGTCTTTGTTGAGTTTTTTCTGCGGTATATTATCCAAATAAGAAAGCCCCCATTGTTGAGCCAGGGCTTTGAGAACCTCAATCTCAGTGACATTGCCGGCCCTGGTTAGTATTCGACCGATTCTTTGGCCTTGATTTTCATTATTTTGCAGCCGTAGAGCATCGGTTAATTGCTGCTCTGCAAGTGAGGTTTGCCTTAATAGTATCTGTCCTAATAATTCCACCTTCATATTTTCATTCTCTTATTTATCGCCGGCCCTGTTAGTATTCGGTATTAATAGCTGTTCTCGAAGCACGGGATTAGGACTTGATTGGGATTTTCATTAGTGAGCATTTTAAAACAAAAAACTTAGTTCCTCTTCAAAACTTGCCTTGGGTTCTAACGTCTGCCGTTTTTTCAGTTCCGTTATTTGTTCGATGGCTTCCCTGGTTGTCAGAACATGGGGAGTTATAAAAAGAAGCAGATTCGTTTTTTGGACACGGTCTCTATCGACTCTGAACAATCCTCCGATGAGTGGTATATCTCCGAGTAACGGTATCTTTTTCTCAAGAGTTTCCTTGTCATCCCGTATCAATCCACCTATGACAACAGTTGCACCACCCGGGATAGAAATAACGGTTTTAACGTCCCGAGTGGCCGTTGTCGGAGTGTCGCCGCTTATTACCCCGGTCGCCGCTGAGGGTACGAGCTTGCTAAAACTCGCATCAACTTCAAGGCGTACATAATCACCAGGACTGATGTGAGGCGTGACTGTTAGTTCGATACCAACATCCTTGAAATCGTACGTTTGAATTTTAGTAGGCGTGGCCGGGTCAATTTCCGTAACACGTGAATCTCTCACATAGGGAACATTGTCGGCTACTATGATAGTTGCCTCTTGATGATTGGAAGTAAGCACATGCGGCGTTGAAAGAATGTTAACTCCTGCCTGTTTTTCAAGGGCTTTTAAAACGGCACCAATTGTTACCTGCCCCCCAACCTCTTTATGTAAACCGATAGCCAGGCCTTCAAGGTCGCCTGATGCTGCTTCAACCCTGGGGCCAAGATTTGTCAGTGCGAAACCGCGAACACTATCAGCGATTGCCTGGTCAAGTGTCGCCCAGTCAACACCGATTTCTTTTAAGACTTCTTCGCTAACTTCGATTATCTGGAACTCGACCAGCACCTGCTCACGGACCACATCTAATTTTCCAATTATATCTTCGACAATCCTGTAGTACTGAGATGAAGCCACAACAATGAGCGAGTTTGTGCTTTCGTCTGCGGTTATCTGTAAAGGCTCACGGGATTCGATTTTGCTGCCTGAAACCAGTTGTCCCAATACTTTTGAAAGCGACTTTTCAACATCAGCAGCTTCTGCATGGTTAAGATAAATTACATGCACGTTACCCGCTTCGACAGGACGTTCGACATCTAATTCATTGACAAGTCCCCTGATTATTTCGGTATCATCAGGATTTGCCAACACAATCAAAGAATTGGTCCGTTCATCGGGCAAAATCTTCAATGTAGCACCCGCCCCTGGAGGAACGGCCCTTGCCACCCTGCCGCCGGATGCCACAGCACTTTGTTCCATAATCTGTTTAATCTGTTCGCTAATAGTATTAGCGGAACCATATTGAAGACGGAGCAAAACGATATTCTCTTTTGCCCCTTCAGTATCAAGCTCCTGAATAAGCTTTGCCATCCTGTGGATATTGGACGAAGTATCGGTTAAAATAATTGAGTTTGACTGAACATATGTCGTTAAATTTCCCCCGGTCGATACTAACGGTGTAAGTGAGCTGCTTATCTCTGCAATGTTGGCAAAACGTATTGGAATAATTTGTGTTACGACAGCGTCATTTTGAGGTATTAATTCAGGATCACTCCCAACACGTATTAAGATATTACTTTTTGACGCTTCTGCACGAGGAATAATTTTGACTATCTTTCCTGCAGGCACAGCGGCAAAGCCCTTGACCTGCAGTACAGACTCGAATACTTCATAGACCTCTCCAAGTCGTATCTGAGTAGGTGAAATAAGTGTAACGGTACCGCGAATACTGTCATCAATAAGAAAATTGATCCCTGTAAGCTCACCGATAGTCTTGATAAAAATTTTAATATCCACCTGGTCAAAATCCAGTGAAATCAGTTTGTCCGCCACGCCGGGCTTAAGGAGTTCCGGCATATATACTTTCGGACCTGCCATCTTTGTAGATTTGTCGGATACCTGGCTCTTGGACTGCTCATTTGCAAGAGATACTGATGATTGCAGTTCCGCTATCAGAAAACAACTGCAAAGCACTAAAAACAATAAAGAAATTCTTGTACCCAACAATCCCGGCCGTTTTTTATCATATAATATTGACATAATTCGCGCTCTTGATTAATTAATAATATCAGATTGTACAATCGTTACTTAATCCCAAACGAAAGCTTCTTCTCTTGTTGACCCCGCAAAAGCTGAATTTCTATTGAAGATTGCGACCTTGCTTTTCTAAGAATCTGGAAAGCCTTTCGCCTGTTAGTTACCGTGCTGCCATTTATGTTCTGAATAATATCACCATTCTCAAATCCTACGAACCTGGCCATGCTCAAACCTTCCAAGCCTGTGATACGCACACCTTTCTCCTGACCATCTTCCAAATAAGGAGCGACTTCCACTGTTTTCATAATGGCCTCCATCCCCCCCACTCTTGCAAGAAACGCTTTCGTGTTTATTTCCCGTTCGGTCGGCGAAATAACATTCACAGCCTCAGCAGCATCGGGTGTTTGGGCAATCACCGGTTCGATACTCTTTTCAATCCCATCTGAAATCCTATCTGTTACATACAAACTTAAGACCTCACGGCGCCCCTCGTTTATAAGGACTATTTTATTCCGATCAATTCTTTCGATCCGTGTACCCTCGATAGTATCTCCGATCCTATACAGATCCTGTATTTTAGTTTTTATGTTTTCAATCACAGCGCAGGCCACTTCCTCATCTCCAGCAACAGTAGCAAGCAACCGAAGCCGTGCCTTAAGAACAGAAATCGAATTCTTTGTTATTTCTTGTTCCGGATTCTGCTTAGCTGAACTCAATCCTGAAGAGCCGAAAATATCACGCTCAAGAATAATATCAGGATTATCCACCTCGACAGGGTCTTTATTGAGGGCATTTTTTTCTCCATCCGTTGTGGAAATCGGCTCTAAAACGGCACTTTGCCCACTATCGTTACGAAAGATAAATCCGGCGACTATATATCCCAGGAGTACCAGCAGGACTATATTCGTAATCAACAATATTCTTGGTATTTCTAAAACGTTCTTCATGCTCTTTATCAATATTGAAAATTCTCTTCACGTTTCTTACTGCCAAATTGCTTAAGCCAACATCGCTGCGATTAAGCCATAAAAAACATTAGCTAAACCGTGAAACAAGACCGGCGCTAACAGCGATTTAGTCTTAACGAGCAACCAACCGAAAATTAATCCCGGTAAAAAAGTAATAATCGGCATTACACTTCCCAGAATTAAACAGTGTGATATAGCGAAGACGGTTGCTGATATTATTATACCGATTATTTCCAAAAATAAACGGTTTTTTTGCGCGGACATAGTTAATAAAGACAGTACATTGCACTGAAAATACCCCCTGAAGAAAATCTCTTCGGCGACTGCAACATACATGAATTGATAAGCCAACCATGAGAACCAACGCCCCTCCGGAATTATCGGACTTAATGGTAACTGGATATTAAGGTGTTTCAGCAATAATATGCCTATCAATAGAAGGGGAAATACTATGACACAAGCTGCACAGAGCACCCTCAAAATCAATCCCGGCGGCCCTACTCGAAGACCAATCTCAGCGAAACTTCTTTTCCTTAAACGGGTAGGGACCAAAGCCGCCGTTATTAATATAAAGGGAGCCAGGAACCAGTCTCCCCTGATATTTACATTATTACGCAAGAGCTTTATTAGCCCTATCGTAACAACAGTAACACACAGCATCTCAACCAAAAGAAGCATTCCGGCAACACTTAATTTATCTCTGCCTTCAATCAAGACTTTCTTCCCCACACAAAATAAAGCATCTGGCAACGGTACCTGCCACTGCCAGATGCAAAGCCTTGTTTATTATACTATGTATTGTCTTTTATGCTATATTATCTTTCGATTGTGTGCATCCTTTAGCTTTATCATTAATAAGACAAAAATGTAGAAAACGTATGGCAGCATGTATTCAATCACGTTACCCCGGCCGTTGGCAGATATAGCACAACCACCACCTCCGCCTCCGCCACCTCCAACAACTGCTGCAGCAGCATCGCCTTCGACCAGATAAAACGACGTAAAGTGCCTCGTCTTGAAACGCACAAGATGCACAGTTGCTTTTTCTATATACTCAACATTTGTTATCCCATCCTGTCTTAAAATATCATTTTCCGGATCATACCAATATACTTCAGCCGGAGCGCTCGAGGGTGCATATGCAATTGTAATAGTAATCGGCACACTAAAGTGAATCCCGCTCGGACCGAACTCGAACTGACCCTTGCACTCTTTTGCCGTGAATCTTTGTGTATTCGTATTCATTATTCTCGAGGCGCTGATGACCATATCACAGTCAAATGGAAATGCTCGTGGTGGTATTTTAATGTTGATTTCACCCGGACTATTCAGTTGACCTACCTTATCATCACCCCAGTTGGCCCCATTAATGTGTTGAACATATTGTGTCCAAACGGGAAGAGGATCTACAAAAGTGCTGGCGGCGTAATAAATATCTGTGTTCGCGTTTCTGCCATCAGTCCATACGAGGTATGGAAAGCCAAGCTTGCATACTCCTACCGCCGGTTCGCCCTGGTATGAATTTGTACCCCCATCGCCCACGAAAATATTTGTTCCGAGACTGGAACTCAGCTCAGCAAAGTATATGTCCGTATCATTTGGGTTCGTAGTGTCAACGTTCCGCCAATCCTGCCAACTGGCATAGACTCTCAGATTATTACCTGTGCTGCCGGTTACGAAAATCGCCGGCTCTTTTTGGTTGGTACCAGGTTCATCGATAATACTACTGCCGGTCAAAGGACAATCGGACAAACTTTCCGATGTCGCATAGAATATGTCATTGTCGCCGGGTGTATCGTCAACCCACAACAAATGCAGGATTGTACCTGCTTCTTCGGCTGCAATCACCGGGCTCGTCTGGTTGTTCGTGTCGTCCACAACCGCAACATTTGTCCATGTATTATTTGAGGCCGCTCCGTAAATATCGGTTGAACTGTTACGCCCATCCGTCCATACTATGTAAACCGTATTGGCCGAATCGACTGTAATAGCAGGCTCTATCTGATCGGAAGTATCTGTATTGGAGGTTATTAGTTGCGATACAGTTGGTGTTGCAAAACCATCACTCGAATTCGCAATATATATATATCCTGATTGCCTGCATCGTCATCCTGCCAGACAACGTAAACCTGGTTTGGAGTTTGACCATCAAGAACTATAGCAGGATTCACCTGATTAGAAGCAGGATTCGTCTGATTATTTTCAGGTTCATTAACCATTCTCTCACTGGACCAGTCTGTTCCATCATAGATAGACAAGTATATGTCCCAGTTCCCGCTACTGTTGTCCTGCCATACAACATACGGTTTACCGTTACTATCAAGAGCAATAGCAGGATTACACTGGTCGCTGGCATTGCCGGTCACTTTAACGGCACTATCAAAACTTACCGCTCCCGATGGAAGTTTGCTAACATAAATATCTCTACTGCCTACCGGCCCGGCCTGCCAGGTCACCCAGGTATTGCCGCTAATGCTGTCACATACCGTTACAGGGTGACTACTATCGATATTTCCCAGGTCAGAATTGACCTTTCTGTTCTGTCCGAATGAACGCATCTCTGTTATGATATGATATTCATAACTTTTCAGTTCATTACCGGCATAGTCGAAAGCTGTTATGGTAATAGTTATATCCTGTTCGTTATCAAACATTTGATTAGACTGGTAAACAATCGTATAATCACGCTTCTTATTATTAACCGACTTAAGCACCTTTTGGCAATTACCATTGAAGGACTTCCCTTTTTTATTGGCCACTTTAACCTCTACTGAATCAATATTGACGTTTGTACCATCATCAGTAATATCAAAGCTAATCAGGTTGTTCAAAGGCACCTGGTCGTCGTCGGGAGCAGGTGAGCAGTTCGTAACAAAGGACGCCACTTCATCGGGCGGTGCCTGTGCATAGGAACTGCTTTGAATAACAAAAAGGCTAATTAACATCAATGGAAAAATAATGTGACGTTTCATAATAGTACCCTCCATTTAGGTTAAAATATCAGATCAGGATCCCCTCTTTTTCATCATGGGCCCCCTGCTCACCCCGAATTATACAAACTCAATTATTGCAATTAAGCTTATGTCCCCAAAAACACCCAATATAATTGAAATTATTCACAAAAAAAGCGTCAGCAACCATGCTGATCTTAGCAATGAATCTACAACCATCAAAAGTTATTATTACGTCAGATTATAATTTTCACAAATACTATTTGTCAATAAAAACTTCTTCTTTGTCTATTGTATCCTGCTTATCTCCGGTTGCGATTTTGCGGTCTTCTCATTGTTCAAATAGGCCAATCCGGCCCGTAAATAGCTGTTTTGGATGAAATAAAGCGGATTATATAATCTTTAATTTAATTCGAATGAAAGATCCATCTTGTGCTTATTTCGCAAAAGTTCGACGTTTAACGAAGATTGTGACCGGGCTTTCTTAAGAACCTGAAAAGCCTTTTGCTTATTAGTTAACATTTGTCCATTTATAGTCTGAATAACATCACCATTCTCAAGTCCAAAATACTTGGCCATACTCAAACCATCCAAACCTGTTATACTTAATCCTTCTTGCTGTCCATTTATAATATAAGGAGCTGCTTCCATTTTTTCTAAAAAGACTTCTATCCTTGGAACTTGTGTGACAAGTGCTCTCTTAACTATTCCTCTCTCAAAGGGTGAAACAGCTTTTACAGATTCAGTTGCATTTTGTTTTTGGGCTATGACAGGTTCTTCGTCTTTACCAACAGGATCTAAGACTTTACACATTATATTCAAGTTTAATACCTCATGCTGATCCCTGTATAAAACGACTACTTTGTTTCGCTCAATTCCTTCAATCCGTGCCCCGCCAATATTATCTCCAGTCTTATAAATATCCTGCATTTTAGATTTCAAATTTTCAATCACAGCACAAGCCACTACCTCATCTCCTGCGACCGTGGCAAGTAATCGAAATTGCGATTTAATAATAGAAATCGGAGGTTCAGTTTTTTCTCGCTGCGGATTCTCCCCAGCCCGACTCAATCCTGAAGAGCCGAAAATGTTCCGCTCCATAATAATCTTATGCCTGCCGGGCAACAATGGATTCTCACGGGGGATAATTTCCACTTTTTCTTTAATAGGAATTGGATTGGCATAGATACTCTTCCCTGCATAGTCACCAGGGCTAAAACCAACTATGATATACACCAGAATTGCTATCAATACTGCATTTATAATCCAAAATAATTTGCGTATTTCTAAAACGCCCTTCATTTTTTATTAAACCCCCAAGCTTGATAAATCCACAAAATTAAATATGCCGTTGAAAAAAATCCAATTGCATAGGCTACAAGTGTTTGATAAAGCTTCAACAAACATTAGCTAAATCACCAAACAGGATCCACACTAATAGAGATTTGACCTTAGCAGGCAGTGCAAACAACCTGGGGAAGATGTAATAATCGGGATGCCCCCCCCGAAACACTCTATTTGATATAGCGAATCCATTCGTTTATATTATCCAGAAATCCTTATATACACTGAACAAAGAGGCATTTTATAGGACTATACAAAAAAAACAACTATTTTTTGAAAATATTTGCACGCTTGTTGCAATGAAAAGGCAGTCAAGTCTATTTATAGAATCTCCAACACGCTTCCTAAAGCTGCCAAAACGGCCACATTGCCCACATATTATCACATAAATATTCCAAATAAAATATATGTAACATATAGAATATTAAACTGAAAGGGCAGGCTAATGGTTATCGACAGAGCAAAATATATGAGTCGAAAAGAAGCAAAGCAGCTCCGGACCGTAACAGAGGCCAAATCGATAGTCGATCTTCGTGCAGAGCGCGTAACAGGGCCTTTACCATAGCAGTGATACTACATTATTTTAGGCTCAAAAGTCAATAATTCCGGCATCAGCCTCTCTGAGCAAATTTTCAATTGCAGCGGCTGCTTTTGCCCTCTGATCACTGTCGATCCGGCAGTAATACTGCATGGTCGTCTTTAGATCAGAATGACCTGCCAGCACCTTAACGACCTCCGGATTAGTGATATTGTTGGCCCAGTTCTGTATGCAGCTTTTCCTCAAGGTCTGGACAGAAAGAGTCTTGCCTTCTTCGGGTTCGATACCGGCCTTCTTTAGATGCCGCTTGAAATTAGTTAAAACATTGTTGAGAAGGTTCTTATTTTTCCAGGGCTTTCTTTGCTTCTGGTACATGGTCCACTTCGCCTTGACCCGTTCATATTGCTCTCTATCGAGCACGATATAGGGGCTATAAGTCTGCGTCCCATCATAGTAACTATACAGGTCCTCAAGGGCCTCTATGGATTGTCGCGGCAGATCAACTGTTCGAGAATCTTTGTCTTTTATCTCAAAGGGCGGCAGTGTGACAGTCCCTGGACGGCGCTGAACTTTGACCTGCCGTTTTTCATAATCGATGTCGGTCCAGAGTATCGAGAGGGCCTCACCTAACCTTAGGGCTGCTGTATAGCACAAGGCATAAAAGGCACGCCAGCGAAGAGATGGGGCCGCCTTTAAGAGCAGCTTGTACTGCTGAGGCGTTAGATAGTGCCAGTCTCTTGTCACCACCTTCACAGCAGTGACTTTGGCAAAGGCATTCCTGTTGAGAATTTCCCAAATAACAGCTTTGTTGAACATGGTTCGGCAGTTGCGCAGAACCCTGTGCACAGCTGAGGTTGAAAGCTCCCCTTTACCGTTCAGGGGCTTCAGTGATGCCATAAAACGCTCTGCATTTAAGGGTGTAATCTGGTTAAGTGAAGCCCCGCTACCAAAATATTGAAGGAGTCGCCTTTGGGTGTTGTCGTAGAGTTTTACAGTCTCCGGTCTGACAGTTAGGCATTCGGTATAGATTTTACAGAATTCCTCGAGGGTAATCTCTTTGGGCTTATCACGTCTGTGTCCCTGATCAAACTCAACTTCCTTCTGCAGTCGAAACGCCTCAGCATCTCCTTTTAATTTGAAGGATTTACTGTAGCGTTTCCGCTTGCCTGTAGCAGGCTCATACTCGCCGTACCACCGGACCACCCACAGCTTTTTATTGCGCAGGTTACGATACAAACCGACTTTCGAAATCATGTCTTGACCTCCTCTTTAGATTTCTTCCCTATCTAAGATTCAATTTAACCACTATTGTGAATGAATAATCAGACCTCCCAGCAAAGTATAGAATATGTATTATAAATAAAGCTCTGCATACCGGCAGTAGTAATGCAGTATTGAAACACTCAAAAAAGGTCATTTTCTACGGATTGATGATTTGTCGCATTTTTCAATATAAACCCTTATTAAGCCATAACTTACATTGTACCAGACACAAGAACAAGGTCAAGTGAAAAAGTTAGATAAATCCTTATAATATAAGAATTTATCTAAAAATATACTCAAAATAACATTTTTGCCATATTAGTCTGTCAACATCGTTAATATGAGTGTTATTTAGCCTTACCTATACCTATATGCACATAAGTGGAATTGCAAGTAGCATGGAATAACAGTGACAGATTTAATTGAACCACGATTGAAAAAGACAGAAAATCCTGAAAATTAATTCTTGAATATTGTGCGCTTTTAGCGCACAATTGTGCGCATTGTGGTAACAAAAAACCAATTGACTGGCTTTTTCCTGAAGTGCGCAAGAAGGTGCTGGCGCTATTGCTGGCCAAACCGGATCAGCAGTTGTACTTGCGCGATATTGAACGCCGAACGGGCCTAGCCATTGGAACAGTGCGAAGAGAACTCATAGGCCTTGCAAATGCAGGAATAATAACCAAAAGTAAAGATGGCAATCGTACATATTACCAGGCAAATACAGTCTGTCCGTTCTTCACCGAACTTTCAGGTTTGCTTCGCAAGACGGCAGGTTTGGTTGATGTATTAAGTGAAGCCTTGGAGTCATTAGCAAGAAAAATAAAAGTTGCTTTCATTTATGGAAGTATGGCATCCGGTTCGGCCAAAAGCCAAAGCGATGTTGACCTGATGGTCATCGGCGAGTGCAGTTTGGGCGAAGTTGTCGAAGCGCTGATGCAGGGACAGGAAAAACTCTACCGAGAGGTCAATCCTTCTGTCTATCCTTTTGATGAATTTCAGAAAAAATTAGAGGCAGAGCATCATTTTCTTAAAACTATTCTTAGAGAGTCAAAGGTTTTCTTGATTGGAAACGAAGATGAGCTTGCAAGACTGGCTGAACAATAGTTGGCTTGTCGAACATAAAACTAGCCAACAGGAGATTGTAGATCTATTAGGTGTGGCTGACCGTGACCTGAGTGATTGTAAATCTGCTGGTCTCAGTACAGATTGGCGGATGAACATTGCATATAATGCGGCATTGCAAGCAGCAACGGCTACCTTGGCAGCTGTAGGATATCGAGCGGCGCGCGATTCGCATCATTACAGGGTCATTCACTCGCTGGCATATACCATAGGTGCGGACATAAAGCTTATCGCTCAATTGAACCAGTTCCGCAAGAAACGCAATATCGGAGGTTATGAACGAGCTGGCGTTGTGAGTGATCAGGAAGCGAAGGAAATGGTTGCTTTGGCGCAGCAGCTACGTGAAGAATAGAATTGTGGATTCGCACCAACTACCCACAGCTGTTTAAGTAAACGCTTTCACCCATTCGGTCGCAAAGACGATTCTTTCTGTTTAAAGCACCTCACAGACCACCTATGAAGAGCTCGCCTTGAGGAGTAGTCACCGGCCACGGTACTACTGGTGAGAGCAAAAATGTCCGAGTGGACCTTCTTCTGGATAGTCAGCAAATCAACAAGTGTTTCATGAAAACCAACAGTACAAAGCGATAAACTTGTCTTCGTAAAACTTGAAACTCTTGCCTTTACATGCAGATAACAGAGATACAGGAAAAAAAAGTTGACTCTTTCATTACAGCAATATAGTGTATGACAGTAAAGTATGACTAATATAGAAACATCAGGACAGAATTGAACTGGTAGAGCAGTGTTATAAAGACGGGATTAAAATAACCACGTGGAAAACGAAAAAGGGGATGCCGAATGTTCACACAAGAAGACATTCTGGGACAGCTAAATAAGAAGGCAGAGGAATTAAAACAGAATTTTTCTGTCCGCAGCATAGGTCTTTTTGGCTCATTGGTCCGCAATGAGGCTGACAATAAAAGTGATGTTGACATCTTGGTAGATTTTGTCAAGCCAACATTTGACCATTACATGGATTTGAAATTTTATTTGGAGAGACTGTTTGACAGGCCTGTCGATTTAGTAATCGCTGATACTGTCAAGCCCCGTCTTAAGCCCATTATTGATAAGGAAGTAATTTATGCCAAGGGACTATAAACAACAGCTTGACGATATACTACAAGCGATAGCTCTTATCCGGGAATATGTTAAGGATACGGACTATAAGGCTTTTGAAGCTGACAAAAAAACCCAGGATGCTGTTATCCGCAATCTTGAAGTTATCGGCGAAGCTGCCCGAACTATACCTGACGAGATCAAGCAAAAAAATGAGGAAATAGAATGGTACAAAATTATAGCCTTGCGGAATATCCTTATTCATGAATATTTTGGTGTTAATCTCACAATTGTCTGGGACGTAATCCAAAACAAACTCGATGCATTAGAAAGCACCTGCCAGAAAATGCTTTAATCCTTAACATTGTGTTGGTATCAAGAAGACCGCTATAATACTCCCGAAAAAACTGGATACATGATTAAGGTTGGAGTTTTTGGCTGTATTTTAATTATTTGATAGGCAGATTGGAACACAAGAGAAATGAAGCTTTTCTATTAAGATATCTTGCTTCAATCAGAAAAGTTTTATTAAAAATCAACCACTTGATCAAATCCGCTCGTTATAGCTCTGGAACAGCTTGTACCATCCGGAGTCTTCGATTTGTTTCATGCGTCTTTTGCCAACGGTTGGCCACCAGATATAATCATGATAAAAAAACGAGCCGAAAATGAATGCATAGACTAAAGGTGTGCGAAACATTAATGTCTGCAAAGATTTCAGCGGCCCGAACCAGAAGAGCTTACCGGCACGGCTTACGAAGTTGTCGCATTGCCGGAAGTTGAAATTAATTTTGGAAATGTCCTCACCAACTACTTCTATCTCTTCAAGCCGACCAACGCCAAGGCCACGTTCGTGGGCAATGCGGATGCAGCCGATGCTCATAGGATCGAATCCCATCATCTTCGCCGAGACAGCATCAACAGCCACACTATCTGCAGAGGCAAGCATGTAATTCTTGATTACAGGCATCATAGTCCGCGGACCAGCACCATCACCGGCCACTGTGCCGTCGGTGAGGGCAAAAATGCCCGAGTGAATTTCCTTCTGTATAGCCAGCAAATCCACAAGCGTTTCATGTATGACGCTATGGGTGTAATGGCGTTTGTGATTAAGCAGTCCGCCGAATGCGTTTTTCATAGCACCGGTCATAGTGGTATAAATGTGGCATTTCATCGTAGGCAGATGAATAATGTTCTTGTCAAAGAAGTAATCAGGCAAATAAATACCCTTTGGATACACCTTGTGCAAAACCAGCATCTCGGCCTTTGGCTCGTATCTGATCCATCGCATGTGGTCTGGATTGAAATTAGATTTCACGGGAATGCTGTTTTCGATCAACACAGGAGTATAATGATTAAGACGTTGACCTTTGACAGGATTGGTTACCACAGTACGGTTCTCAACACAGACCACATTCCGGTATCCGCGTTTACCCAGAGCTTTTATGATACCATCCAACTGCCATGGTGTTGTGTTGGCGCTCAGGAATGGCATATGCCAGGATATGTTGTCTTTTAGTATGGTCGGTTTATCCAAAGGCAGAGCATCTTTGAGACCGGCTGTTTCGACGAGCCCGTCGATGTCTTCGATTACGGTTTCAGGGCGAGTTTTAATAACCGCAACTTTTGCACGCATTACATAACGCAATCCAAAATAATTGTACTTTTATTCACAAAACAGGCTAAATTGTTTACCTTGAGATACTGGTTTTTATTTTAGACTATCGGTGATTACTTGCAGGATTTCGTCCAAGGGCGTTTTGGACTCCCAGCCGATCGTTTCCTTGATTCGCTCCAGAGCCGGCACCCGACGCATCATATCATCTATCGGCCTTCCATAAACAAGTTCATATGGCACAAACTGCTTCTTGCTTTTGCTGCCCGTCATTTCGATAATCTTATCAGCAAGCTCTTCGATGGATATTTCTTCGTTCGAACCGATATTGTACACATTACCGGCCGCATGCTCGCAATTCATCAGCTTGATGACAGCCTCTACAAGGTCGCCCACGTAACAGAAACATCGTGTTTGTTTTCCTGTCCCACATATCAGAATAGGCTCATTTTTGAGCGCCATTTGAACGAATCGAGGTACCACCATTCCGTATTGGCCTGTCTGCCTTGGCCCAATCGTGTTAAAGAACCTGCCGATTACGACACTCAATCCGTACTGCTGATAGAAATCCAGACCCAGAAATTCGTCTATCGCCTTACTGCATGCATACGCCCACCGGGAAACACTTGTGCTGCCGAGCACGATATCATCATCTTCATGGAACGGCACTGCTTCGCTTTTACCATAGACTTCGCTGCTTGAAGAAAGGAAGGTTTTTTTGCCGAATTTATTGGCTATATCCAGCACTATCTCAGTACCGCCAATATTCGTTTCGATCGTCAGCACCGGATCCTCGGCTATAAGCTTAACGCCAACAGCCGCAGCAAGATGAAAAATCATATCGCTGTGCTCGACCAGAGGCTCCATTAGCTCTGCATTACGGATGTCGCCCTTGACGAACTCAAATCCGGAATGTTCTCTGTAATTCTCGATGTTCTTCAGACTTCCGGTACTGAGGTTATCAATAGCAGTAACCTTATGGCCGTCTTTGAGCAGCCTTTCCGTCAAATGAGACCCGATAAAACCTGCTCCACCTGTTATTAATACTCTCATGTAAGTCCTTTGGAAAAACTTTGTTATACGCAAAGGATAATAATCTTCAGTCAATTGTCAACTTCAAAGATATGCATAGGCCCTAGGGGATGTGGGCATTGAGTTTGAAAAAACAACAGAGACATGGATTTATCAATGAGTATTGACATTGTAAGCGTTTTATCACATCCTTTTTGAAAGTTCGTTAAACAGATTAGCTAAGCCAGTGAGAACTTCCTTTTTTGGTATTGGTAGTTTGAGATGACGTTGGCCGGTAGCTTTATCTGTTTCAACCTTTAATCCTGAAAACGCTTTCGAAAGTGGCTCGTGTGGTTGACTTTCCTGGCCAAGCAGTGTTTGACCAAGTTTGTCAAGGAATGATAAGCCCGTTGAAACAAGGTCTTCCCAAGTTTGCTGCTGCAGGGTTTCTGATGTTTCCTTCTTTTTTGTTTCAGTTGAAACTTCCTGCTCTGTGCCATCACCGTTTTCTCCGGCCTTGGCTTGTTGAGGCATTGATTCAGGAATGGCACTTGTAGTTTTGTCGACTGAGTCCATAAAGCGTTTCAGACGTGTTCCACCTAAGAAAACTTCATCCTTTCCTTTGTCAAGAACCCCTGAGAAAAGGGATTGCTTAAATGACAACAGTGAAAGCATACCATGTTCGATTGTGCCCTGAGCTACAAAGTTTACTACGCGCACCGGTCTGTGCTGGCCAAGACGATGAATCCGTCCAATACGCTGTTCTAACACTGCCGGGTTCCAGGGCAGGTCCATGTTAATAACTGCTGAGGCATTTTGCAGGTTTAGTCCTACCCCGCCGGCATCTGTCGAGAGAAACACTTGGCAATCAGGGTCATTTTTGAATTGTCTTATCAAGTCCTTTCTTTTGGAACCTGGGATACGACCGTGAAACAACACATAATTGCGTTTAGATGATTTGAGACGATCCAGAAGTATTTCATGTGTTCCCAGCCATTGGCTAAATATAACTACCTTTGCATCCGGCTGTTCAAATATTTCTTCAAGTACTGATATCAATTCATCAGCTTTAATGCCATAGTCGGTTTTTTTGTCAAGAAGATATGTGCTGTTGCAGCTCATTCGCATATTTTGCAGAGCAATCATAAGGATTCTCTGGTCGGTTTCGGGTAAGAACCCGAGCCGTCGCCATTTGGCAACGATACGTGCAACAGTTTCCCGGTTTTCTTCATGATACTTCATTTGTTCCTTGGTCATTGGAACGAAATAGTTCTTATCCAGACGTTCCGGCAATTCCTTCAAAACTTCCTTTTTGGTGCGTCGAACGAGAACCGTTTCTAATGATTTGGCAATCATGGAAAGATTACGGTATCCTATCACTCGGCCATCTTTGTCTACATGCTGATGCTCGGCAAGGAAACGGAACATCGGACCCAGATGGAAGCGGTCGACAAATTCAACAATGGAGTGTAGTTCTTCCAGCCGATTCTCTAACGGTGTTCCGGTAAGTACGAGGGCATACTTGGAATCAAGCTTTTTTACACTTTGTGCTCTTCTGGTTTTCCAGTTTTTGATTCGCTGGGCTTCATCAAGAATGATCATTTCTGGCGCCCAATTGCGGATAAGATCATGGTCGCGATGGACAACTTCATAATTGATGATCTTATAAAATGAATCAGATGTGTAAAGCCTGGCCCGTTTTGCGAGAGAGCCTTCTACGACTTGAGTTGAGCGGTCACAGAATTTTTCAATCTCCTGTTTCCACTGATGCTTCAGCGAAGTCGGAGAGATAATCAGTACACGCTCAAGGCCGACTGTTCTGACTAATATCTCAACTGCCGCAATTGCCTGAATGGTTTTGCCAAGGCCCATATCATCAGCAATCAGGCTTCGTCCTGCTTTTGCAGCAAATAAAGTTCCCTTGCGCTGGTAAGGATACAACGAGACCTTCAATAGATTCCTGAAAGCAGCACTGTTGGCACCGCTTGGAAAAGCTTTTTCAATTCGTTTCTTTAGAAGAGCCTGGTCCCTGACCTGGGCGATAAATTCTATTGTATCATCATAGCAACGCAAATCATGCTTGATTGCTCCAGCCTTTCTCATAAACGTATCGAATTGGGAGTAACCTTGTGGCGTTAGAATTCCATGCTTATTGAAGTAACGTGATGCAAGCTCCAGAAGAGATTCAGGATATTTCGTTCCGGGATTAAACATCACTTCTCGCTTGGCACCGTAACGCAGATAAACTTCTGAATAGGCCGGTTGGATGCCATCTGTAAAAGCTTTTTTGCCTCCGCGTTTTCGCTGTAGCTTGGCAAGTGTAAACTCAATGTGTTTACATGTCCCAAGGGTATTAACCGCAAAATCCGGGCACGAACAGTAATTATCACCGATTCTTTGCCCACGAATTGCAACGCGATATTCGCCGCTGGTTTCCGGATTTGTGACAATAAATTCAGAGAATATTAGTTCTTCGCCAATGTTCTTAAGTCGAAAATTCTGCTTCTGAGCAAACTGTTTGCGTAAAGCAATCTGCCATTGCTCCAAAGGCATATCTTCTGGTTTTCGCAGACGTGAAATCTTTGTGACTTTACCCCCCTTTGGTGTTTTCTTCCTAGTTTTGCGTTTGGCCATCCGTCAAATCCTTATTATAAAATTAATCGTACTCTCATCTCTTCGTGAATGCATGCTTAACTCTAAATTATTTTCCAACTACCTGAAAGAAATGGATTCTAACCATTGTTACAAAGACACGCAACGCTGATCCGTATCTGATTGTAATCTATTTCGCCGTTTAGTAAATCAAAGATGGGCTTCATCCGACCGCTACCGACCTGTTTCATGGCATCGATAATACGACCAAAAGTTTGCTCATCTACCCAGGGATACGGCTTATTGATATTCTCTCGCTTAATGTATTCGACCAGATATTGGATTGTTGTTGATTCCGCTCGATTAACAGACTTTGCCACTTCCTCAATAGAAAGTTTCTGCTCAAACATATCAAAGGCAAGCTGTCTTGCTTTGCTCAGCTTCAAACCTTTTTGGGGCTCACCTGTTGGGGGGTCGAAAGAGGTTGTTTCTGAAGTTGCTCCAACATCCATCTCCAACGAATTTGTCTGGCAGTAATCTTTAATGGCTGCAAGGACAACTTCGCCATATTGTTTGCATTTTGCCTCACCCACGCCTTTGACTCCGAGAAAACCATCAAGAGTGGAAGGCCTTCGTCTGGCTATGTCTCTCAGCGTTGTATCGCCAAAGACTACATAAGCAGGCACTTTCTTTTTGCTTGCAATTGTTGCTCGTAATTTTCGTAAAGCTTCAAATAGGCCTTTATCAACACCTTCCCATGAATCCGTAACAATCTTGGATGCTTTAACGGGTCTTTCTACCGGTTTCAGCAGCCGGGGCGTCTCTGTTCCCTTTAGAACACGCCAGCCTTTCTCTGTTATGTTCAGCACATTGTATTCGCCGCTTTTTTCGATGTAATCCTGACCTGCAAGCTGTTCAATCCAGTCATGTACGATATGTTTCGAGTAGTCGCTAAGTAAGCCATAGGTACTTAGCTTGTCATGGTTGTTTTCTATTATTCGCTTATCTTCTGAGCCGGTCAATACCAGGGCGGTATAGGTGCCGCCAAATCGCTGGTCAAGACGAGCTATGCAGGACAGGATTTTCTGAGCGGTTACTAATAAGTCATCTATACAATCCAATTCGCCAAGACACATGTCACAGGCGGTGCAGTTATCCTTGTTGAGGTCCTGGCCGAAGTAACGAAGAATCGCCTTATGTCTGCATACCCCGCCGGTACAGTAGCTATAGATTCCGCTAAGTTTAATCATGGCAATCTTCCGGGCCTCTGCAGGCATATCTCTCATTAAGCTTTTCCAGATGCCGTAATCACCACCTGAATAGAACAGGCAACATTCGGCTTCAAGTCCATCCCGGCCTGCCCGGCCGCTTTCCTGCTGATAGTGCTCAAGAGATTTGGGCATACCGGTGTGAATGACATAACGAACATTAGATTTGTCGATACCCATGCCAAAAGCAATTGTCGCTACAATGGTATCGACCTTTTCATTGATGAATTGTTCCTGATTTTTTTTGCGGTCTTCATCTGTCATACCAGCGTGGTATGGTACGACACTATAGCCTTTAGCGGCCAGTTGAGCACACATGGAATCGACGTCTTTGCGCCGGATGCAGTAGATAATGCCGGACTCGCCTTTGTGGCGGTCAAGTACGGCACAGACCTGTTTTAGTATCGTTTTTCTTGGCCGAACTTTATAGACCAGATTTGGCCTGTCGAATGAGCCGATTAGCATTTGAGGGTTTTTGAGTCGCAACTGCTCGGCAATGTCGTTGCGAACGTGTTCAGTAGCGGTAGCAGTGTAAGCCGCAATGGTAACGTCAGGGAAAATCTGCTTTAATGACCCCAGTTGACGATACTCCGGCCGAAAATCATGGCCCCACATACTGACACAGTGAGCTTCATCAACAGCGATAAAGGACAGCTTCGTTTTTTTAAGAAAATCAACGAAGCCGTCAGACAAAAACCGCTCAGGAGACAGGTACAGCAGTTTCAGCGTTTGCTCATTGATTCTGGCAATAACATTATCGCGTTCACTTACAGACATGGAACTGTCAATCCTCATTGCGGAAACACCGCATTCTGTTAATGCGTCAACCTGGTCCTTCATCAAAGATATAAGAGGCGATACCACAACAGCAAGTCCCGGCATAGTCACGGCCGGGGCCTGAAAACAAAGTGATTTGCCGCCACCGGTTGGCAGCACCACAATCGAATCCTGTCGGCGAGTGATACACTCCATAGCTTGCTTTTGCAACGGCAGGAAACCATCATAGCCCCAATACTTACTCAACGCCTTTTGAATGTTTTCCATCATAGCTGCTTATTGTGCGCTCTGTTATAAAATTCGGCGATTGGGGTTCAACCCCAACTCTCGGAATTAATCACATTCATGCCCCCCGGCATATTTATTGCCCGATTCTTGATTTTCCATATTCGATGCTCGGTTTTAATTATCAGTAATCAATTATCAATAGTCAATAGTCAATAGTCAATGTAAATATACCGGTGGCACAAAGCGATAAACTTGTCTCCGTGCAAACAAAGATGCAAACCAAAATCAGATGACTTTATCGCTAAGGCAGCTTACTTTATGATAGTAAACTACATAAAGATGAGTTATTAACAAACTAGGAACTGGCTGAACAGAAAAAAGCTCTGTTTGCAATTAATCCTTTGGAGTAAGATTATGATTTTACATGTTAAAGAGGCAAAATATTTACATGATTATGTTATTTGGATTAAGTTCAATGACAGCATCGAAGGAGAAGTTGATTTAGAATATGAATTAACTGGGGAAATCTTTGGGCCTCTAAAAGACAAGAATCTTTTCAAGTCATTTAAAGTTGACCCTATGTTAGAGACTATTGTCTGGGAAAATGGTGTGGATTTAGCGCCTGAGTTTCTACATGATAATGTTAAAATCTCTGCATAATCATCGTTAGGCCACAGTGGTCGAATAGCCGAAGCTAAAAGAGAACTTACCCAAGAAATGGTGGAGAACAGTTGCCAAGAAGAAAAACCACGAATCCGTAATGAGATACAACGCGTACGGAAAGAAGATAAACGCGACCCATTCATTGCAAAGGAAGTCCAAGCTTTTATGGAGTCACCTAACTTTAGTGAGATGCGCTACCAACTTGGTATAAGGTAAAATATTTAAGTTGTTGTGTTTTCGCTTCGGATTCTCTCCAGGGCTTCCATTAAAGGTGATAGTTTTAATACTGTTTTATAAACCAGTACATTTTCCCCGATGTTTGCTCCTTCCCGCAGGGTTTTTTCCGGCACTGCAATTATAATCCTGTTATGTCGAAATTGTTGCAAGGTTTCTCGTCTGTGTGCCAGATATTCCGGTGTCCAGAAACCAACGATTTCTAAAAGTACCTCGGTGCCGTTTTTATGACGGAAAGTAAAATCAGGAACAAAAGTTTTTTGATGGTCATGTAAAATCCGGCCTTCACGAATCAACTGCCAGCCGTTACGTTCAGAGCCGAATTTCTTAGCAAAGGATTCTTCCAGAGTTGAGTCGAACTCATCTGGTGAAGGCAAATGGCTGGTGAAACCGTTTTTGTCGGAAATAACAAGTTTTGCAGACCGGTTCCATGGAGTTTTAACCAATGCAGTCATTTTCCAGCCTTTACAGGCCAGCAACGCCGGTAGAAACCTGGCAAAATTTACGCCATATCGACGAGTCTCATGCAATACCGAGGCCGGCCCTGAAAAAGTAATCCTGTATTTCGAAGGACCTGAACATACTATATCGTGCAAAAGGTGAGCTAACTTGGCGTAACGGAGTATGGTTTTGAAATCATCCGTTGTTGATACAATCATATTCTCAGCCCTGTAAAGACATGCCTGAAGCTGAGCCACATTATATCGAGACAGTAAAGCTGAGGAATTGGGATATCCATCAAAGCGTTCCAGCCGTTGGTAAGCTATCACGTCTGAATACAGACTCTGTTCAATCTGGTCCCACGGCAGGCCGAGCTTGTTTGAAAGCTCCTGCTTTATCCTTTTTTCATCATGTTCAAAAAGCTGATCCGGCTGTTCAACAAGCGGGTGGAAACGGCCGGCTTCAGTGAAAACCTGCAACCGAAGTTTTGCCGCTTTACCATCAGGGTCAGTTTGATAAACACTTGTGTCATCCAGCAGCTTGCAAAAAGCCTGAATTCGACGAATGGGACAATCAGGCTCATCTGCAAAAAGGGATTCAACCTGGCGGTGCAACTGGCGCCGCTGTTGGCCCACACCATTGCTGTACACAGAGAGCATCTTCTCGGCATATTCGGTATAATGCCGATGCGTACTCCGCCTCAGGCGGTCGGGAATGGCCCGTCCGGCCTTAAAGTCTACGATGGATTGTTCGCTCGTAAGCATCGCTTTTTCGTCGCTTTCGGCTGCGTTGAACTTCCTTGGTATTCTCACAGATTACTTCATACAAAGTAGCCCTGGCACTGCCGGTTCTTCTCAAAACCCTGCCGAGTCTTTGTTTGGCCTGACGGGTTGAGCCTTGACCGCCAATAACAACAGCCACTTTCGCTTCAGGCACATCAACTCCTTCATCCAGAACACGGTTGGCAACAAGAACCTCAAATTTGCCGTTAGCAAAACTATCCAGCACGGCGAGACGTTCGCGTTTGCGGGTATGCGACAGGATCGTTGGCACAAGGAAACGCCTGGATACTTCTATTGCCATTATATTCGAGCCTGCAAAAACAAGAATTTGCTGACCTTTATGTAGCCTGAAGATGTCTTCCAACACCCGCAGCTTTTCAGCGGCACGATTCTCGATAGATTGCTTGAGATAATAAGCTTTCTGTGCATTGCGGGCCTGTGGGTCTTTGCCTGATTCTTTACATAAATCCTGCCACTTGTAGCCTGACTGTTCCTTGCGACGTGAGATTATAAAGTGCCGAATCACCCGGCTGCACTGATCATACGTCGCCTGTTCGCTGTCAGTCAATACCACCGGAATACGCACAACATCGAAATCGGCTAAGGTCGAACCTTTAGCTTCCCTAAATGGCATATCATAAACAACATGACCAATTAGCCAATCCAAATCCTTATGTAAACCATCCGACCGGTGCGGCGTAGCTGTCAATCCAAGCCTCATTGTTGCGGTACTCAGAATAGCTGCCTCACGGCGGAATTTGCCGGGTAGATGATGCTCTTCATCAAAGATCAACAGCCCAAAACCAGCTCCCATCTTAGCCATATGAATATACGCACTGTCATACGTTGTAACTGTTACCGACTTTATATTAGACAAGCCATCGCCGACGATACCGCCATCTACATCAAAGGCCCGCAAAATCCTCCGGTGCCACTGATACATCAAATCCCGAACCGGCGCAACTACCAGCGTCGCTGTTTTCGTCCGAGCCATTGCCGCAAGTGCCACCTCAGTCTTGCCTGTTCCGGTCGGCATAATTATCTGTCCGCGACAGCCAGCCTGACTCCACGCGGCAAGTGCTTCTGTCTGCTCCGGCCTTAGTTTCGGCAGTTCTATCTTGGGCCAGGAAACACAAGCAGGTTTCATAACTTCATCAGAAAAGTCCGCCCCAAATCGCTCAAGTAAAGCCTTATAAATTGTAGCATAATGAATTGCATCACACCGCCAGGCCCCAACACGAGTATCCCATCTCCAAACACACGAACCACAAGCGTCAGGTAACTCCTTACGAGTTAACCCTGTAAGCAAAAGTGTCCCTCGATTAAACGATAGGGATATTTGTTTTTGTGTTTCTAATCCACTCATTGGGCTCTATCATAACACCAAACAGCCCTTTTTGCTATATTAAGTAGGAAAGCTAACTATAAGAAAACGATAGAGAAACTGAAGAAAGCTTTTCTGCGAAAGGTTCGCCGCAAAACTGTGAAGGCTTACGAAAAAGGATTGAAGATGAATATGAAATTTAAAAAAGCTAATGACCAAGTGGTTTATTTGCCAGCCAAAATTAATTGCAGCAAATTTAAGACAGAAGTTGGAGATAACGGTTTTCTCGAAAGAGTAAAATGTTATGCGAGAAAAAAACAAAATGCAAAACATGTAGCTTAAAAAAATAAAGGTTTGGTTCCAATATTATGTAAATATGAATTTTAACCGTTTGAATCAATAGCGATTATAATTTAGTTATTCAATAATACGTTTTTTGAATAGTGGTCTGCATTTTTTCAATCTCATCATCGGTTAGTTCCGAAAAATGAGATTTGCATTTTTTCGGTGAGATGACACCGTCGTTCTGCGGGCAGAAACGGATAAACAAATCGATCCGCTGATCCGGCATATCAATGATTTCCTGTATGGCTCGTTTGGTCACATCATAAGCATCCAGATTGTTCAGCGTTGCCGCTGAAATAGGAAAGATAAGGCCGTCAGGCGTAAAGTCTCTGCGAGCGAGAATGTTATGTATAAGAAATCTGTGAATCCTGCCGTTACCATCATCAAATGGATGCATAAAGACATAGCCGAATGCAATAGCTGCCGCGTGGACTACCGGATGCACCTGGGATTGATCCATCTACTGATGTGATAGGATAAGGCACAAAGAGTAAAGCAAAAGGAAAAAGCAGAAATACGAACGATGAATTAGCTAAATTCTTAGATCATCCCTTCAAGGCTTTTAAGCATTCATCCACGGTAAGGCTGGCCCGTGGCATAGATTTGGACTTTTTATGCAATTTCAACGCCTGTGTTAATAATTTCAGATAAAATGCTGGCTTTGTCATAGTTGTTATATTCATCCCAGAAGATGCACTTGGGCTCAATTGACGCATCAACATCGAAGGCGAAGTGGAATAATTTGGCGGTAATCTCGATACGCTTCGAATGATCAGCTTCATCAACAACAACTGCTACATCAATGTCGCTGTGTTCATTTGCCAGACCTTTAGCGTATGAGCCGTAAAGAAAGACCTTCTTTATTGGGAACAGCTTTTCCACTGATTTATAGAATCTCAATACCTTTTCACGGATTATAGCCTGGCCTTGATCCATTGAAAAATTCCCTCTGTTGATTCCAAGATACTTGTTGCTTTTACCTCTGTGAGTTGCCTTGTCAACTCTTCGATGTCCTCTGTGTACCGAGACTCGATATAGTGCGAATTTAACTCTTCAATCGCCCCCATCATCTCATCACCCATTTCGCCCTTGAAGGTCAATTCCTTGATAAGTCGAAGAAGATTGTGAGTGTAAGGTGGTGTGGAGGCGAGGCGCTTCACATAGCAAGCCTTCAGTATCTTTTCTATGGCCTGTTGACACATAAACGCAACATAGAGATAACGTTTAGTTTGAAGCATGGCCTTTGCTGTCGCCAAATCATACTCTGCAAGCGAAAACCAATTTTGTTCTATTTTTTTACTCATTACTGTTACTGATGTCAAATCTTATAGTCCACAATAAATCGATTATTTATTGTTGGTTGCTGATTGTCAATAGTCATCAGTCAGATTTCCAAGTTTCTCAAATGTTTTCACAACCTCTCTGAGCCTCAAGACCGGCACGGGTGGCATTAGACGGCAACCTCGACCTGGCGGATACTCACCATAAGAAGTATGCCCTTGGCCTCTCGCACCTCCAAACATTCCTTGATTGCTTGGTAAATATTACTCTCTGCTTCCGACTCGGTTTTACCCTGGCTGACACAACCGGGGATAGATGGACATTCCGCAATAAACCCGCCATCTTCGTTCTGGAATAGGGTGATAACAAATTTCATATTCCTCAGTTTCTCTGTACTTTGCTATATCAGCGAAAATGCTCTGATCCTACACTTACAGGAATAATTATAACAAATTGATTTAAAATATGCAACCTATTGCACTTGTCAAGAGCCAATAGGACCACGTGACATTTAGTTTAACCTTTTACAAAATAGACATTTACGCCCTTGGGCTCCTCGCTCGCTATTATACTCACTTTCTGCTATAATCTCTGTTTTGGAAGGATTGAGCCCCAACTTTCTCACTATCGCTTCGGTTGGAAATTGCAGACTTAAATATCAGCAGCTCCCTGGGGGCCGCCGATTCTAATTCTCTTAGCACTATGCGCTCTCCTTTTCGGGGGCAGCTATTTCTTTCGCAATAAACCCGTTGAAGTAATATGCATCATACTCAGGGCCCAAAAGAGTACAAACCGCGAAAAAGCATCTGTCTGCATAAGGAACCGATTCGATTAGCACACGAAGTCTCTCACCAGCTGTGAGGAACTCCAGAACGTCATAACTGTCCCGGCTAAATGCCTGTGTGTGCTTTGCGAGTATGTCCAAAGCTCAGAGTCTGTTTCTGGTTTCAAAATTTTGGGTGTCAAATGCTATTTCTTCCAGCTCGCCTATAACCCTGTCAGCGGCCACAAGGGTCCTTGTGTTTCGTTCGGCAATAAGTTTGCGAATGACTTTTCTGATTTTAGGGTTTTGCAGGTTCTCATTGCCCTGTGAAGCAGCAACTGCCGGGGGTTTGGAGAGTATTGAAGCCCTAATCGCAGCCTTGGTGCCATTTAAATCCACATTCCATATCCTTTAATCCTACGATATGTCTTAGTTGTTACCTGTGTTGATAGAACTGAATAGACCGAGGTTGTTTTCAAACTCTTGTGGCTACTGTAGTTCATATTTGCGTTGAATCTGCCAAATAACCATCGGCCTGGGGCAGAAGGATAGGTTCTTATTGCCAGCGCTCAAATATAAGATCAAATCCCAATATCAAAGCTGACTTAAGTCTATCTATCTTCTCCTGCCCCTGCTCCATCATAAAATCGATCAGATTAATAGCATTGAAATGAAAGTCCTCGTCAATACATCCTTCGTAGTACTACGGGATGGATGCAATAAATCCCTGGCGCAAGCCGTCTCTACCAACCTTTCCGGGGCCGGTTTTTATTTTTTTTATTTTCCATTTGTGAGTTGCCTTTTTGGGCGCATACTTTAATTTGGGAGCTTGTGTTTTATCAGCCCAAAGGGACCGGAGGTGTGTAATAGCGGGTAAAAAGGTAGGGGTGTACCGTAGATATCTTGAACCGGTCCCGGTAGATTTATCGGGCCAGTTGCTGGCCAAAAGCGACTGGCCGAAGAAGAGGTCCTTTTGCTGGGTGGCGAGGTGGATCTGCGGCGAGGGTAAAAGACACAGCAGGAGCTTCAGGACAAAAGGACAGGCCCAGTTATTCGCAGCCCAAAAACAGATTCATATCCAGGATGCCCTGGCAGCCGGGTTGACTGAGATCTCACTACGGGATTTCCATACAGAGCATAGAGCGCTCACAGATGGTAACGTAGCGGCCAGGACCCTTTCCCTTCATCTGGCTACGCTAAAGCTGCTGGCCGGCCTCCTCGGCTGGGAGCGGTCAATGCATACAGTCGGCGTTCGTGACATCGAGCGGTTCCGGGCATCCCGGCTTCAAACAGGTCTCGCCGCCGCTACGGCCAATAAGGACATAACAGTCTTAAAACGCCTGTTTAATCTGGCGATACTGCGAGGTTATATGCCCAAGGCAACCAATCCCTGCGTGGGGCTCCCTAAGCTCAGGGTAGGTTCGGTGCGAAAGGAGATCATCCGGCCTGAGGTCTTTGCCGGTATCTACAGTGCTGGGCCCGATGCATTCTGGCGAGCCTTTCTGGTAACACTCTATACCTCGGGCATTCGATTGCGGGAGGCCACTAATCTTACCTGGTGTGATCTCGATTTTCTCACCTGCCGGCTCCATATCAGCCGCAAAAAATCTGCCGGTCTCGTTCAGGCCTGGACACCAAAGGACCACGAGATGCGTTTGATCCCCCTACCCGGCCAGACAGTCGATCTGCTTACCGCCTGGCAGTCGGTGGCCCCGGAAGGTTGTCCCTATGTATTTATGGAGCAGGCCCGCTGGGATTACTATCATCGGCAAGTGGAAAAAGGCCGCTGGCGTGATGGCCAGGACCTGGTTAATAATCTGCTGCGGCGCTTTAAGACCATATGCCGAACGGCGGGCTCCGGAGAATATACTCTCCATGATATGCGAAGATCTTGTATTACCAACTGGGCCGGCCAGCTTCCCATCCACGTAGTACAGCAATTGGCCGGTCACAGTGATATCAGGACCACTCAGAAGTATTATCTTCTGGTCCAGCCGCAGGACCTCCAAAAGGCCAGGGCCATACAGGCATCGCTCTTAGGTCCGATTCCCGCTGCCGATATCACCCATCCAATTGTAACCTACAGCCGCCGCAAACGGCGGTTCCCTAAGTCCGCCTAACAAAAGCAAAAAAGCCGTATGTTTTTGTTCGTATAAGGCCTCGATACCTCAGCTATAAGGGCGCAGCGGCACCCAGCTGGCTTTCAAGCTGAAGCTGAGGGCACTGAGAACCAGGCCATACCGACCATTTACAGCATTATCAATAGAAAACAACAGTAAGCACATGTCGGTTTAATGAATTGCATCTTTATTATGTCCAAACCGGAGGGGTAAATGGAAAACGAAAACAGTAATGAATCTTATCAGAAAGCCATCGAAAAACACGTTATAGCTGGATTGGTGTCCTTCTTTGAAAATCCCGATAACTTCGACAATATTATTCTATCCGCGAGGTATGGAATTGAGCAACTGACCAGGAATCTGGATAATATCGCCGATAGGCTGGTGGAGATTGATAAAGGATTAGACGACCCTAAAGCGAGGATTATCAGCATTCTAAGGAGGGTATCGATAGGTGAGATATCAGAAGATGCTGGGGCGACTTTGCTTAGACTTGCCGAATATTTCAAGGGCCGACGACAGCAAGAACGCTCAGAGCTTGAATTGAGGGAGGCTCAGCTATGTAAGCAGATAATGGCTATGGAAAGGTTTGAAGATCGCCGGCAATGGTGTTATTTGTATCCAACGCAATTAAACGCCCGAGAAAAAATAGACTCACTAAAGGTTTTTGTCGAGCGAGTTGAGGTTTTTCTCAGAATCCCATAAGAAAAGTTTGGTTCTTTGACGGATAATGAGTAGGTGCTCCTGGTAGATCAGGTCCTTGGAGTGGCGAGAGAAAAATCGTTTGGGCTTCAGGCTCAAATTTGGGCTGCCTTGTGGGAAATTTGTGCCTCTGGGGCCCCGAACGATTTTTCTCGGTCATTGTGGCGGCAAAAAGAAGATATCTCGACTTTGAAGAAGTGATCCACCTTTGACCGCCCGGATATAAACATACCGCCTACGAGCCGGCGTTTAATAATTTAATCAAATTCTGTTTAGTGAGAATTTTCAAATCCTCCTGTCTTTCAATGAAGGGATGGACATCTGCAATAACCTTAAGCCAGTCATACTCAGAAACTTTAAGAGCAATTTCTTTTCTCCAGTTAGTCGCCGTCATTTCCGCACCAGAGAAGCCAGTCTGTTTTAAGGCATTATTTAATAGTACAATATTTGGCTCAGGCCAGGTTCTATCCGAAAGATACCACATCAAGTCATAGGCATCTCTGCCCTTGACATATTTGCGTGTAAGTAAAGCATGGAGTTTGCCGGCAAGCAAAGAGCCTTTGTCATAATGCTGCAAGTTCAACAGGCAATGCCTTCTTACAATACTCGTTTGAAGATTGGCTCCAGAAGGCGGATTTGTATCGATTTCTACTTTGATTGAAATAACCTCTGAACGATGAGGCGATAGGCCAATTTCAAAAAGTAATCCATCAAATTTAATAAATGCTGACTTAACTGTTTTTTCGGTCTTCGCCTTGATGGATACAGAATAATCTTCTGCCTGGAAACTGGCCTTAGCTTTTTTCACAAGTTCCGTAAAACTATCCTCAATACCCGGTGATGCAAGAGAAAAATCCAGATCCTCAGAGAAGCGCCGCATCTGATACAGGAACCTCAAGGACGTTCCACCTACAAATACCCAATTTACAAAAGCCCCGTTTTCCTGGAGGCATTCAAGAAATCTTGCCTGAAGATATTCACGGGTAATACATCGTGCAAGATTTGTATCCTCAATTGCGTCAATCAGTTGCCTTAAATAATCTTTCATAGCGCAACACCTTC
This sequence comes from Planctomycetota bacterium, assembly GCA_014384025.1. GTDB lineage: Bacteria > Planctomycetota > Phycisphaerae > Sedimentisphaerales > Anaerobacaceae > NIOZ-UU13. Next base: position 12,003 of record JACNGQ010000116.1, on the reverse strand, counting down.
ACCTCTATCGATAATTCTTGCAATATTTTGAAAAGCCCGTTTGAGCTTTGGAATTTGGGACCTTTCGGAAAATTCCCTCAGAACAGCTTTATCAATTTGTTCAACGTCTTGAATTCTAAGTTCTTTAATAAAATCCTCTTTATCGCCACCTGGCGTCAAATAAACAAGGTCGAGCATTGCCTTTTCCGGCCGGGCAATAAATGCCGTTTGTCCATCCATTAATTCGATCTGTTGATATCCCCAGAAGAAGCTCTTATTGATGTGCCTGAAATCAAATCTGCCCATTGGCGTATCGATTAGCCTTGGCCTGCCGGTAGTAACGCTCGTAACCACCGGCACAAACTCAGGGATCAAACCGTACCAGGCCAGGGCCGACTGAAGGCTCACGTACGAAGCGGACTTGAGACTGTTTGCAATAGAGAATGGTTCCGGCTTAATCTTTCTGAATGGCTCTGACAAGGTATATAACCCTTTATGCAGCTTGATGAGCCTTCCGCTATTGACCCACCGGCTAAGCTGTAGCCTGATTTGGGGTAGATTCCCGCCGGCAGCCAGAAACCTGGTCGTAAAACATGGCAGATCCGCCACTCGATTTAACAAATCCTCATACTTCATTGTATTATTTTATCATATATGATATATTACTGCAATATATATCGGCTCAGAAAGGGCAAAAAATTAGTCTTTAATAGCTTTTTTAGCGCTACAATCGATAATACAAATAATACTCCTTGGCGTTGTCGATGGCAGTAGCCACCTATCGAGCCGATCTGCACAGGAGTACTACTAACATTGCTCTTTGTGTCAATTTTCTGTCATTCAGATGTCGCCTGCGCTTATCAAGGACCAATAGCACCATGTGACATTTGCTGAATTCAAACTGTTGGAGGGTTGGACACTTAGTACAATTACAGCTTGATTTTTGGAGGCTCATCAAGAATTTTCATTATAGCATTTGCACAAAAAACCCTGCCTCTTTGGGCATTATCCACTTGAGAAAGCACCTCTTTTTCAACCAGCACATTAATTGCCCGCTGTGCCGTAGTGAAAGCTACTTGTAGACGTTCAGAAATCTTTTTCGTGCTCCAGAAGGGATTTTCAGCCAGTAAATCAATAACATCATATAGAATTTTTGGCTTCTGACCAGCGATTCTTTCTTTCCAACTTTGAAGCAGCAGATTAATCCTTTCAGCACGACTGAGAACATCCTCAGACATTCTTGCGATGCCGTTGAGGAAATATTCAAGCCATTGGTTCCATGAGCTTTCTCTGCTTACAACCAAAAGAAGATTGTAATATTCACTGCGTGTGGCTTCAAAAAAGGCACTGATATACAAAAATGGAGCAGTAAGCACTTTTCGCTCTATTAAAAAGAGAATAATCAGAAGGCGTCCCACTCGCCCGTTACCATCTAGGAAAGGATGGATGGCTTCAAACTGATAATGTAACAGCCCTGCCTGGACCAACGGAGGGATTTTCTGAACATGAAGAAATTGTTCCCAGGTTCCAAGACAATCCATCAGTAAATCTGGTGACGGAGGAACATAAGTGGCATTTTGTAAGGTACAACCTGCGAGGCCAATCCAGTTTTGTGTTTTGCGAAATTCTCCCGGAGTAGCATGGTTGCCTTGTACACCTTCCATCAATTTCCCATGCACCTCCCGAATTAATCTGAGCGACAGTGGCAAAGTCTTTAATCTTTTAATTCCGTAATCCAAAGCGGTTACATAATTGCCGACCTCACGCAGGTCATCAGGACTGCGATTAACTATAGCTCCTGCCTCATTGGCCAGCAATTCTCCCAATGTTGCCTGCGTGCCTTCGATTCTGCTGGACAGTACAGCTTCACGTTTTATAAAAGGCCGTATCAGTAAATGCGGATTTGGCAATTGTTTTCCTTCTCCTGATAATTGGCCTACAAGACGGTCTGCATCGGACAAAGAACGTATTAACCGGTCGGTCCAGGCTATCTCCGGTGGAAGCGGATCTGGAACGAATGCTTCATAGCCAGTGCATTTAATGTATTTCCCTGAAATCTTTTTCTTCACCATAACACAAGAAGTTTAACAGAAAAATGAAAATAAGCAATAACCTTATTTGCATAATCGGTAAAATTGAAAATAAACTGTAGGCTTATTTTCAAAAAGCTGCATAACTACTAACCTGCCAGCAGATGATAACAAGATACCTAAACGGCATTTATCGGCTGATATGAGTTCCTTTTTTACCATCGAAACTTTCTCCAAGAATGGTCATACAATTCCAACGAGCTGTGATCAGATTTGAGAGATCACACATTAGCATTTATCATAGCCTGGCGTTTTGTGTGATTAAAACAGACAAAAGCAAGCAAAACAATGCTAATGCCGACAATATCGGCTAACCAGTCCATTGGGCTGGCGATCCGGTTGACCAAAGGCTGGGTCAGTTCATCTAAAGCGCCGACAACTGAAATGGCAAAGAAAAGAACCGCAGCCGAGAGCAATGAGAAACGAGCCGTGAGCGAAAGAACAAAGAGGAAGGTAATCGCTCCATATGCCACGATGTGCTCGATTTTGTCAAGACCACTTACCTGCAATCGCTTCGGCATTATTTCCTGCGGTATGTGAGTAACGAGTACCACAATCGCAGTGAAAACAGTTGCAATTGTCAGCCTCTTGAGATTGAAAGTTGGCTTAGCCATTGGTTATTAGCGATTGCGCAGATGCCTAATACGTTCAATAATTTCCGGAGCTTCCTTGATTTGACATAAAGGCCTCAACTGCTCAAGAATATACCTCCAGTCCAACCGTTCCTGCTGTCTTACTACAATAGTTTCGACATCCGCCCAGTCCCTTGGCCGATCTGCGAACGATTTGAGGACTACTAAATCTTCAGCTGAACACGTCAGCAATGATAGTCCCGGCAGGAACTCGTACCGTGTTGATCTCGATACTACCTGCTCTTCAAAAGCAATCCCACCCAGCGCCACGTCTATTGGAATCCCTTCGCCGGAGACAAGCAGCAGTACACGATTCTTCAGCGCAAATTCCCTCGCATCAGGTAACCGACCGTTATACAATCCCAGCAATTCATCCACATAGTGAACCTCCCGGTCGGAATCTGTCAAAATCGTAAGATCAATATCATTGGTCAGTCGCGGCTGTCCCCATCGCTGTAGTGCAAGGCCTCCTATAAAACAATATCGCCAGCCCCATCCGGCCAACAGGGCATCCAGCTCCGCCGCCACCCGAAAAAGGGACTTCATCGCCGCCACCGTGCAAAGAGACGCTGCTGTTCCACAAGACCTGATGTCGCTGCCGGCGGGCAATGACGCAGCGCGGATTCAAAGGCATCTGATAATTGCTCGATAGCCGTAGCAGTGTTACTGCCACGAATGGCCTCGGTACGCAACCGTTCGAGAACGGGCGCCGCCCTTTGCCATCCCGCCAGCCATCGGCGAACGGATTCACTTTCTGTCTCATTCATAAATTTTAGCTATTAGTGGTTACATTTTTTCTATTTTAATCTGCGAAGGAACTTGAGGTCCTCGGCATCCTTCGGATCACTCTTTTCCAGTATAGTACCAAAATCTCCACAGTTTACAAGAGAATTATTTGCAAGGTAGTGGAGAAGGATAGTATTAATTAGTGATTAGCCGAGAACTAAAAGCTAAAGCTAAAAAGAAGCAAAGAAGTAATACGCTTAACAGTCAATAAAGACATCAGAAACCTGAACCGCCATAGAAAGTACATCAGCCATGCGCCTTGCCTGGAAGCGGCAGCGAACAGCTCTTTCTTTGCCGGATTGTACACTTTCACGGCGCATTATAATGGACATCGTGAATCTACTTATGTCATGTTCAATCACTGTACAATGTCCAGCGTCAATTATAATTTAGTTATTCAATGATACGTTTTTTGAATAGCGGTCTGCATTTTTTCAATCTCATCATCGGTTAATTCCGAAAAATGAGACTTGTGTTTTTTCGATGAGATGACACCGTTGTTCTGCAGGCAGAAACGGATAAACAAATCGATCCGCTGATCCGGCATATCAATGATTTCCTGTATGGCTCGTTTGGTCACATCATAATTTTCCAGGAAATTCAACTCTTCAACAAGTTCTTTTTCAATAGTTACCTGGATAAAACCAAATAGAGCTTCGGCTATTGCAGTCATATCAGGATAGCGATAATAAAGGACTGTTTGATTATTGACCGTCATTTGTCCATCTTCATCAAGTGCGTAATTGATTAGTTGCATCAATGGTTTTGAAAAACTCTCCAGCGCGGCATCATAAGCATCCAGATTGTTCAGCATTGCCGCTGAAATAGGAAAGATAAGCCCTTCAGGCGTAAAGTCTCTGCGAGCAAGAATGTTATGTAGAAGAAATCTGTGAATCCTGCCGTTACCATCATTAAATGGATGTAGAAAGACAAAGCCGAATGCAATAGCTGCCGCGTGGACTACCGGATGCACCTGGGATCGATCCATCTGCTGATGTGATAGAATAAGGCCATCCATCAAATCTTTTAAGTCTTCCGGTCGTGGTGAGATGTGATGGATTTTCTCCTGCCGCCAAGCAACAGTTTCACCTACATAGTTTTGATTATCACGGTAGTCTTTATTGGCATAACGGGGATCGACAATGCGGCACTGTAAATCAACCAACGAATCCTTACTGACAAAATCATCTTTCTCAGCAATCTGCAATAATGAAGCAAATCTTTCGGTTCGGCTGGCGTTGGGGGTAATATGCTCAATAGCAAATGAAGCTTTAGTTTCCTTCGTATACAGGTAACTTATCGCACGTTTTATAAATTCGGCCGGATAGTCGGCCAAAATATTACGACCTCGCTTGCTTAGATCGGAACTCTCAAATGTTAGCATGGTCTCAGTTCTACGAACTAATGGGCAAAAATTTGAATTGCCAAGCATGTTATCTCGAATGCGCTGTCGACGGACCATCATATCTTGTGCAGTGTAGTATTCATCTTTATTCAGAAGGTCGATATAATTACCCTTGGTAAGATTATCGATCTGCAACCGTTTACCTGTCATCCATTCGTACAGATACCAGATTCGCCGGGTATATTGCCCCTGCGGTTTAGCGATGATCCAGGAGACAAGCTCTTTAACATCCGCCTTGCTGAAAACTTCGGAGAGGATCTCAAGATTGATTCCATCGTATTTCAGGGCAAATTCAAGATGGTTTAGCCTTTCTTCACCAGGCCAGTAAGAATTTGGAAAGACTTCCCTGATACAGCCATCCGTCTCAACGATTTTTTGATGCTTGGAACCGCCGACTTCTGACGCACGCCAATGAAGCAATACCTGCAAATCGAACTGCTGGATCAAAAATGAATATCCTGCCGATCTGACGGTATCGGATCTCTTAGAATTCTTTGTCATAGCTTAATTCCTTTGGTAAAACACTTATATCTCAATTATTATAGTTATATATCGGCCATATCCAAGTAAAATGCTTATTTACCAGTGATAAATAGGAAATATTGTTATCAAAGAGTGAAAATGCAGTAAAAGCTGTCCAGCGTCAATTATAATTCCCTTCGCATTGACTCATAATTTTTGAAAAAACAGATAAATAGTAACGATACCACTTGATATAAGTGCTATTGTTGCCGATAATGCTAATATGAACTATGGATTCGATAAAATAACCGAGGCCTTGCGGTTGCTGGATGGCAGATTAAAGATAAACCGAAGCAGCAGTTTTTCGCTCGTGGTCTGTGGCGGCACGGCTCTTAATGCTATGCAATTGATTCAGCGAACCACAAAGGATGTGGACATAGTTGCTTTGATGGATTCCAAAAACCAACTTGTAGATCCCGCCCCTCTACCGGAAGAACTGCTGGTTGCAGCAAAAGAAGTTGCTGACACACTGAATCTTCCTCAAGACTGGCTTAACAATGGCCCAAGCAGTGGTGATGGAGGTCTTTTCAGATTAGGATTGCCTGATGGATTTAAGGAAAGGCTTGTAAAAAATTATCAGGGTGAAAAGCTGACGGTTTATTTTGCCAGCCGATTGGACCAGATACACTTCAAACTATATGCTGCCATTGATCAGCTCGGCAGTTATCATGCATCAGACCTTAGACAGCTTTCACCTTCCGACGAGGAATTACTTCAGGCTGTACGATGGGCAAAAACGCACGATCCATCAGAAGGATTTTAGACAGCAATAAAATTGTTCTTACGGGAATTTGGTTATGAACGACTGGTTAATAAAATCTAAAGACCAATTCCAGGAGCAGATATTTGATTTTCTCTGGCGTCAGTGGAGTATGCTGGGAATTGCCAGCGTAGCCAAATCAAAGGACAATAGAATTGTCGATCCTGAGACATTGTTGTTGTTTTCATTAAGCGTCTGCCGGTATGAGCCGCGTTTGTTTGATGAGATTATCGACTGGTTATTTCACAACGGTCGTTTTATCAACGTACAGCGATTACAACAGATACAACTGAAATATGATTTCAACTGTGGGCCGCAACTTAGCGCCGTCGCAGAGCTTCTTGCCAAAAAATCAAGTTATAGACTTAAATGGTCGGGGCTGGCTAAAAAATATTATCAGAAGCATAAAGAGCCTTTGTTCTTTGACAAAGAAGGCAATACTCTGCCTTGTCCAACGGATAAAGATGCCAATCCAGAATTTCTGAGTCATGGCTTAAAACGAGGGCAGATAAATTTAAGGGAATACTCACAGGCTTTTGATTTACAAAGTCCTGCTTGTCTTTTACTTCGTTTGAGGGCATTACTTGGTATTAATGCAAGAGCCGAGATTTTATGTTTGTTAGCATCGGCAAAAGAGATACATCCCAGCAAAGCTGCCCGAATGAGCGCGTATTACCAGAAAACGATACAGACAACTCTGGTTGACATGGCTCAATCAGGCGTAATTCTGACAAGAACTTCCAAAAAAGAAAAATTTTACAGATTAAAGCCCGGCATACTTGATGCACTGCTAAAGCCCCAAAGCAAATCCACACGATGGATTAATTGGCCGCCCTTGTTCAAAACAGTTGAAGTCATCTGGCGAAAGTTATGTGAACTCTCAAGACAGAAAATTGACTCGCTGCTGCTTTCCTCGGAACTGAAAAAGCTGATACTGTCTATCGACACATATTGTTCTGATACAGAAATAAATGAAATCTCACTCGAACATAATTTTTCAATAGAAGAGTTTGACAAATATTTTAGAGAAAATCTTGTATTGTTTTCCAACCGATTATTTTTGCAATCTTCTCAATAGTACGCCGATACACAAACAAGGTGTACGCAAACGTTGATCCAGTTTTGCGCCAAGCGGTAGAGCAGTTACCAGTTGTTGATTAGCTGTGATGGCGCCTGGTAGTAGCCACAATCCCATCGACTAAGGCTGTACGTTGGTTGAAAATAAATGGTGTTCCATTTAGATTAGTAGCGTGACTGTCGGATTCGCTCACGAGAAGAACACCTGTAGCTATGTCCCACTCATTCTTAGGGCCGAGGCTGAAAGTCGCATATCTGCCATGCCGGCGGCGACCAGAACCAGCTTGTACGCAATGGAGCCGCACGGATGTATCTGGGCGAGGGATTCAAAAGGTTCAAACTCTCCTCTTTTTATCTCGGAACGGCTATCGGCCATATCCAAGTAAAATGCTTATTTTTCAGCAATAATTAGGAAAAGTTGTTACCAAGGGGTAAGAATACAGTAAAAGCGAAAAATTCAACCGATTTTGGCTTGCATTCCTGTTTTCACGGGGACGAGCTTAGCACTTTATGCCACCTACAGCTTTGCTGCCTATGCCAGCATCATCAAATGAACGATTCAACAAATCAGATAGATTTAGCCGTGAAGCCCAGTATCTAAGATATTCCAAATCCAGCTTATCACCCTGAACTTTCAAGACACTTAAAACATCTTTCCATTGCTGTTCTGATACTCCGCCGCCGATCTGATAACATTGCAGTTTGTTGAGTATAATATCCTCTGGAGAAGATAAATAGAATTTGCGAGAACTTTCTTCATCCAAAGTGTCAAGTTGACGTCTAGTCAGAGCCTGCGAATCATACGGTTGATCCTTTACAATGAAAACATCAATTTTGATCATTGTCTCAAGATGAATCAGATTGAATGAAGAACGTCTATGAATTGCGTCTCTGATCATCTCAGCATCGATGTAGTAATCTGTTTCAAGAGTTTTTACTAAATGATTAAGCTGGCGTATTTCGACTTTGGCAACCAAATCAACATCCATTGTCGCTCGGGCTATACCATAAGCAGAACTTGCCACAGATCCTCCTATGTAGTACGCTATTCCAAGTTTCTCGAAACATCCGATTACCATATCCAACGCAACGATTATATCAGGTTTCTTCATGGCTGCTCACACCCATGTACAAGCGAAGACACTTAGCAAGTTTTTCTCCGTAGTGGTTCGAAACGAAAACTAAATCCACTTCTCGTTCACTCAGAGAGGGATTCGTACGCTGAATAGCCCTTCGTGAGAGATACAAAGTAGTTTGAGATAGTGACCGGACTTTCGAAATTCTCTTGCAAACGCTTGATTCGCGAATCAATTCGATTTGTACTCTTTCTGCTTGAGGGGCAGTATCAGGAGATTGGGTTATCATTTCATGAAATTCCTTACCTCTTGTGTATAACTATCGTTTATAAAGTAAAACACCTTAGTTAAAAAGTCAACTGATTTTGGCCGATGTTTCCCTTTGTGCCATGCTGAAGCTTAAGATGACACTCCTAAGAATTTATGATTGTCAGCTGAAGTGATAATTTTTTGTCCAAAAATACTTAGCAAAAGCTGTTCTACCATACCTAGCCTATAGTTTTATGTCTTGTGAATTCGCATGCCCCTGCTCGGCTGAGTGTTCAAAACGTGAACAACTTTTCAAGGAATAATTCTTTTAAGACGCCATTCAACAAAGGATGTCAGACGAGCGTTCAAAACGTTTTAAACTTTGCAAGGGATAACTCTCTTTTAAGACTCTATTTAACTGCGGATGTAATTGTTGGTAGGCACAAGTATATATTACAGCAATCAATGGGATAAACATTGGAAATCAAGGCATAAAGCTGCATAGCCGCCAGAAATAAATCTCACACACCCACTGAGGTCACTAAGTTTTATTGTTTTCTCGTTCATATATTTTGCCCGCTGTATCACAGTATCCCCGCAATTTTCATCAGGTGTCTCTGTAATCCGGCTTTCAACGGCTTATTGCCGTGAACCGGCACGGAGATGCGAGCATTTATACCGGCCTTGGCATAAATATGATGACTTCCATTGATACGTTTCAATATCCAACCACTGTCTTCAAGAAGGCGACAGAACTTTTTGCCGCTTATAGGCTTCAAACCGCTATCTCCATGATCTTATCTGTTCCTGTGACTGCAATCTCCTGAACCTCGACAGAAAGACACCCCTCAACCGCTTCATAGATATTGCGCAGCAATTCATCGAAAGTATCACCCTGAGTCGCACATCCGGGAATTGCGGGGACTTCCGCCCAATAGCCGCCTTCTTCTGCTTCGTGAATTATTACTTTCAATTTCATTGCAACTGCCTCGTAATTTCTAATCGGTATCCACAATTCGGTTTTGCCAATAGCCTGGCTTGCAATTCAATTGCATTATTGCGATTATAAAAACATCATTTTTTACGATCTGATAAATAACACCGAAGGGAAATCGATTCACGAGGCATCGTCTAGTGTTTTTTGAAAGAGTGGCCCACGCATTGGGATAGGCGAGAATGTTTTGGATCGTGAAATAAACCTCTCGTAAAAAGCTCCATCAAAGCAAAGGCTGACAATTGTTATAGTAGTCAACTGCTTGGTTTAACTCCTGTTCGGCATCAGGATGAAAGGCGAATTTCATTGATTAAGTCTTTTCCTTATTCTTTTAAAAACCTCTTCGCCCGGTATGAGTTGAATCTTGCCAGCCTCGATATCGGCAACTCTCTTTTCAGCCTCTAAAGCCTAGACCTTGTCGATTTCAGCCTGAGATGGGTTCAGGCTTTTTAGTAATTTATCTATTAACTGAGCCCTTAACTCAACGGGCAGCGACATGGCTTCATCAATCAATTCATTAGTTTTCAGCATATCAATACATCCCTTTCAATTTCATTAACTGCCTTGTAATTGCTTCCTTTGGATATATCGTCTCTTACTGGAACAATTGTAACAAATCGATTTAAAACATGCAACTCATAATTTATTCAAACTTAGGGGCCTCCTAAGCTTTTCCGCAACAAATCCTTGTGAAACCAAAAGCAGGTATTTATTGCTTCAGTCAGGTCTCCTGCAAACGGTATAAAAGAAAGTCAGGTTTCTCTGCTTTGCAAAAGTTAAAAAAAGACATTGGAAATGGTGCCATCGTCAGTATGGTTGAAAAAATATTTCCGATTGACGATAGTAATGATACTGTACCAATTACAATACTGTAATATTGATGCAGATGTCAATCATTGATAAATCTGATTACCTTTCCATGAGCAAGAGAGCACCAGTATTCTTTGATAAAATCATGGTCGAGTAGACGTAATATAGCTCTTTCATTTAGGCATGCTTTGTATTCCCCGTGTCTCTTCTCTTTCGATTGAAGAGTGTCACAATATTCTGCCATGTGATCTAAATGAGCAGATGAGTTTTCACGCAACTCGCTTGTAGAGATGATGCAAGCCACCAACCTTTGGAATGGAAACGTCTTTACCTTTTACCATACAAATACAAAGAATTGCAAATTTGTATGACAACCCATTGACCCTTGTTACCATACAAAGTATAATATAATGCAAATTGTATGATAACTGCTATTAGGCCAAAGGATAGAAAAATGAAAATCATAAAGAGTGTGCTGAAAGAAGAACTGGCCAATTCTTTGGCAATGAAAAAGAACTATGAGAAGGAATTGGCTAAATTGCCCAAAGGTTCTTTGATAAAAAAGAATGTCAAGGGGCATGAGTACTATTATCTGGTTGTACGGGAAAAAGGCAAAGTAAAATTTACCTATAAGGGCAAGGAAGTCTGTGACAAAGAAATACAGAAGTATAAACAGGCCAAAGAATACCGAGCAAAATATAGAAAACTACTTTCTCAGGTCAAGAAACAGATAAAATTCTTAAGGAGCACATTACGTGGAAAACAGTCAGTATGATTTGTGCATAGAAGTTCTGCGCCGACTGGATAAGGCGTCCCAAGGTTGAGTTGGCCAATATGGTCTCATAAGCGGGGACATCGACTTCCTTGTTGGCCCCTTTACCTTTATGTCGAAGACGTGGCTTATCGACTCTCACTTTTCGGTTGGATAAAGGAATGGTATTACTTTGCTGGCCATACCAGGTAATGTCCCCGGTTTTTTTACCTGGATGCTTTGGACCGGCGATCTCTTGAGCTGACAACGTTAAAACCGCTTCGATATCGCCAGGATATCTTCCAATTTGTGCAATTTTGTCCGCTCAACCCTGGGGTCCGTAACTTCGGTAAAGTAATCTAACAATCTACGCAGGAGTTATCGGACTGTCGGTAACGATGTCTTGAATCACAAAAAATTTAGATGCGCTTGCCCTGCCCATAAGTACTTAAAATGCGGCAAATTGCCCAGCCAATGCAGAGTCGAGCACACTTGACCGACATGCAAGGATCCGCTTGCTGATGACTGGGCTTTTGTCGAGCAGATGCTAGAAGACACCCCGGCGACCCTGGAAGCGAAGACCATCTTTGAATTTCTCCAACGGGCATATCTGGGCAAGTATCACAACGGCTAGCTACGTACTCTACAGCGTAGAGTCAAGGCATGGAAGGCTCTATACGGTCCGTCAAAAGAGATTTTCTTTTCGCAGCACTATCATCCCGCTCTATTTTCTTTTTGCGAATTTGACTCGTCCCTCTGATATAACAATGAATGAATTTTGAATCCTGTCCGGATACAAAGTAAGAAGATCTGATAGCACCCTGATTTTCGAGGCGGACCGCTCATCATCAAGCCGAAGCAAGATCACGCCA
>JACNGQ010000091.1 GCA_014384025.1 Planctomycetota bacterium | reverse complement strand
ATCGAAGCATTAGCTGCGGCAGCTTAAATGATTAGCAAAAGTGCGAAAGTTCACTGTTTAGGAATTACAATAATCCGGAAAAATATTATAAGGGACCAGCTTTTTTTGTCAACATTTAACTTTATGCATCAGATACATTACATCGATTCTATTATTGCAACGTCATCATAAAACTGATATATTCTTACAAGGTACTTTGTGAGGGTATAGTGCGTCACAATTACATTTTGAGGAAATTCATACTTACAACTTCCTGAGACGCGAGGGCATTGTAAAAGAAAACAACTTTTCATTTAAACAAACAGAAGGGAAGGTAACCGAAAATGAAGACAAACAAAAAAAACGTAACTCGAAGAGACTTTTTGAAAGCTGGAGCAATTATTTCTACCGGTGCGATGCTTTCACCGGCAAGCAAAGCTTTTGCAAGAGGTTCCGATACTATCCGTGTCGCACTGATTGGTTGTGGCAGCCGGGGAACTGGTGATGCCATCGACTGTCTGGCTTCCGCTGATGGAGTGGAAATGGTCGCCATGGCGGACATATTCAGCGACAGGCTTGAAAGTTCCCTGGCCAATATGAAAAAGAAATTCCCTGACAAAGTCAAAGTTACTCCTGAAACCAGCTTTCTTGGCTTCGATGCTTATCAAAAGGTCATAGCTATGAGTCAAGTGGATATAGTGATGTTGACCACACCGCCCGGATTTCGTCCACAAATGGTAAAGGCGGCTTTAGAAGGCAATAAAAATATCTTCATGGAAAAACCCGGTGCGGTTGACCCGGTTGGTGTGCGATCGCTCCTTGCATCGGCAGAACTTGCCGATGACAAAGGGCTCTCTATCGTCGTAGGAACGCAGCAGCGATGGCAGCCGCAATATCAGGAGCTTATGAAACGCATTCATGATGGAAAGCTTGGTGTCATAGTTGGTGGCCAGGCCTACTGGAACTGGGGCGACTCCATGTGGCACTTCCAGCATCGAAAACCAAATTGGACAGATATGGAATGGCAGATTCGATGCTGGCCCTATTTCGTATGGCTCTCAGGCGACCATATCGTCGAGCAGCACCTGCACAATATGGATGTTATTAACTGGGCCCTCGGCACACATCCGGCTATGTGCCTCGGAATGGGTGGGCGACAGGTTCGGACCGGTCCTGAATTCGGAAATATTTATGACCACTTTACAGTCGAGTATGAATACCCGGGAGGTATTCGGGTAATGAGTATGAGCTCCCAGATTAAAGGCTCCACTCCACGTGTCGGAGAGCGAGTCGTTTGCACAAAAGGCGCAACTTATACAACACGGGGTGAGGGTTATATAGACGATACAAGAGGTCGCAGAATTTACAATTATGACAATCATATCCACAGTGGTGAAGTGGCTCAATACGCTAACTTAATAAAGAGCATTCGCCGGGGCAATCCTATTAATGAATGCAAAAGACTCGCCGAAAGCACCATGACGGTTATCATGGGCAGAATGAGTGCTTACACCGGCCGCGCTATGAAATGGGACTGGGCGATTAAGTCAAAGCTTGATCTGTCACCGGAAAAATACGAACTCGGTGACCTGCCTGTCAGACCCGTTTCAATGCCCGGAAACACAAAACTTATATAGAAAAATATTTATATTAAAGTCGCTGCTTCCAATGACATTAATTTACGGTTAATTTATTTTTATACATCAAGAGACCAGCCGTTGTGATAAGGTTCTTTGATGTATTTGTTCGCATCTCTGTCATTGGTTATCTGCATATTCCGGCCGTCCCAGTCGATTCGTTTGCCCGTACGAATAGCAATATTTCCTAATAGAACAATCTCGCTTAAGGGGCCCGCCCAATCGAACCGACAAGTGGCTGGTTGCCCGCCACGCATAGCTTCGAACCACTCGCCCCAGGTACCGCTGCGCCGCTGCAGTGTTTTAGGAGGCGGATTATAAGCTTTCATTTTAGATTCCGGTATAATCCGCGTATCTAACATTTTTCCTTTATCACCGACATACAAGACGCCTTCCTCCGGTAAGTCTCGTCCGGTTTCGAGTTCAGAAGGCCTTGGAGGTTTTAAGCCACCATCGTACCAAACTGCTTTAAGAGGTGGCATGCCTTCTCTGGAAGGGAATTCCCATGTGATGATACTGGCCAATGGTGCAGATTCCGGCATTACTCGTGTTGATGTTGCACTTATACTTACAGGATGACCGAGTTTTAATGCACGCTTTGGAATGTTGAAATGATGGCAGCCCATATCTCCGAGTGCGCCTGTGCCAAAATCCCACCAGCCGCGAAAATTCCAGGGATGGTAAACTGCTCTTAACCAACCGTTTTTATTAGGTACATTGATCTGTTTCATTACAAGATGGTCGGCGGGCCAATCATCCTTGAAAGGTCGCATCTCGGCTGGACCGAGCCATAGATTCCAGTCGAAAGTAGCTGGAATTTTATCTGCACCTCTCGGACGTGCCATCCCCTGAGGCCATAGGGGTCGATTTGACCAGATATGGACCTCGTGAACGTCCCCGATAGCACCATCCCAAATCATCTCACAGGTTTTGCAGCCGCCTTCTGTTGAGTTGGCCGAAGCGGTCACCTGCGTAGCCACTTTAGCCTTTTGCGCTTCCTCTACAACATGCCTGCACTCATCAATTGTCCGGGTAAGTGGCTTAACGCAGCAGACGTGTTTGCCTCTCCTGAGCGATGCTATCGTTATTAACGCGTGTGTGTGGTCCGGTGTGCCGATATATACCGCATCGACATCTCTTTCAGTCTCCAGCATCTCTCTATAATCACGATATCGTCTGGCCTGAGGCCACATGCGAAAAGACTTATCGGCGTATTCATCATCCACATCACACAAAGCAACAATCTGAGCATTTTGTTTGTCACAGCTCTGCAATTGGCCGTGCCCAACTCCCCCGACACCGACTCCCGCCAGAACAATCTTCTCACTGGGCGACGTGCGCCCGGCCCCTCCGAGCACACCTCTGGGAACAATGGAAAAAGTCATAGCCGCCGCTGTACCTGCCATGAATCGGCGCCGACTTAATTGTGTTTTGCATGTCATAAGTCAAACTCCTGAAATATAGTTATTATTTCTTGCGAAGCTGTCTTCTTCATATATACAATAGCAAATCTATGAGACCGGCACAAAGAAATAGTATACACTATGTTTTATACCTCACAGCATCAATAAAGAAGCCATAACAGGAAAAAGGAAAATAATAATGGCATGGCACATAAATAAAATAGCGTTGATTTTTGCCGTCTTATTGTCTCCTGCTTTTATTACTCACCGGTGTTATTGCTCGGAAATCGAAAAAGCAGGCGTATATTCCGTTATAGAACTCACCTTTAAGGGCCCCCAGCAAAATGAAACAGACGTTCCCGCCCGCGATATTGATTTTTGGCTGCGCATCCGTCATGAAAGTAGCTCGCGCGAGTATAAGATTCACGGTTTCTGGGATGGTGATGGAAATGGCCGAACCAGCGGTAATATCTTCAAGGTTCGCTTTTGCCCGACAAAAACAGGACGCTGGAATATAGTTGAGGTTTATTCGAACATACCTATCCTGCACGGCCAAAAGCAGGGTGACTTTCTATTAGCCACGGCTTCTGACCATCCCGGCTTTTGGATTGTCGATTCCAACAGTCCGGGCAGCCGTTGGTATATGCGTTCGGATGGTTCCCATCCTTATATTTTCGGTAATACTCATTACTCGTTTCTGTCCGGTTACCAGAAAGATAATAAACCCAGCGGAAACGACATCGCTGCCGATATAACCGCCAATGCAGAATACTTTAAAAAGCTTCGATTTACTTTACATTGTGACCGCTATCCGAACCCGGATGAAAAACCCTTTTTCGACGACAACGGGCGACTAACCGACCAGGGAAATTATTCACACCGGCCCAATCCGCGATGGTTCAGCCAAAGGGCAGACATAGCCGTGCAGACCGCATGGAAACACGACCTGATTGCAGACCTGATTCTGTGTGGCCCCGATACCGAGGATTCCCGCTCGATCCTGCGCGCCAATAACAACGGCGGCGACCCAACTCCAGGGCTCAAATATACCGCCGCCCGCTATGGAAGCTTTCCTAATGTCTGGATATGCCTGTGTAATGAATATGAGATAAAGACTCCCAAATATACCGAAGAGGAAATTGCCCGGTTTGCACGCATCATCGAAAAATACCTGCCTTACCCAACACCTCTGAGCGTCCATTCTACACCTCGTACACTCTGGTCCAAAAAGTTCGACGAACTCCCTGCCTGGAACGACCATCAGATTATCCAGAAAAAGATTCGCAATCTTCCCGATTCTGCCGACGTAATCCAATATACTTGGCAAAACCCCGATGGCCAAAAACCACATAACAAACCCACCGTCAATGATGAGCTTAGTTATCAGGGCAAGGGTGACAAGCATACCGAACACGATACCATTGAGTCTCACCTCGGCGTCTTCCTTGGCGGCGGCTACGGCACAACCGGCGAAAAACCCGGTAACAAATTGGGCCAGTATTTCAAGGGATGTTTTAACCCCTCCCAGCATACCGCTGCTGACAATCTCAAATATCTTCGAGAAATAATCGATACCCATATCAGCTTCTGGAAAATGGCTCCCGATACTAATATCTTCTCAAATCTGAATCCCGATTTTCGCGGCCTTGCCGGCCCCGGCCGCGAATACGTCCTCGGCACGAACAAAGCCCACAAAAATATCATCGCCAACCTGCCTGCAGGCGCCTGGCAGGTCATTCGCTATGATATCATAAATAAAAAGGCAGAAACATTAACCAAAACAGCTCGAAACCGTTTCAGCTTTGATTCCCCCAACACACGTGCTGTCCTGTTCCATTTCAAAAAACAATAGCCGGAGGTGTAAAAATAAAATGACATATTCCTTATCACGACGAGAGTTCTTAAGAAAAACATCGGCGGTATCAGCGGCCGCTGCCCTTTTGGGTACAGGTTGTTTAGCAGCAGGAAAGTCTAAAGCTTCTAAGCTTCCGAATCTCGTTTTTATGTTCCCCGACCAGTTCCGCCGGCAAGCCATAGGCTATATGAATGAAGACCCCGTTATCACTCCCTCTCTGGACCGGTTCGCATCTGAAAGCATGGTTCTTACAGATGCCGTAAGCAGCTATCCCGTTTGCAGCCCCTTTCGCGCACAGTTATTGACAGGCAAGTATCCCCTCTCGAACGGTGTCACCACAAATTGTAATTCCGCCCAGATTGTTATGCTCAAACAAAACGAACGATGCCTGAGCGATATTCTCTACGACAGCGGCTATAGTCTGGGCTATCTTGGCAAGTGGCATTTAGACAAGCCGCACGAGCCGTACGTCGGACGCAGAAGAGGCCGTGTGGGTATGCAAGGCGGCGGCATCGTCTGGGATGAGTTCGTTCCCGCCCACCGTCGCCACGGCTTTGAATTCTGGCATGCTTACAACTGCCGGGACCAGCACCTTAATCCTCGCTACTGGACAAAAGACTCCAAACGCACAGAACCGGTATATTTCAACGAATGGTCCACAAAACACGAAGCTGATGTCGCCATAGAATTCATCAAAAACCCCCAAAACAAGTATCGCTCGGAAAACAAACCTTTCGCCCTATTCATTGCCCCGAATCCTCCGCATACTCCTTTCGACCAGGTACCGCAAAAGTATGTGGATATGTACCGGGGAAAGACTTACAAGGACCTTCTCAACCGTCCCAATGTTGACCTCAATAATCCCCATCCTCAGGCGAAAGCCCATGTCAAAAATTATTTTGCAGCAGTAACCGGCACAGATGAGCAGTTTGGTCGAATCCTTGATGCCTTAAAAGAAAAAGGCCTCGAAGACAATACTATTGTTGTCTTCACATCCGACCACGGCGAGATGATGGGCTCCCATAATCGAATGCATAAGAGTGTTCCTTATGAAGAGTCTATCGGAATCCCCTTCATAATTCGCTGGCCCAAAAAGATACCTGCCCGCAGGGATAACCTCCTGTTGACACCTTCTGACATTATGCCCAGTTTATTGTCTCTGATGGGATTGTCTAATCACATACCAAATGATGTCGAGGGCGCTGATTATTCTTCAATTATGCTGGGCAAAAAAGGCAAAAGACCGACATCAGCCCTGTATCTAAACTGTTCCGGCCAGCATGGCGGCAGAAGAGGACTCCGCACGAATAGATATACTTTTACTATCACTCCCTATGAAAAGGGGGAAAAAGAGATTCTATTATTCGACAATCTAAGGGACCCTTACCAGCTAACCAACATCGCCCAATCCAATCCGAAAATAGTCCGCAAATTGACCGCCGAACTCAAACGCTGGCTCAAAAATACAAACGATCCCTTTGTCATCCCGACCGAGGCGTAGCCGATTGGAGGGATCTGGCAAGAGCCTGCCCTGAGTGTAATCGAAGGGAAATTACATTCGTACACATGTAAAAGGCAAGCCAACGAATCTTAAATATGAAATCTATTCTTTACTTAAAGCAAATCTTCTCTTGCAGGTCAAGTTGCTGGTACGTTCTTGTCCTTCATCCAGGGACATGACTCTTTCTGGGGACATCCTTTGCAGCCATGTTTGGTCGAAACCAGCGGCAGAATCACAAATGCATCAAGAGCAAATACAACGAGTAAAACCAAAAGAGTCCAGGAGAAGCTGCGTATAACAAAAGGCACGCCGACTAAAACAGGTATGAACCACAAAGGTACAATCACTGGTATATGCTTCTTGAATTTTTCGCTAAAAGACTCGATAGGTTGCTTTTTTCGAAACTTTGCAGCTATCCGGCCATATCCGCAGGGACAGGATTTCGTGTTCCAATACTTGCAGTAGGGACATACGAATATCATAATCCAGATGGTACCCATTATGCCGTACGCCAGAAAAGCAGTCGCAGATATTACCCCCCAGCCCGTGCTGCCAAGGGCCGCGCCCAAAACAATCGCCCCCAGAACCGTCATGGCTATGTACGGGATATTGTGAAAAAGCTCCTGGGCAGGGCTGTATTCACGCAGCATTACGTTGTCTTGATTATCTAAATTGTCTGATATTTTTTTGTTCATCAATATAATTTCTCACAAAGTAACCTGTCAACTCTGAAGGATAACCTTGAACCGTATCGTTTTATCCCTTTCCGAGGAGGTACTTATCGAGAATCCTCTTGCCCAGTTTGATTTGCTCACGCCCCCCTGACTCAATGCCATACCAACCCCTGTAACCGGAATTCTGGCAGAGTTTTATCAGCCTGACGGTCTCCGTTTCAGTCGGCTGATTTCTGTAAGACATTCCCCCGGCGTATGGGAGCATTTTTCTGAGATATTCATAGTTGTCAAATTCTTTACTCGGACCTCTCCAGTCGGGGTATGAGCCGAAATAGGGATTATCGACCTTCTTGAATAGCGAGACCATCCAATCGGGATCGTTAGAAAGCCCGCCATGGTTTTCAATCAAAATCCCTATACCTGCAGGAGCGGCATAATCGAGCAGACGTTTATAGCAATCGGCCGCCCACTCAAGGGCCTGCTCCTTCGGCGCATTCTGCGGGCCGCGGCAGTTGGTGCGGATTGAATGGCTGCCGAGAAACTTCGCTATATCCACCCACTTGCGATGGTTAATGGCTGTTTGGATACGAGCCTCCCTCTCCGGTTCACAGGTCTCTCCCTCTTCGTCCACCATAATCAGTACCATCTTAACGTTGTATTTCTCCGCGTCTCGTCGCAGTCGTTGTAAGTAAGGGTATGTCGGCAATTCGAACAGCGTGCTGACGAACTCAATGCCGTTGATATCAAAATCCTCTCTGGCAATTCTCGGAAATTCAGAATTCTTCCATTTGCCGTCCCGAATCTCGTTGACTAAGGCCCATTGAGCCAGTGATATATCATCCTTGGCAGGCTTTTTTGGTCCGGCCTTGCCGGCCGACCCTTGAGCCGAAAGAACAAAGCCTGACCCCATACCTGCTGCCACGGATCTGCTCAAAAACTCTCTTCTATTTACTTTTTTCATATTTGTCTCCTCTTATTTCTCAGCATTAGCTTGTCATTAATGTCCGGAGTTCCAAAACTTCTCGTCAAGGATCACATAATCATGCTGTTTTTTTTCGAGGATTGCAAGCATTTCTTCGCGATGTAAGGGCTTTTAACAGGAAATAAAAAAGCAAAAGCGACCTAACCATAATCACCTGTCCTCCGAAGCAATTGCTCTTCTATTGCGAAGGATGGAAGCAAAGCGGAGTGAAGAATTTCAATCCCAACTCAAAACTAAAAACTAAATTGCGGCAATCCTCATTCTTGTCATTCCTGCGAAACTTGTCCTGAGCGAAGTCGAAGGAGCAGGAATCCAGTTTTTGATTTTTACAATGTCATTTTGCTTTTTACACTTTTGATATTTCATCTTCCTATGAAATCCACTCCTCAATCCTAATAATATTACCATCCTCGCATTTCCTTAGCGTATTCCCAGCTTCATTCACCATTTCAAAAGGTAGGATGGGCTTTAGCCCATGCGGTTATTCTCAATACAGTCGGAAGTAGCGAGTTGACACAAGAGTTTATCCTCGATGTTAGCTCTCTTGACTTTCTGTCGGGGGTCACCCCGAGCTTGTCGAGAAATCTGTTTAAAATAGTTGTCATTGCGAACGCAGCGCAGCAATCCTCAAACCCAATAGTCAAAATCGAAGCAACGCGTAGATCCGGCCTTACTTAGACGGACTAAAAACTAAATTTCGGCAATCCTCATTCTTGTCATTCCTGCGAAAGCAGGAATCCAGTTTTTGATTTTTACAATGTAATTTTGCTTTTTACACTTTGATTTTTAATTTCCTAGATTTGTAATTATAAACCACAACTCATCGAAAAATGTACCGTACCCCTTTAATTCCGCTGCTAAATATAGAATTTCCAGTCACTATTCAAGGAATGAATACGAGAATTAAAACGACCCCTATTTTCCTATTAGCAAGAGGTTCTTTAACCATTCAATTGCCTCTGGAAATTCTTCCATGTCCAGAATGAACTCCTGTCCTCTGGAAACTGCTTTCAAGCTTATCCCGTTTATGGTTCTTTGCCACCGCTCCATATTTTTGTGGTACGTCAAAGGGTATTTTTCATCGCGGGGATAGAACCATTTAGGTAGCTCCCATTGACTGGGCTTCGTAGATGTACGTGCAGTCAAAGCCAATTGCTCTGAAAAGTGAAGAAAAGTACCTGCACCAGCTATCTTTCCTTTTGTCACTCCGGGTAAAGATAGAAACCTTGGGCAATATATATCGTATTGTTTCTGTCGGAACTCCGGTGGAAATGTGGATGATACTTAGCCCACCCATACCTCGATAGGCTACAGCTATCTACCTTCTGAATTTCATCGATTTGAAGCCAACCCCATAAAACGTGACGTGACGGTGAGCATTTGTCCCATTCTCGCCTGCCCGGTGTCTCAATAACATTACGGAATAGTCCAAAAAACAAAAATATGTCACCCACTTGGATATGGTTCTTTTTTAAGTGTCCTTGCGCCGCTCCTGTCTGCCCAAATATTGGTCTCCACCCAGGTTGCCTGGAAAGGCTCTTTCTATTGATATCAGGATCTAAGTGTGCAAAGTGTGATGGAGGAACTCGATCACCAGTAAAATCAGATAAAAGTGAACCGAGGTTATATTCTTGCCATTGAATGTCCCTATAGCGAATAGGTGACTGTTTATCAGGAATTGGCAGTGATACCATTCTCCCATCTGGAAATATTGGGCTCGGACAACCCCCGGATGAGGAATCAAATCCCTTTCTACTCAATATAATCTTCATAGTTCCACAGTTTTCCACGAATCATCATCACGGGGCCAAGTAGTTGGTGGCGCATTGACTCCATATTTTTGGGTACTGATGAACTCCATAAAATCCGAAATAACTTTGGAAGAGAACCTGTTTTTATGAGCTCTGCCGACTTTCAAAATATTCAATGTTCTTGGGAGACTTGGCGCCTTCTGTCCAAAGTAGCAAAAGTTTTCTGATATGAGGACATTTTTGCCACCTAAGTCGTGAGCTTTCGTCTTTGGGTTTTCATTTATCCCATTGGAGTGCATTGAATGAAGTTGCTGGAAATCTCCGTATGGTGTCAGTTTGTAGATATTATCGCCGCATTTATATACAACAGGGCCTTTGTTGTAGTCGGGTATTTTTTTCGAGAAGCGTCTATCGCGATAGTATTCTGCATAGGAAATAATCTCATCAACCTTCATGGCATAGATAATCCGATTCCCTCTTGCCTTTGGGCTAAAGCCGACAATCCAGTCTCCTACACTTGCTGTTCGCCTGATTGCTGGTTTGCAATCAGCAAGTGTACAATATCCCCAGAATGGATTTGGTGAGAATCCAGTGTCGTGCGTGACAACGTATGAATACAGCTTCATTGCCTGTCTTTTCTCCCGCAGGATTTTAATTTTAATAGGGACGTTTACTTATTTATGTCACATTATTCAGGTCTTTTACTTTTGTTTATTTACAGCTTCAGTCTGTTTTTCTTCATAGCACCTTGGACCTAATTTTGTTTTTCGGTCGACCTACTGATCATAAACGAATCCTGAAGGAGTAAATGTCAGTAATTATTCCTCTTGTCATGGCGCTACTTCCACACTTTCGCCCACAGTTTACGGAGCTCCGGAAAGACTCTTCCTTTATCCATTATTACGGGTCTGCAGATCGCTTCGATTTCTGAGACGACTTTGTCTAAACGCAGATTTATCGGGTCTGCTACCTCATCATAGGTATCCCAGAATATGGACTCGTACTTCTGCCTCTTTTTGTCATGAGCTTCTAGTCTCTTTTCGTCAAAATGTCTCACGTCTTCGGCCCACAACCGAGCTAAACGTCTCGCAGCAGAGAAGATTTCGTTCCTGATTTTTTTAAACTCATCGAAGGGTTTTGCAGAATCAAGACCAAATTGTGCCATGAACCTGTATCTCATTGCATGCAGCTTGCTGAACAATTCTTCGTGTGGCTGAAAACGTTCAAAGATAACATACGCCGCATCTCGTGCCTTCTTCTGTGTCGGTGTTTCCTCCGCCTCTGATTCTCTCGTCTTGCCCTCATATCCGAAACCCAGACAACTTCTGGCACGTGCTATAACCTCCCGAACTTCGTAGAAAAGAACCAGAGCATCCTCTGCAAGTTCGATCTGGCGCTTGCCTCTGAATTCACGCTTCCAGGCGCTTATACCGTATATCGCAGTACCTGACGCTATAATTATAGATACGCTACTCAATATTTCACCGAAGGCCATATAGGTTAAACTCCCGTCTATCCTAATTGTTATCCCAGCTCGCTCGCAAATCTAAAGAATAATTACACTATTGATGTGGAATTTTCAATATAAAAATGACGGTGTTTAAGTGTTAAATTATGCAAAATATCCACATTTTTCGACAAAAAACGCTTAAAAACAGTCCCCAAATCCCCAAAAACAAACAAAAACTTGTCCTGAGCGCAGTCGAACGGATCAACCACATTCTAACCCAAAATCCTCTCTTCTTGAGTCTTGCGTCTTTTGTCTTGACCGATTTTCGTTCAATAACGCTCACTATAAAAAACAAAAATAAAAATTTTCAATATTTTTTATCTCCTTCCAATATAACGAGTTACAAGAATCCAGCATCGAAAATCGAGACTTTTTTCAGCTCATAAGTGTCCACTGCTCTAATTATAGAGGCAGGCTTTTTTTTGCCTGCCCGAGCTTGTCCTCGAATGTCGTAATCGGGGATCCAGAATTACCATTAAGGACAAATTATGA
>JACNGQ010000078.1 GCA_014384025.1 Planctomycetota bacterium | reverse complement strand
CTGGTTCGGGGGGCGAATGATACAACAGCTCATCGCATACGGTTACATCGAGCAGGCTTATCAGGAATGCATTCCAATGTTTGAAAGAGTCAGAGTAAACAATGGCTTCTTTGAATGGTACACGATTGATAATAAACCAAGCGGCTCCGGCACTTTTCGAGGTTCCGCCGGAGTACTCGGCAAAGCTATACAAATGTTTCTAAACTGGGCAAAACAGCAGTAAAAAATGTTTCAATGGATAAAACGCAATTTTCCTGTCTTATAGTTCTCTCTGTTAGGTGTGCTTTTCACCTTCCCTACCACTGGAAACCAGTTCCTCCAGCCACTTGGTGCAGTATTTGATCTTAAGCCATACTATTATCGCCGTTAAGACAAAGTTGGCAATTAGAAAAACCACAATAGGAATGCTCAGAATTAGCCAATACCCACAATTACCGGCAAGGAACACAAGAGCAAAGAAGATTAAGATAAAGATAATCATAGAGATAATGAGTGAGTTTGGAACGAATTTGCCTCCTAACCGATCTGAAGGAGATTTCCCCGTAAATTGGGCTTCCAGTTGAATAAAATGGGATTCTATTTTATGATTCAGCAAAACACAAACACAACACTCAGCGCTATAAACAGCTAAGAAAAAACACAGGCCCATTCTGTGCCACGCTTGAATCGATCCCATTAGTACGCCGCAGCATGTTAGCAAGACTATCATCACGGCACAAACGATTGTTCTGATGGTTGTCTCAGTACGACGAAGCATAATGACTTCTCCTAACATATATCTTTAATATCACTTATACCAGATTGATCACTCACACAACAAGACAAATTTCCCGGCAATAACGCTGTTCGTCTAACTGCAAATCTCCGCGCGTTAACTCAAATTCTTTAAAATAGTGATGCTACTATCCAGTGAGGTCAATCCAAACCGTATGCCGGGATTTTCCTGTCTTTGCAATACGGATTATCATAAATTGCACAAACAAGATGAATTTAGTATATTGTACAGAATTGGTTTATTCCTATAGTATTGGGAAACCTGTGTAGATTCATTCAGGAGAAGTTCTATGAAATGTAAAAATAATCCGAACCGCAGAGAATTACTTACATCTATGGGTATTTTGCCCGTTCTGGGTATGTCCTCTTACGAACTTTCAAAAGGAAAACCACAAGATAAAATTGACGCGCTAACCGCTCCTACTTTCATCACAAGATCTGATCAACAGGATTATGCAAGACTATTGGCCCTGGATTTAAACGACCCGAAAATAGTCGCAAAGCAGAAGGAAATGCCCGTCGGCAAAATCGGCGAGCTTAAACTTGGCCGTCTTATATGCGGCAGCAATCTAATCAGCATGAATATGCACGCCAGGGATTTGTATTACGTAAAAGACCTTGCCGCCAATTACAACACCGAAGAAAGAATCTTTATGACGCTAAAAAGATGTGAGGAATTCGGAGCTAATTCGATTGTCCTGAAAAACCACAATTTCAAGCAGTTCAGACTTTCAAAATATTGGGACCAATGGGGCGGCAAAATGAAATGGATTGCCGATGTTATCACCACGGATATCGATAAGTATGAAGAATTGCTGGTAGAGCATCTGGAACTGGGAGCGTCAGCGGCTTATTTGTGGGGAGGCGCCAGTGACATCTGGTATTATCAGAAAAAACAGGACAATATCATAAAGGCCTTCGAGATTATGAAAAAATACGATGTCCCCGTAGGTATAGGTGCACATCGCCTGGAACCTATCATGTTTTGCGAAAAAGAAGGGCTCGTGCCCGACTTTTATATAAAGACGCTGCACCACGACAGATACTGGTCTGCTCATCCGAAAGAAAATAGACGATTCATCGAGATGTTCGAGAAGGAGTCGCCTAAACATGCAGAATACCACGATAATATGTTCTGCCATAATCACGAAGAAACTATAGCATTTATGCAGGATGTAAAAGTTCCATGGATAGCCTTCAAGGTTATGGCTGCCGGAGCCATTCCACCCCATGAAGGAATCAAGTTTGCATTCGACAGCGGCGCAGACTTCATTTGTTTAGGCATGTTTGATTTCCAGATAAAACAGGACGTAGAAATTACTCTAAAGGCTATCGCAAAATCAAAACACCGTAAACGCCCATGGATAGCTGTAGCATAGAAACAAAGGAGGATTAGCTGTGAATAAAAAAATAAAACGACGAGAATTTTTAGGTACTGTTGCAGCCGGTGCACTACTTGGCGCCAACGCAACAGGAAAGGACATTAACAACGCTGGCAGCACACCTCAGCGTGAGGTACGGCTCGAATATTTCAGACCCAAAGAACTTAAAGAGGCGCAGACCAAATGCCCGACAATCTTCCAGCCGCTCGGAACAATTGAATGGCATGGAGTGCACAATTGCGTGGGTGTCGATTCACTGAAAGCACACGCTTTGTGCGTCCGAGCGGCTCAAAAAGGAGGCGGCTTAGTTTCCCCGACTCTTTATGGAGGCGTCGGGGGTGTGGATCAGCCGCATACGTTCGTTATGGATGAGGAAAACAATGTCTTTTCCAAACTCCTTCGCCCCTGGCTTGAACAGTTATGCCGGGAAATGGTGCGTGATGGATTCCGTGCAATTATTATTCTCACCGGCCATTATGGCGCCGCCCAGCAGATAGTAGTCCGCGAAACAGCGGTTCGTATGAGCCGGGCCCTGGGAATACCTGTCCTTGGCACACCTGAGTATATCCTTGCACTGGATGTGGACTATACCGGCGACCATGCCGCATGGGGCGAAACCTCCCTCATGATGCATCTCTATCCTGATACGGTTGACCTCTCACGGCTCGGCGATCCTCCCCATCAAGGTGTCGGTGGACGCGACCCGAAGACAGAAGCATCTGCCGAGGACGGACGTCTCCTTACAGAAACAATCGTTTCAAGGCTTGCCATATTAGCACAGAAAATGCCAACATGGAACTATAAGACCCTCGACCGTTTCATCGATTCCGAAGCAACTCTCGTTGCTAAACAGCTTTCTGCACCAAGGGGCAAGAAAAATGTCTGGACTGCCTGGCGCAATATCGGCAGTGCCCTGCGTAACTACGGAAAGTATCTTGCTGAAGAAAATTTTGAACAGATAAAATCATCAGTTGGAGGACTGTAATCCTTATTTTTTATCATGAAAAATGGCCGGAAGAAATATAATGATTAATAAAAAAGGAAGCAGAGTATGAACAAACTTGGAGTGGGGATTATCGGTTGCGGCGCAGTAGCCCAGGAGCATATTAAAGCCTTTCAGAAAGACGTGCGTTCTGAGGTGCGGACGCTGGTTGACCCGAATCCTGAAAATGCTCAAAGGTATCGCGACCGCTATAGCTTAAAGTGCAACATTGAAACCGACACTTCCAAAATGCTTAAGCAAAAAGATGTGGATATCGTAGTAGTATGCACTCCACATAATACACATACACAATACGTGGTTGCCGCCGCCCAGGCAAGCAAGCACATTATTATTGAAAAACCGGTAGCGTTAACTGCCGAAGACGTGCACAAACAACGCCAGGCAGTCGAAAAATATAAGGTCAAAACAATCGTAAGTTTCGTCCTGCACTGGAACCCCCTGCTGATGACTATTGATCGCCTAATCTCCCGGGGTGTATTCGGAGACATCTTTATGGTCGAGGTCGATTATATGCACCGGATATGGATGACACCTGAAGATAAATGGTACGGCAGCAAAGAACAAAGTGGCTCAGCAATTTTGACCGGCGGTTGCCACGCGATAGATGCGCTGCGTTGGTTTGCCCGAAGCGAAGCTGAGCAAGTTTGTGCTTATCAGGTGAAAACCAAAAATCCCATAGAATATCCGGGTACAATCTCAGTCAACATTAAATTCAAAGACGGCAAGATAGGTCGAAGCACAACTACCTTCGATGCACAAATGCCTTACAGGTTCAACATTGGAATCTATGGAACCGAGGGCAGCCTGCGTAATGACGAACTTTTTGCACCCAAGCTTTTTCCCGGACAGAACAACTTTCTGAAAATCCCCTGTATTCTGCCGGACAATGCCGATGTCGCCCATCATCCCTTTGAGGGTGAAGTGTCCCATTTCCTTGATTGCATTATTGAAGATAAAAAACCATATCCGGATTTAGAAGACGCCACGCAAACTCACGCGGTATGCTTTGCGGCGGACCTTTCGGCGCAATCAGGCAAGCCGGTGATAGTAAGTGAACTTTTAGATAAACAATAAAATTACATTTGGAGGAATGACCATGACTAAAAGCAGCCGAAGACAATTTCTGAAAACCGGCACCTCCGTTGGCCTTGGCCTCGCCCTTGGCAGCAGGCGGCCGACTGCTTCTGCTTCACAGCCGAAACCGGACGCAGCAAATGAGATTAACCTGCCCCCTATTGAGAAGGTCCGTATCGGAATAATTGGAATGGGCGGGCGCGGCAACAGCCTCATGGGCAACCTTCTACAAATGAAAGACGACGTTGAAATCCGCGCTGTGTGCGATATTTATCCTGAGCGGGCCAAAGCCGCTCAAGGGCGAGTAGTCAAGGCGGGCTTTAACAAACCCCAGGCTTACTCGGGCGACGAGAATATTTGGAAAAAACTCGTCGAACGCAACGATATAGACGCAGTTATCATTGCCACTTATTGGCAATGGCACACTCCAATGGCTGTTTACACCATGAAAGCCGGCAAGTACGCTGCCTCTGAAGTCCCTGCCGCCTATACACTCGAAGAATGCTGGGAACTGGTCAATACATCCGAGCAAACTGGTATCCCCTGCATGATGCTGGAAAACTGGAGTTTCAGAAGCGACAATCTGGCTGTGCTTAATATGATTCGTAAAGGCTTATTCGGAGAAATCATGCATTGTCACTGTGCCCACTCACACGACTGTATCGACCACTGGTTCTTCGATAGTCAGACTGGCATGGACCGCTGGCCTGCACAGTTCCTAGTAAATCACAACCGCGACCAATACCCCTCCCACCAGCTGGGCCCCGTAATAAGCTGGATGGACATAAACTGCGGCGACCGCTTTGACTACGTCACCTCCACCTCAACCGACGCAGTCGGCATCAATGAGCATTTCGCCGAAAAATTCGGACCCGACCATCCGAACGCCAAACGCAAATTCGCACAGGGTGACATTGTGACGACTACCGTTCGGACTAAGAAGGGAAAATCCATAGTTATCAATTATGATATGCAGCTGCCCAGACCTTACGATAACCGCTGGCTTATCCAGGGCACCCGAGGCCTCTACAACGAACAAAGAGACGCCGTTTACTTCAAGGATAAGAGCCCGGAATATCACCAGTGGGAACCGTTTCCACCTTATCATGAGAAATACAGGCATTCATGGACCAAAGAACCCTCTCTGGGCGGCCACGACGGCACTGACATGCGAGAATTAAAGCTCTTCGTCCAGGCCGTAAAGAACAGAACGCAAACACCTATCGACGTCTATGACTCTGTCACCATGTGCGTACACGGGCCGCTTTCCGAGCTATCGATTGCCAAAGGCAGTGTCCCAATCAAAGTCCCTGACTTTACCCGGGAAAAGTGGAAAACCAGAAAGCCCCGCTTCGCTATCGATAATAATATTTAGCCGGACTACAGTCTGTCCATATTTGCATTAACATCCGGAGTCGTAAGCTTTGATTGACTTAACATTCGAGATAACATAGATGATTACAATTTCAGGAACAATTTCTAAAGCGAGGATGGCCGAAGCATTAGGGGTAATGTTTGATCGAGAATATTACCTTAATCCGGACATACGCTATATTGTTGATTCTCTGTGTAATGAATATGCGCTGGAACACTTCGAAGACATGCGGCTATTTTACTCGGAATCCAATCTGGGGCAGATAGATTATTGGGATGACAAACAAATTCAAATCGGCGGCATCCAGCCGAATATGATTCTGGGAATGTTACTCGGTGCCGAATTCATCCCCCAGCTCGATAAAGATGCCGACATTACCCCCGGATGCTTGACAGGCATAGACCCTGGTGACTTACCTCAGCCGGAAAGTTTACTTGAACACCAGCTAATTCACCTGTTCGACGAGCAAATTCACCAACTGCAAAGCTACTCCGACAAGCGATTATGTCCCATACCGCCCTTTTTCTGGGACCTGTCAGGCCGGGCCGCAATACACGGAACTATGACCTCTGCTCAGAAATTCCTCGGCGAAGCCATCTTTTTGGATATGATGACTAAACCACAGCAATGCATGGAAATTATGAATTGGATTGGCGATGCTTACATTGTTCTTTGTAAGCATTTTTCTAAAACAGCCGGTTTGCCCATAACCGAGGTCCACATCGGCGAGTGTTCATCCTGTATGGTCGGCCCTGAACTGATAGAACAATTCGTAGTGCCCGTAACCTCTCATATCGGAGAGAAACTTGGCCCCGTCCGTCTGCATTCCTGCGGGCCTAGCACTAATCATCTTGAAGCTTTCTCCAAAATTATAAACTTAAAATCCATCGACCTCGGCGGAGATACATCTATCAAAAAGGCAAGACAGGTCTTCGGAAAAGAATTGCTGATAAGTATCTCTCCCCTGCCGAATGATATGTCCGCAGAAACTACAGAACCGATAGTAAGATGGGCCAAAAACATTTGCGAAGAAAATAACGGCGGCAACCTCGAATTTATCTATCATCTTGAAGCCGGTTACAATATCGATACTATTTACGCCCTGACCGATTTCGTAAAAAGCCTGACATAAACATAGCTTTTAAACAAAGAAAATATAAAATTAGACGCATTAAAGGAACACATCTTAAAATGCATTAAGGAATATAAAATAATGCTCAAAAAGAAAATACTTTTTATCAGCGTAGCTGTAATCACAGCATTACTTCTTACCAACAGCTTACATGCCCAATCAAAACTTGACTTCCCGGGCCCTGCTCCCGGTGATGCTCAAGTTAGATTGTCCGAAGATAAGCACATCTTACAAAACAGGCTCATATCATGCGCCTGGAGTACTTCCGAAAGACAGCTCAAGCCCCAACATGTCACGAATAAACTCACAAAAAGAACTATAATAATGCAGGACTCTCAATGCTTCCTGTTTGTTTTGGAAGACGGACAGGTGTTAAAGGCTTCTGATTTGAATATTGTTGCTGGACCAACATTAAATAAATTACGGCCAAACAACAAGGCCTGCCGACTGGCCGAACAGATTGAAGGCCTGCAAATCTCTGTCACACTCGTCTCTCCCGATAAAAACCTGAGAGTTAAATGGAGTGCGATTTTACGCGACGGCTCAAACTACGTACGCCAGGAAATTACGCTGACCGCAACAAACAAACCCGTTACCATTGAGAAAATAGTACTGCTGGAACTTAATGAACCGAACGCAAAGGTAATTGGCACTGTGGATGGTTCGCCCGTGACACTGGGCAACATGTTTTTCGCTTACGAACACCCCCTGTCGAAAACTCAGAAATCACAGAGCAGCCCGGATGTTTTACAGTGCACCCTGCCCTACAATATCCTGCTCAAACCGGGTGAGCCAATTACCCATAGTTCCGTAATCGGCGTTGTTCCACAAGGCCAATTGCGCAGAGGTTTTCTATATTACGTTGAGCGGGAGCGGGTACACCCCTACAGACCATTCTTACACTACAATAGCTGGTACGACATCGGTTACGGCCCGGAAAAAATACTGGAAAACGATTTTCTCGATGTTATCAAACAGTTCGGAGATGAGTTAATCAATCAGCGAAATGTTGTAATGGACTCACTGGTTTTAGATGACGGCTGGGACGACCCAGCTTCACTGTGGCGTTTTCACGAGGACTTCCCGAACGGCTTTTCAAACCTGCAGAAAGCAGTCGAAAAATATGATACCAAACTTGGCGTCTGGCTGTCTCCTTTTGGCGGCTACGGCAAAGCTAAAGAAGAAAGGCTCAAATACGGCCGGCAGCAGGGCTTCGAGACAAACAAGAGCGGCTTCTCACTTGAGGGCAGCACGTACTATAAGAGGTTTCGCGATGTGTGCGTGAACATGCTCCGTGAATATGATTTGAGCTACTTCAAGTTCGACGGCATCGGAGTCGGCGGCAGACCGGCAGGAACCAACAGTGAATTTGCCCAGGACATGAACGCCCTGCTGCGGCTTATCAGCGACCTTCGCAGTGTCAAACCCGATGTGTTTATCAACATCACAACGGGCACATGGTCATCACCCTTCTGGCTGTGGTATGGCGATTCCATCTGGAGATCCGGACACGACTGGAGCACACACGGCGCAGGCTCCAAACGCCAGCAGCAAATCACCTACCGTGACAACGAAACTTACCACAACGTCGTCCTCCGCTCCCCCCTTCATCCGCTCAATTCGCTTATGACTCAAGGTTTCATGTTCGCCAATCACGGCCTCCCTAAAGACAGAGACAATCTCACCGATGACATACGGGCATTCTTTGCAAGCGGAACCGATTGCCAGGAACTATACGTCACCCCATCTCTGATGACAGACCAGGATTGGGACGCCTTGGCCGAAGCTGCCCAATGGTCACGAAGCAATGCGGATGTGCTGGTTGATACGCACTGGATAGGCGGCGATCCGGCCGAAGGCGAAATCTACGGCTGGGCTTCATGGTCAAAGCGAAAAGGTATCTTATCGCTGCGCAATCCTCACGACAAACCGGGCTCTATCACATTAGACATAGGTAAAGCATTCGAGCTGCCAAAAGGTGCCCCAATAAGTTATTTCCTCAAAAGTCCCTGGAAACAAGACATTGGAAAGCCTTCGATCAAGCTAATCGCCGGAAAAAAACATGCATTCAACCTGAAACCATTCGAAGTCTTAGTCTTCGACGCAACACCTATGTAGTAGGGGCAAACCCACGTGGTTGCCCAAATTTGTTACGAAATCGCCCTGATCTATGATTGCCATTATCATTGTAGGGGCGGTTCGCGAACCGCCCTCACGAATAATAAATAATAAATCGAAAAGGCCTGACAATATTTGCAACAATCAAAGCCCAACAAATAACGCATTTTCCCTTGCAAATTCGGCCCTTGTCATGTAGGTTTCCTGTAGTGTTTATGCGGACAATGAAGCAGCAACAGATTTTTGTTACGGAAACCATATATACATACTTAACTGACGAGACGAAAGGATACAAGTATGATATGCACGACTAAGCTAACACGCTTAGTCATTGTTGCCGGCCTTGTTCTCGGCATGATTTCATTTGCTTGTTTGATTCTCTATTTTCTCGCTCTAACGGACATCTGGTATGAGTCCGGCAGCCCCGATTTCTGGCGAGGCGATGGGCTTAACTCCTTTGAGTGGCGATTCCTTGGGGTGTGTTACTGGCCTATGTTCCTCTTCCATCTGGCCTTTTTCCTCGCCGCAGCCATTATGCTCAGGGGCTGGTCCAATGCACAAAGTTGACTTGATACACGGCCTCAAACTCACTGGAATATATCCCCGAATGCAGACAAAGGTAGCAAGTTGACACAATCGTCATCCTGCTTGTCTCGTCGTAGCTTTTAGCAAAGACGGAAGCGAATGCATGCGAAGCGCGGTAATCTTCATTCCCAATCATAAATATTCAATAGTAAATAATAGATTGAATGGGCTTGCTCCACCAATTTTAAATTCTTCACTCCGTTCGGAGCCTATTCCGTCTCACTTCAACCGTAGTTGTGATGGTTCTCTTCTGCTCACCTGCTTTTGATTTCACGTCTGTTTCGTCTCTATCGAAAACCAGGACAAGGCGGCCTCCCAACCGCTGATAACGCTGTTCTCTCGCCAACTCGGAATTGAATTTGAAAAGCAGCATCCTGCCTTTTGTCTGCGCTTTGAACGAACCGGCTATAGGATAGCCCTCAGCATCAATCCATAGTTCTACATCTCGCAGAGTTGTCGAGCTTATTCCAAACTTCGATTCTTTGCGTTCTGATTTCAAAAACCAGTGCCTGCACGAAATGCCTCGGTATACTTCAGGTCCGTTCTCAACCAGCTCGAGTCCGTCCAGCTCGCGCGCCAGATGTGGACCGTAGTGCGCCAGCTCACCGGCACGCAGTAGAGAAAAGTCTCTAAAGAGCCTGTTATTTGAAATCTTACCGGCAAATGTGAGCGTCAGTTCGTTGGCATCGGCCGCGATGACAAAATCCGTTTCCTCAAGCGGCTTGGACTCTTCGTCCAGGACATTGGATACACGATCACCGACGTGAACCATCGCACGTATCGAATCTTTACCGTCAAGCTTCTCCAGCCGTGTGACCAGGTCGGCGACTTCCTCACCATAGCCAGCGCCGCAGATCAAACCAACCACAACAAAGAATATACCCATAAAAGATTTGGGGGCCATAGATAGTTACTCCACATATTTGTAAGGTGTAAACTACGCTCCGATTCGTTTCTCATTTTCCTAAGGTGTCCATCACGATTAAATGTTCCTGCATTATCGATCACATCATTAATCCGACGTTCTCCTATATAAACTTCACTGAAACACTCATAATCATTCAAAACTCTATCATGCCTGAATTTCATCTTAATTTCAACAATCTTCCACCAAGTTTAGCATGTCGGACAGCAAAAAAATAATCAAATAGAGAGCGAAGAGGACATTTATAAAAAGCTCTAAAATCGCGACAGTCATCTATTTAGAGTCTGTTAATATTAGGATAATGTGAGAATAAAATCAGTGGTAAAAAACAGTCAAAAACGCTCACAGCTAAAAACAAAAATCCAAAATTTCATAAATTTTTATCTCCTATTTAATAAACGAGTTACGAGAATCCAGCATCGAAAATCGAGACATTTTTCGGCTCAAAACTGTCCATCCCTCTAATTATAGAGGGATTATTTTTCCCTCACCTACAATATGAAATCTGAGATATGAGATACCCAATACCCAACAGGCTAAACGCTGTACGCTGTCTTTTTCTGTATTCTGTCTCCTGTATCCTATTATACTGTATTCTTTCTACTCTTATATGTAAAACAAACCCAAAACCAAGTGCCCCAAAATCGCCGTAAATACTTATGTAGCAATGAGTTACAGCCTGCTTGGACATTTGGTTATTCAGACAAACAAAGCCAAACAAACCCAATTAAAGCCAATCTCGAAACAACCCTAACCGGCGGGAATTACTATATAGCTGTATCTCCAAAGACTCAATCGCAAACATAAGCTGGCTTGCCATAGCAAAGCTTCGCATGATACAATAGAATCACTTCAACAATCACTCCTACGATAGCGTTAGGAGGTTGTTGAACTTGTACTTTTTTCCGGGAAGGCAATATGAACAGAAGACGGTTCCTGAAAGTCACAGCGGCTACAACGACAGCCTTATTTGCCGGCTGTCCAGCAAACGATAATTTAACAAAGAACCGAATTGGCAAACAACTTGCTGGTTCGAGACCCAACATCGTCTTCATTCTCAGCGACGACATGGGCTGGGCGGAACCAGGCTTCAACGGTGGCAATCCAAAGCTCACCCCAAATATCGACCGGCTTGCGTCTGATGGTCTTAGGCTCACCCAGTTCTACACCTACTCCGTCTGCGCGCCGACCCGCAGCGCCTTTTTGACTGGTCGCTATGCCTTCCGCAACTGGATGGACTGGCGCAGCGAAGACTTCGGCAAACCCAGCTATCTCGAAAAGCTCGGCCTGACTCTTGCCCACAACGACGATGGCGTCCCCACTCGCCGTATCCACGCTCTCGATACCAATGAACGGACCATCGCTGAAGCCCTAAAGGAAGCGGGCTACTTCACCGCAATCATCGGGAAATGGCACGCGGGCGAATGGCTGAAGGA
>JACNGQ010000284.1 GCA_014384025.1 Planctomycetota bacterium | reverse complement strand
ACGCTTTGTTGTTATAGACCGCTATATTACACAAGGCACTCGTAGCGAAAACGGCAGGCTTTGGAGCGAACGCATCTGGACCGTACTGGCGACCTGCGCCAGTCAAGGTCGAAATGCGTTCGATTTTATATATCAATCTATCCAAGCTCATTTCTCCGATCAATCATTACCATCGTTATTAAGCCCGTAATCCACATTCATACCCTGTGAACGGTCACCAATAATCTTACCAAATTCAACTTGAAAATCTCACAAATATTCAATTTTCTCCTTTCAAATTTTCCGTATTTCGTATACTATGGTAAGCAAGAAAGCCAATAAAGGTATTAATTATTTGGCTAAATTTTATTTATTAGAAGCTTGAGTAAGGCATAATAAGGCCGGTTTAAGCGAATTTGAATAACTAGTTAGAAGCGAAGAATTATTCATTACAACATTACACTTATAGCAAGTGAAATTTAGATAGTTATCGACCAATCCGGATGAGTGGCCTGATCGCATCATTCGCCTCCTGCTAATTTTGATATTTCGCATCTACCCCCCCTATTACCAACTGCTTGTAATATGTATTTAGGTATAGGAGCGCAATCATGAAAATACTTCTCATCAATCCGGAAGTACCAAACACATTCTGGAGTCTAACAAGCGCCTTAAAGTTTGTTTCCAAAAAGGCGCTCCTTCCGCCTCTGGGACTGCTTACGGTAGCCGCAATGCTGCCGGAATCTTTTGAAAAAAAGCTGATTGATATGAATACGGTTCCATTGCATGACCGGGATATCAAGTGGGCAGACTATGTATTTATAACAGGCATGGTGATTCAGAAAAAATCGGTCGATCAAATTATCGAACGCTGTAAGAGACTGAATGTGAAGATCGTTGCCGGAGGTCCGCTGTTTACCGCGTTTCCTGAAGCCTATTTGAATATTGACCACCTCGTACTGAAAGAAGCGGAAATCACGTTGCCTGCATTTCTAAATGATCTGGAAAAAGGATGTCCCGAATCCTTTTACACCACTCGTGAAAAACCTGACCTGAAAGATATACCAATCCCGCAGTGGGATTTAATTAATATGAAAAAATATGCCGTGATGGGCATTCAATATTCGCGGGGATGCCCCTTTAATTGTGATTTTTGCGATATTACAGCTCTTTTAGGCCGTAAGGTTCGTACAAAATCCACCAGCCAGATAATCGATGAGCTCGAAAGCCTTTATGTTCATAAATGGCGAGGTGATGTTTTTTTTGTCGATGATAATTTTATAGGAAAACGCCAACAACTGAAAAACGAATTGCTCCCGGCAATCGCAAACTGGATGGAGAAAAGAAAGCATCCGTTCGTCTTCAATACCCAGACTTCTATCGACCTGGTGGATGACGAGGAGCTTATGACCCTGATGGCCAAAGCTGGTTTCAACTGTGTATTTATCGGCATCGAATCTCCGAATGATATAAGTCTGGCCGAATGCAACAAAACACAAAATACCGGCCGTGACATTGTCGCAGCTGTCAAAAAGATACAACGGTTTGGTATGCAGGTACAGGCCGGCTTTATTGTCGGTTTTGACAATGATATGCCAGGTGTGTTTGACAAATTGATAAGCCTGATTCAGGACAGCGGAGTGGTCACAGCGATGGTTGGGCTGCTCAACGCCCCTCGTGGAACAAAACTCTATAAGAAGCTCATGAGTGAAAACAGATTGACAAGGCCCCCAACGGGAGACAACATGGACTGCTCAATGAATTTCATTCCCAAGATGGATATTCACGAACTTCTGGGCGGATATCAGAAAGTACTGAATACAATCTACTCACAGAAACACTATTGCAAGCGCATCAAAACATTTCTCGAAAGCTACAATTTCAGTAACAAAACAAGGCTTAAATTGCGCTACAGCAACATCAAGGCCTTTTTCAGGTCAATGTGGCGAATTGGTGTGATCGAGAAAGGCAAGATATACTATTGGATGCTTATACTCTGGTCACTCAAAAGTCCCCGCAGATTGCTGATGGCTGTTCGCCTCTCAATATATGGATGTCACTATCGTAACATGTTAGAACAGGTTAACCGTCAAATGAAAGAGTTAGCCACCATCTCCTCGGATGAATATAACTTGATTGACAATGGATAGAGATTTTTTAAGAGACATAAACGTGAGCTTCTCTTGAACAATCACGTACTAAGGAGTACCTGACTGTGAAAAAATGAAAGCTATTCTTACAATTGTTTTGACTCTGTTGGTTTCTATTGTGATATGAATTGTTGTACCGTACGAGTAGTAAAAATAAATCGACTTTTCAAGACAGACGCGAAATTCTATTGAAAATGTGACTCAGGGATGTAGCTGAGAAAGGATATATAATATTATATGAGAAATACCAGATAAGGAGGATCTTATGGATCCGATCAAGATCGTTGTGATTGTTATCGTTGCGCTTGTTGTACTCGTCTTTCTTTTAGGCATAAGAATTGTGCGTCCTACTCACAGGGGCCTAATTGAGAGACTCGGCAAGTACAGACAATTTGCCTCAGCAGGTTTTCATTGGATCATCCCAGTCATTGACAGAATGACTCAGGTAAATATCACCGAGCAGATGGTGGATGCCCAGCCACAGGAGATCATTACTAATGATAATCTTAATGCCAGGGTGGATGCCCAGGTTTACTTCAAGGTCAAGGACGATGAGGAGAGCGTTAAGAGTTCCCAGTACAATGTGAACAACTATCAATTTCAGATTGTGAACCTGGCTCGTACCACACTGCGTAACATCATTGGTACGCTAACGCTGAAATCAGCAAACAGCGAAAGAGACAAAATAAATACGGCCCTTCTTACAACGTTGAGTAAAGAAACCCAGAACTGGGGCATGGCGATCGTTAGGACAGAGTTGAAGGAAATCGATCCACCCAAAGATGTCCAGGAAACCATGAACAAAGTCGTCAAGGCGGAAAATGAAAAGGTTGCTGCCCTGGATTTCGCCAATGCCACCGAGAGGCAAGCGGATGGAATAAAGAGGGCTGAGATCAAGAAGGCCGAAGGAATCAAACAGGCCAAGATACTGGCGGCCGAGGGCGAGGCCGAAGCCATTAAACTGGTTAACGAGGCAGCGAACACCTACTTCATCGGCAACGCACAACTGCTTAGAAAGCTCGAGACCCTGGAGAAATCCCTGATGAACAATGCCAAGATCGTCATTCCTTCAGGATCTGAACTCGTTAATGTTATTGGAGAGATGGCGGGTGTTATGCCGCTGACAAAATAAACCTATGGGATTTTATCTGTTAAATCCGTTCAATCCTTTCGTCAAAATCCTAAAAACAGATCGGAGTGACTTGTTGGAGCAAAGGTCCTAAGAGGTAGAGTTTTGGTTGCGACTTTAATTATAAATTGGATTATAAACAAGATAGAGGAATAGAAAGGAGGCTTAATATGCTTTTAATGAGCAATTTGGTCTGGATACTTATTGGTGTGGGTGTTGTGGTTTTGGTTGTGTTTATTGGAACGAAATTAAAAGATAAATATTATTAGAAAGATGGGAGGATTTCGCAGGGTTGTTAGCTTGAGAGTTTTAAGGTAGGCCGCCTGCTTGTTCGCACTTTACAGGCAGGAGGTCTTGGTAAGTTGAGATATTTTGCTGGTGATAAAAATGCCGAGATTTGAGGAGCTGCGCCAGATCTTGGGGCAAATCCTGCAGGAAAGCCCGAATTGCTATTGGCTTTATAACCAGATTCTAAATCGGTTAAGAGAAGAGCGCCCGGATATTTTAGAAGGCCTGGAAGAAAGAGGCGGCAAGGATTACGGCCATGGCGGCGGAGAATATTACGGGCCAGATAGTGCAGTAGCGCACTGCCTCCGGGACTGGCCTGAGTGCGTGGATGTGCAGTACCTTTCAGGTCGAGACCTTCAAATTGCTGACAAAAAAGCGGAAAATGAAGCCATGACTATTTACAGATGGATTGGTTAAACGTAAAGTTGATTGAAAACTTAAAGTCAATCGCTGATTGCGGATTCAGCTGCGGCTAACAGTGTCGTTGGGTTTATGGGGGACAAAAGCCGTGGAATTCGTGTTTTTGAGGACTTTTGGGGTGTAGTCGGCATTAATAGCCTCTCGTTTGCAAAAGATGAATTTTTTATATTATTTTCTTGCGTCACGTCGGTTATTATCTTATAATGGCTTTTTTAGTGGTGAATATTCTTCCATCTCTCAGGAGTATCCCCCCAATAAATTAAGAAAGAGAGATACTATTTATGTGGCTTATTAAACAAGCCAAGGAGAAGTACAAGTGAGTAAAGGTACAGTAAAATGGTTCAATTCGAGTAAGGGATTCGGTTTTATTAATCCGGATGATGGCAGCGATGATTTATTCGTTCACCACTCAGAGATTAAAACGAGTGGTTATGCGTCACTCGATGAAGGCCAACAGGTTGAGTTTGAAGCCGGACAAGGCAAAAAAGGTCCATGTGCGACAAATGTAATTCCCTGCTAAGCAGACAGCAATGCTTGAGAACCGAAAGGCCCTGCAAAATGGCAGGGCCTTTTTTTATGTCTATTGCATTAATCCATCCTCAATGGCCCCATTTTGGCTCGCCGAACCGTATATTCTACCTGAAAAATCTTTAAGCAATAGCCAAAAAACTTGACTTTTCAATACAAACGCGGCATTCTATTGAAAATGTAACTTAGCGACATAGCTAATCAGGTAAAAGTTGAAATCTTAGATAATATATGTTGGGTAGTACAAAAGAGATTTTGCACAATGGAAAAAGATGTACCAGTCAAAACATCAGAAGATATTTTGACACCCGGTAAATTAAACCTCTTTATTCTCGGGTCAAATATGCTGCTATGCGACTTTATCTGATCAATCCGTCCAATCTTCTCGTCAGCGTCGTCAACGTCAAGGAGAGCCGCTGGAACCGTTACCGCGTGTGGAAACCGCTCAGTCTTATGGTTCTCGCGGGTCTGACCCCGCCGGAGTGGGAAATCTCGATTGTGGACGAGAACCTCGGCGCACCGGACTACGCGGCCATGCCTCGGCCCGACCTGGTGGGTATTACCGCTTTCACCTCGCAGGCGAACCGCGCCTATGAAGTGGCCACTTACTTCCGCAATCTGGGTGTACTCGTGGTTATGGGCGGTATTCATGCAACCATGTGCCTGGAAGAGGTCATGGAGCGCGCGGACTCGGTCGTCACGGGGGAAGCCGAGGGCGTCTGGCCGCAGGTCCTGGAGGATGCTCGGCATGGCAGCCTGAAGCGCCGGTATGACGGAGGGCTTGCCGAAATAAGCGATGTTCCGCTCGCACGCCATGATTTGCTGGCTACGGGATATGCCTTAGGAGCTATTCAGACTACACGCGGCTGTCCCTTGAACTGCAGCTTCTGCAGCGTGACTGCATTCAACGGGGCCAAATACCGCCAGCGACCCATTTCAGATGTCGTCCGGGAATTCCAGTCGATTCGTGAGAAACGTGTTCTTGTGGTGGACGACAACCTCATCGGCACACGCCCTGAACACATCACCCGCGCTAAGGACATGTTCCGCGCTATAGCACAGGCGAAACTGCGAAAGGAATGGATTGCCCAGGCAACTATTAACTTCGCCGATGACGAAGAACTTCTGGCGTTGGCCTCGAAGGCCGGATGCAGAGGCGTCTTCATCGGCTTTGAGTCCCCCGCACCGGAAGGGCTTCTGGAGATCGGCAAGAAATTCAACCTTCTCAAAGGCCGGGATTTTCGCGCCTCAGTACGGCGCATACAGCGGCACAACATTCTGGTAATGGGTTCCTTTATCATCGGCCTGGATGTAGATGAACCGGGCATCGGTAAACGTATCGCCGGGGTAGCCCGTCAGTACGGTGTGGACAATCTCAACGTGCTGTTTCTGACACCCTTGCCCGGTACGCGGCTGTGGAACCAGATGACATCGCAGGACCGCATCGCCCTCAATACCTTCCCGCAAGACTGGAAATATTACACACTGACATTCCCCGTGGCCTGCTATAAGCATTTATCTCTGGACGTCATCATCCAGGAAATGATCTCCTGCAACCGGGACTTCTATTCCATGCCGCGCATTCTGCGCAGGGTGTTCAGCAGCTTGTGGCAGCGCCGCCGGCCGCTGATCAGCATGGTCAGCAATCTCTCATACAGGAACAACCTACGTTTGGACTGCCGGGCATACGCGGACTTCAAGCGTTACTCGGACAAACAAAAGTTGGTAACGAGTACCATGCGGCTTTGGGTGCAAGCTTCAGAAAGAGAAAGATGAATTAAGCCAAGTATTGTGACAAAACCACACAAAACCACACAAAAACACTCAGAACCATAGCAATTTCAAGTGATATACGGTATAGGGTGCAAATTGTGCTTGTATAAAGTCTGTGTGTGTGCTATCATTCAAAGGTCTGAGAAGATTTGGAGTTGAGATTGCCTCACCAGGTGTTTATCAGCTTTGAGCAAGACTGGCAATGGAAGAGGGTTTCGCCAATGCACCTGAAATATCCACTAATATTAATTGTTATTCTTTGCCTGGCGAACTGCCTAATTTGTGACATTTATGCGTCAGATTCGTCAACCTTATCAAATGATTCACCAAATGGAGAAGTATCCAAGCAAATCACTCGCCCAGAGACTCAAAATAGTCTATTTAAAGAACAAAATCAGGACATCTTAAACACACTTCACCGAGCGATTGGATTTGTACCGCTGTTTATCATTGCCATTCTTGGTCTAATTAGCTATTTCACACACCGACGATATGAGCAAGACAAGATGCTTCTAATCTGCGTAATTAAGAGCGAAGTTGCAAAGGTAAGAGCAGGATTCGAACAGCGATATTCTGATTTTGAAAAGAAGACGAAAGATGACTTACAAGAGAAAACCAAATCACTTGAACAATCACTAAGAAGCATTGCAGAATCAATATCCTCTGATGCGGTTAAGCCTATTGACGAGCGTACTAAAGTTTTAATGGGAAACAGGATCATCCTTCAGATGGAGTTTTCGGCGCTCGAAGCGGAACAACAGATGAACAAAGGTCAGCTAACCAATGCTATAAGATGCTGGTTTGACGTTGCACAAAAAGCTTGGGCCATCAACTGGAAATGGCGTGTGGCATATGCTCTTGATAAAATAAATTATCTGCTCGAAAAGGGAGCCAAAATCACACTCCAGTCAAGTAAAACTGAATGGGCCGCTTTTCTACAATCTTTACCGCCTCAGTTTGAACCGTTAGTGAAAGCTATTCAAAGCAAAATCTAAGAGTTTAACTAAATACATTAATGCATATTTATTCTGGTAGAAACATCTCAATCGTCAGACTCACCTTGCTTTTAATACTTTTCACAACACCTTGTTCAGTTTCAACAGGGGCGTACTTTGACCGCACAAGGACGACCCTTTTCACCTTCTCCAATCTCGTACTCGACCTTCTGGTCTTCCTGAAGAGATACTCTGCCCTCTGACGGTATTTCTGAATAATGGACAACGCCTTTCTTCCCTTGCCAAAACTACTTGAACTGGTCCTGCCAGACTACTATAATCATCGCATGAACAGATACGAACACGCTTTAGCTTTGTACCC
This sequence comes from Planctomycetota bacterium, assembly GCA_014384025.1. GTDB lineage: Bacteria > Planctomycetota > Phycisphaerae > Sedimentisphaerales > Anaerobacaceae > NIOZ-UU13. The sequence continues at coordinate 4,298 of JACNGQ010000284.1, read as the reverse complement.
TTACTTTGGGCATTCTACAACCGCCATGGGTATTTTCCCTCCGACTGGCCTTGAGTACATCGTAGCGAGCATGAAAGACCTGGTCGGTAAGGTAACGCTTCTCGACCTTCGGTATGAGAGGTCCTATCAGGACCTGAAGACGCTCAGCACGTTCATCCGGGACAATATTGACCTTCTATGTATCAGCATACAATGGCACTCGTGCTTCAAGCAGGTTTGTGATTTCATCTCTCAGTTGCCTCATGAGGTTTGTACAGTCGCCGGAGGTTATAAAGCAACGCAGGAAGTGGAGTACTTGTTCGAGCGCTGTCCAAATGTCGACATGATCGTACGAGGAGAGGGCGAAGAGATCATCAAACAGATCGTAACCGGAGTCCCTTACGAGAATATCCGTGGGCTTTCCTATCGCCGGAACGAACGAATCGTCCATAACGAGATTCATGCGCTGCCTGACATCACACGTATCTCATTTCCTGACCGATCCCTTAGACAGCATGACTATCGGGCTGTTGTGTACGGAGCTCGAATCAGCAATCACACGTTCGACACGTTACTGACTACCAGAGGATGTCCGTTCAAATGTAAGTTCTGTACCTTCAGTCTAAATCCGCTCGGACAGAAAAGGAGCTACACGGAGCGGCCGGTAGAATCAGTCATTGAGGAGTTAAAGACAGTTGAGGCCAGTGTTGTGCAACTTAGCGACGACAACTTCTTCACGAATCCGAAGAGGAGTGAAGAACTTTGTGATCTGATTATCGAAAACAACATCAAGAAGACTTTTATAGTTCAGGCTCGAATTGACATCGCGAAGTATCCTCGGCTCCTTAAGAAGGCGGAGAGAGCAGGCTTTAAGGTCTTCATTATCGGGATCGAGTCGCCGCATGACTGGATTTTAGAGCAGCTTCAGAAGGGCATCACCCAGCAGCAGGTCCGGGATGCTTTTGCAGTCTTAACTCAGTATGACTTTTACCTGCATGGGTACTTCATTTACGGAAATATCGGCGAGACAGAAGAAGAGATGCTCTGCATCCCGAAATTCGCCAAAGAAATCAAGCTGGATTCCATCAGTTTCCAGAAACTTCGTATTGAGAAATTCTCGCCCCTTAAGGAAGTGGTTGAGGCAACGCCGGGCTATTACTACAATAGTAGCCATATAGGTGGGTCCGTGTATTCGGAGCGTTACGGACACGTGGAACTAAAGCAAATCCGCAACCGAATCCGGTCGGAATTCTACGATCTGGGGCAGATCATCCATATCATCAGAAAAGCCATTCGAATTGGACTTTTCAGTTGGCGTGATCTGAGTGTTGCATTTCCTAATCTACCTCTCCTCATGTACAGGTTGGCCAGGCGAAAGAGGCATAAGAAGAAATAGAGCCTGGTTTCTCATTAGTGAACCATGCGTTGTCTATGTCCTAGCCCAAACTTCTCGGACCAATCCCACGAGCTCACTGATCATCACTATAATAGCTCCATTTTCGTGAGTCACAAAATGCCAGAATTCTTGGTAAACAGAAACCATAGACGAGTGATATAACACGCGAAAAGTCACCTCTTTCAGGATCTGAAAAATACCCTAATTTCCAAGTGACATCTAGTTACCATTTTGTCACCACAAATGTTGATTTTGTCTATATCGAGTCCGAATAAATGTCGATTTTTTGCGTAAATCAAAATACTTTTTCATTTTTCCCGGATTAATTTACCATCAAGACTGGGGACTTAGGACGCATTGTAAATCTTTGATTTACGAAAAAAACTCTACGGCCTGCTTGCAATGACAATTATTTTAAAAAGATTACTCCCGTTCGACTATGCTCAGGACTTACGCTTTGCTCGGAATTTACTATTGCTTATTGTAGATTAATAGTATAGACAACCATTTGCTCTGCCTGGTCGGGTGTTTTGACTGCCCAGTTTCCGTTTGGTTTTATTACGCCGGATGGGGCGGAGCATGGAATGTCCGAGGGATGGCAATTATCGGTAGTGACAATCCAAAGCTTGCCCGTTTGCGCGCGAATCCTCAGGTTTGTTTCATGGAAGGGCCAGAAGACATTTCTGGACCATTCACTGCCGTTTCGTCCACCGTTAACAGCATGGAAGATTATCTTCGCTCCTTTTTCGGCGAGCTGCTGGCTGAGATGCGGATCGGGCATCGGAGTACATCCCGGGTTGGCCCACATGTCGTTGCATATCAGGGCGCCGACTGTAATGCCTTTGAGCTGGAAGGTTCTCAGGGGGCGAGCAGCGTAGTGATTGATTTCACCCCGGGTGGGTTTTGTCATGGTGCCGCAACGAAGAGTCTTGGAGTGAAATCCGAGGAACTTCCCGTCGGCGTCGTAGAATCGAACCTGGTTGTAGCATCGCCCATCGTCCGGCTCGACGAAGCAGGTTCCGAGGGCCAGGGCCAGATCAACGGAATCAGCTTTAGCGACGAGTTTCTTCAGGCCTGCCTCGACCCGTGCCTGGTCAAGCTTGTGTGTGTAACCGCTCAATGAGCCCTCCGGAGTCAGCAATATTTCGGCTTTTTCGGCGACGGCCCGGTCGATTGCCCTGGCGATCGTTTCGATGTTGGCCTCGATGTCGGCGACCACGGGGATTTGGGCTACGGCGACGCGGAGCTGCTTAGCTGACAGCGGGCTGTCTGTTTGTTGTCCTTGTGTGTTGTCGTCCAGTGCGAAGGCGGTCACAAGAATCAATGTCAATAGGCAGAGGTTATTTCGTTTCATCATGGTACTCCTGTTTTGGTTACAGATAGGAATTTTTACTTCAGTCGGGCAAGCTCGTCGTTGCACATTTTTAGCTGGCCGGGGTCGGTTAGTTTTTCAGCGGCGGCTTCGAGGTATTTTTTTGCCAGCTCGGGCTTATTCAGGTAACGGCAATATAATATTCCCAGCATCAGCTCTACCTGCTCGGCGTATTCGTAATTGCTGTAATGAGTGAGAAACTGCTCGTAGGCCTGAGCGGATTCGGCAGGTTTATTATCACCTGCGAGCTGGTTGGCAATATCCAGCAGATGCTGTTTTGGCAGAACCTGGTGGCTGTCGTGGCTCATAAGTTCCAGATAAAGTCCGGTTGCAGCGGGCAGGTTGCGTTCCGTTATCCGTTTGTTAATTTCGTTACGAAGCTCTTTTGATTTTTCATCTTTTTGTTGTTCGGCGGGGCTTTTTTTGACCTCTTTGACCCTTATACGTTTATTTTCTGTCCGGCCCGTATAGGGATCGAAGCCACTCGATACAGCATCACGATATCTCCGCCTTCGATTCCATTGCCTTATCATTGCAAAAAGGTCGAAATTGTTGCTGCTGATTAGACCTACCGAGAGCATAGCCAACATGGCTGCAACGCCGTAGGCATATCCAGCCAAATGAGCGTCGTAGGCGACCTGAGGTGTATAACGGGCGATTACATTATCGATGATAATCATTTTAAGGAGGATAAAATATAACGCCGGGACCTCTATCATTCCGATGAAGAAGAACCAATATAAGACGGTGATTAAAGTTTGGGGGAATAAGACCAGATAAGCACCGGTTACGGCGGCGACGGCACCGCTGGCTCCAATAACATCACCTCCGCTGACCCATGTATGGCCGATACCGCTGAAGACGCTTCCTGCTAAATAAAAGCAAAGATACCCGATATTACCAACCTTGTCGTTGACGTTATTACCAAACAAGTACAAAAAAAACATGTTTCCGATAATATGCATAAAACCGCCGTGCAAAAAGGCGTAACTTACAAACTGCCACAGATAAGGCCGATCTGCATTGAGTTCAAATTGCAGAGCCCAGGAGCGAAGTATCTGTGGACCTGTTAATGGATCTTTATGAGGATAAAATGTCAGAAAAAAAATAAGGACATTGGCGACTATCAGGCCGTAATTCATGTACGGTGTCCGTCGCGGATTAATACTTGTCCTGATGGGTAATATCATAGTTCAACCACCAATTTCGAATGATTACAAATCGAGATTTGGCTCATTGTAATGATAAAAACAGGCGATGACAAGGCATAAAAAAAGGACAGCGGCTGCTATCCTTTTCTTAGAAAAATTGGTTGTTACTAATATTTTTCTTACCCTGCGGAAAACACCACAGTCCGGCGTAATTAATCGGAGCCAACCGGTTGTTCCTCGGCGAAGTCTTGTTTTCTATTAAAAATATAAGAATAAAATGGTGGCAAGCCAAGCATTCCGGCAAAAAAGACTTTATTTTTTCTCAGGTTGCGGTTAATCAATTGTAGCGGATTCAACTCATAAGTGCAACTGAGTCGCCAAAATTATGGTGAGCTGGTAT
>JACNGQ010000144.1 GCA_014384025.1 Planctomycetota bacterium | reverse complement strand
TGGCGAAACCTGGTCCAACGCGCGAGTCAAGTGCAAGATTTCTGACGATGGTGCCGAAACCTGGTCGGATTCGTTCATGCTCAACTTTGAAGAGGGAACCATGGTTCGAGGCCAGCCCATCGTCCTCAGCAACGGTGATTATCTCCTGCCCATGTACTACGAAACCGGAGATGACAGGGAGAAGACAGCCTCTACTACTTGTTCCTATTTCATGCGTTACAATCCCAAGACGAAGGTATGGACCGAAACCAACCGGATTAAATCGCCCATGGGCAATCTGCAGGCCCAGGTTGTTCAGCTTACCGATGATTATCTCATCGCCTATCTCCGTCGGGGCGGTGATTTCCTTCCTACCGACCACGGCTATACCTTACGCTCCGAATCCACTGACGGCGGCTACACGTGGACTGACGCCGTTGAGACGAAATTCCTCAATCCCAACTCCGCCGTTGACTTCATCAAGCTGCAGAATGGCCATCTCCTGCTGGTTTACAACGATAATATGAATGATCGTACGCCGCTGACCGTGGCTGTCTCGACGGACAATGACAAAACCTATCCATATCGTCGCAATATTGCGGGCGGCGACAATTCCTTCGCCTATCCCTATGCCATCCAGACCCGTGACGGCAAAATCCACATCGTTTATACTACGAACGGCCGAACGACCATTATGCACGCCGTCTTTGACGAGTTCGCCATTATCGGTTCACCCCCCGAACTCTAATCGACTATCGAGCGTTTATTATAACTTTATGTACTGCATATCTTCAGGAGAATTCTATCTTAAAGCTTTACTCGTATCGTCTTGGTTTTATCAGGCGGAAGGCTTTGGATACCTTCGAGAGTTTTCATCTTGTCTGTACCGAGTTCGCCGACCTTTACAGTGTAAGTGCCTTCCTTAAAGACCTTGGGCCTGAACGAAGTCCCATTAATGCGAAGGGTGTAGATGATTTCATCATTTGACTCGTTAATAACCTGCACGACTGGATTTCTCATACCTCTGGCCTGTATAGTCGGCAGATAAGCCGCGGCCTTCCGGCCATAGTTATCCTCTTGTTTTATGGTCCTGGGCCATCCGGGATATTGCTTTGTATTTGGATTTGTGATATCTACATTTCTGGGCCAGCATTCAGCCGTGATTTCTCTTTTCTTCTTATCGAATTTAACGATACCGAATCCGGCCGCGCGTGTCGTCAGCTTCTGCCCGCCGTTACGCTCCGGACTCGGATTGGCCACAGCTAAGCATGTCACTTTATTTCCAAAACCATCTGAGAATTCTCCGGTATATTCCGGCGCACCAGGTTCGCGGTTCCTGCCCGCCTCAAGCGGACTCCACCATCGCAAATAAAGATTTGCAATTGAGGGCACGCAGAACGAATAGCAAGAGTCGTTCCATTCGTCTATTCCATGGTGAAATATTGTTGCTAAGTGCTGGTCGCCGGCAATATGTATGGCAAAGGCCCTGCGTATCTCGGCGATTGCTTTATTGCGCCCCGTTTGGGGCCAGCCGTTTGAGTCCATATCGGCGTGTAGCCTGTTCCCTGTCTTGCCGTGAATATGAGCGCCGCCACAAAAAATTGTCTGCGACAGTACGGCCTTCATATCCGCGCCGCGCCAGTCGGTTCCCCACTCCCGCAGGAACTTCAACTGACGTTCACCTAATAATACTGCGCCGGGCACATCTGCATCCTTTGGATTATAACTCGGGTCCTCAATATGGTCCGGTCGGTTTGGCACAAGATAAGAAGGAATAAGCCCCTCTGGACCTGACTTGAACTTCCTGTCCTCTATAATGGCAAAGCTTACTCCGCCAACAGTCATGGAGGTATAGTAAACGCCGATACCTCGTTCTATTGGGGTGGGGTCATAAGGGTCGGGCAGGTGGCTGGTTTGTGCCCGTTCGACTTCTTTGACATATTCGACAGGTGCAGCGTACCCGCCGTCATGACCGGCACGAGTATGTGAAAGCCTTCCTCCGTGGCCCCATAAATTGGCCTGGCCGACGTCATGGTCATCGGGTATTGTAATCGTCGGGGTAATGCGAATAATATCGCCGAAGTCTCTGCCGAATTTTAGCCAGTAGGCATAGTGTCTGTTATGGTCATAGACCTGGTCTCCGGAGAAAAACAGAAGGTCCGGCTTGATCTTTTTGAGGTTCTCAACGATATCGACTTTTGGTATGTCTCCGCCGTGGGGTATATATATTGAATTACCTGTAAACGCCGCCACGACGATGGTATTTTTATTAACCGGGTCTTTGCGGATAATACCCGTGTAATAGGCGTTCTTGCCGTGGGCAACACGATATTCAATATCTTTTGTAATGTCCCAGTTCTCAACGCGGAAAACCGCTGTCCAGCCCCTTTCGATAACCTGTGTCTGGGTTATTTGTCTCCAGCTTCCATTCTGTTTGGTTTCAAGCCGGACCGTTCTGTCTTCACCTTCCCGAAGAGGATACAACTGAGCCGTCATCTTCATAATATTGTTGTGAACGGTATAAAGTGCAAAGCAAATAACTTTATCCCTGGATACTTCCGGGACTGTTGGAACTTGAGCATTAGTTATACTAAACAACAAGATAGTAACTATAGCTGCCGTGAACACTCTTGATTTCATAAAGTTCATTTCTGTTCCTTTCCAGAATATATTGCTGTTGCCTTTATTTTAAAAATGCCGGCGATAAATTATCAGTCTTGAATCAGATACGGCTGTTCCGGAAGCTCGCGTATCCAGATATTACGAAAGCACATCGGATTGCCATGATCCTGGAGTCTGATACGTCCCCTCTCGTGAGGGCTGCCATACCGGGCCTTTCTCTTATGTGAAGTGGTTCCCTCGATTTCAAGGTTATTATGAACAACGACACCGTTATGAATCACTGTAATACGGGCCTTGCGAATGCACTTGCCTTCTTCATCGAATAGCGGGCGAAGGAAGCTGATGTCATAATTCTGCCATTCGCCGGCCTTTCGACAGGCGTTCACCATCGGAGGGTTCTGGCCGTATATCGCAGCAGCCTGGCCGTCTGCATATGTCCTGTTGGTTTTGTAGTTATCATTCGTATATGAATCGAGCACCTGGACTTCGTACCTGTCCATAAAGGACACACCGCTGTTGCTGCGCTTCTGATCAGTTATCTTGGGATCAAGGCCCGTAGGTGTACGCCACTCGATATGTAATTGGCAATTGCCGAATTCTTTTTTTGTATGAATTCCCCCCGCCTTTGTTGGTACCTCCATATATTTATTCTCTATTATATTCCATTTTGCTTCCACATCGCTCCTGTCACTTGCCCATTCTGAAAGATCTGTACCGTCAAACAGGACAATTGCATCCGATGGTGGTTGGCCGAATTGTTCGGCAGGTGTAATGACCGGCGGATTCTTGCGCTCCCTGTCATGCACGGCGTACTTCTTAACTTCAATTGCAGCATAGCTGCTTACGCCTAAAAACGTTGCTAATAAAAGCAGGCAAACAACAACCTTAATCACTTTTACTCTCTTTTTCATAATTAAGCTCCTCTGATTCTTCTGTTACTCGAAATTCTCCTCAATTGGTTGCTGTTCGGCAACGTTGCCGAACAGCAGAACGGTATAATACCAGCATCAGCCTCCGAAAACCACTATTTTTTCCCTTTTTTGAATAGTTCAAAAGTACATGATAACAAAAAAATCAGCAAGTCGGCAGACTTGCTGATTTATAATCCCAAGCATTATTGAGCAGTCTAAATGCTCCTGATTCAGCGGTTCATTACCTTTTGACGTATAATATTTTCGAGTTTCTCAATGTCATCACGCAAACGGTGAACTTCATCTCTCAGCATCTCAACCTGGCTTTCCAAACCTTCTTTATGCTCCCTATTCTCTTGAGGCTCAATTCTCTCCGCAAGATGACGTTTCAATTGTTCGGCTTCCGCAGAGATAGCTTCCGCTTTGTCGTGTTTACCGGCCTCTTCCGCCTCTCTGGCAAGAGCGTAAAGGTTCTCGATTTCCCTCTCCATATCATGGGCCTTCTCACGACGAACTGTTTCGTCAATTTCTCTTGCTAACCTGCCGGCTTCTTCGCGGAGTTCGTCTGCCTTGTCTTGATGGCCTTCCCGCTCGGAATTCTCAGTAGCTTCCTTGAGTTCGGCAATTCTGTGGTGCATCTCTTCCAAATGTTTGCCGATTTCTCGATGTTCAATTTCACGTTTCAATGAACGTTCGAGTTTTTCAGCCTCGGTCCACAGTTCTCTGGCATGTTCTTTTTCACCTCGCTCTTCGACTTCTTCAGCCATGCGCCGCAGGTGCGAGATACGTTCATCGGCTTCGCGAAGTTTCCTGTCCTCTATTTCCCTTCTATTTGCTTCAATCTCCTCCGCTATCCTCTCAGCATTTTCGTGAAGTTCGGCTGCCTCGTCGTGATGACCTTTTCGCTCGGCACGCTCGGCGGCCTCTTTGAGTTCGACAATTTTGTGATGCATCTTTTCAATATGCTCGGCCATCTCCATTTCTTCGAATCCGCGCTCTACTTCTCGTTCAAGCTCTTCTGCCTTTGCCCAAAGACGTTTGGAGTTCTCTTCATGCTCACGTGCCATCGCACAAAGCTTCTCGATACGTCCTCTTGCCTCTTGGAACTTGTGCAGTGGTTCCTGTTCTCTTTCGTCGATGAAACCATCCCGGTTTCGGTCGAAACGTTTCTGCACCTTGTTCCTGACAGGAATCTGTTCCTCAGCAACGGATGCTGCGGCTAAAACGAACACGCACACCATTGAAAGAATAAATAATTTTTTCCGCATTTCATTTACCTCCAATCTTAACTAAGGCTTGTATTTAAAAGCTTTTAACATAAACAAGATAAGAGCCATACCACGACTCGTCACATATATTATACAACCTGCACGAGAATCTATAAGATAATTCTTTCTTTTTCCGGGTCGAACCGTGCAACTTTGCCCTGACGCAAACCGAGCATACCCATATGCAATGGCGTTTGCACGTGATATGCTAAATCCATCGGACTTAGAGTCCGCTTCTGGCGGCTCCGGCAGCAGTCGAGGAATTTCCCCCAGTACCCGACAAAGTCTTCCCCATGCTCGATAGCGAAACGCTGCGGCTTCTTATTGGAACCATCAGCGGGCATAAAAATGATTTCATCCCCTTCGATTGTGAGCGTACCTTCCCATCCGCGAATGACTGGAATCCGCTGTCCCGAACCCCGGCTGCCGGTGCCGGGATGGTTATTGCCCTGGGTACCGAGCACGGCCACAGTGATGTTCTCCGGGTAATCTATGAGCATATTAAACGTATCGGGTATCTCTCGCTCCTGATAGCGAAACTTTCCGCCCGTTGCAACAACTGTGCTGGGCATGCCCACTCCGAGCATGGACACTACAGGTGTCAGGCTGTGTGGAAATAAATCGGTCGAAGGCCCGCCCGCATAATCTTCATACATCCGCCAGCGGAAGTAGCGGCTTACGTCGAAAGGACGCTTGGGTGAATCGCCAAGAAACGCATTCCAGTCAAGCTCAGAGCCTGGTTTGGCGCCTGGGTCGTCTATTGGCATACCTCGCTCACCCCAGTCGCCGACTCGAAAATAGCCGCACTCGGCGTGGATAGGCTGGCCTATCAAACCGTCGGCAATAAGCTTTTTCATTTGCCACCATGCTGAGTCGTACATACCCTGGGACCCGAGCTGGAAGACCTGCCCGCTTTTTTTCACCTCTGCCGCCAATCGCTTTGTCAGCTCGAACTGGCGCCAGTGTGTCACCGGCTTTTCGCAGTAAACGTCTTTACCCGCTCGAACTGCGTCAATCGCCTGATAGCCGTGCTGGTGGTCCGGCGTGGCAATGCAGACGACATCGACATTTGAATCGGCAAGCAGCTCGCGATAGTCTGTATATCCTTTGGCCTTATACCCATCCATGGTTTCTTTCATACGGGGTTGATAAGCGTCACAGGCCGCGACAATTTCCACATTTGCGTATTTATTTTTCAGGTAATACACGGCCTTAATGTGGGCCTGGCTCCGGCCGCCGCACCCGATGAAACCAACTCCTATGCGCTCATTGGCACTCCTGCCCAATGAACGTTTCGCAGATGTCCCCGCTACTGTAACCGCTGCCGCGGCTGCTCCGGCCCGGCTGATGAACTGCCGGCGTGTCAGGCTGTTATCTGTATTGTTCGGTGATTGTTCTTTGTTACGCATAGCTTTCTCCTCAATTAACTTATATTATTGCTTACTTTTGACCCACCAGTCATAAACCTTTTCGATTTGTTCTTCTTCAACTCGATTGTCCCATACAGCAACAGCATACTGTAATTCCAGCGGTTTACCCGATAGAACTTTCAACGGCTCTCTGTGCAGATTCAGCGTAGCTGAAAGGTAGGCAAACGGCTTGCTCATAGTAAACCACTGTGTCGGATGACGCAAATTATCCGGATGACCGAACATAGCCACCGTAACAATCTTGCCGTTTGCTTTGGCGGTATAAGCGCACCAGTCTGCTCTCACCAGCTTTTCGTCACCACGCACGACTTCGCCGGCCTTGCCTTCTGCGTTGAAGAGGGTACCGCCTGTATCCATCGACTCTACAAAACGCACCCCCAAACCAAAGTAATGTGAGCCTGTTAGCGTCACTGATTCTTTTCCGGATGGGACGGCAAACTTGGATTGCCAGCTTAAAAGGGTTACCTTAAAGTCATCTGGTACACAGACTTTGATTGTCCGTTGTTCTTTTAGCAGTAATTCCTGATCGCGGGGATTGAACCAGTCGAGCTGTTCCGTAAAACTTGCGCCGGGTACTTCACCCTGCCTGTCGATTCTTATATTGGAAAAAGACTGGTGTGCTTGTCTTCCCGGTGCCTGCTGCTCTTCCCAGAAGTTTACGCCATCTACGGCAATTGCATACATCAGTGCGTGATGATGCAGATGGTCGGCGGGCGCATCACGCAGAACGTTAACACCCTCTGGTGAGAATAGCTCATGCACACATGGCTTAAAAGGCACATTCTCATAATTGTATCGCATTAGGACATGCGGGCCTGTGTATGCGGATACTGCATTTTCTTCTATCGTAATCCGCATAGGATTTTCCGCGAATGCCGGATTTATGACAAATAAAAAGCCGGCATTCAACAGAATAATGATGGAAATACTTTTGAATTTTCCCATAACCGCTCCTCTTTCAAGTATTTTAATTAAATTACTTTTGACCATCTGATCCGTCCCATGTGTAATTCCACATAGCCATATATTCAGGGCCCGGAAGGAATTTGTCATTAGTTTTTTTGAGCTTGTGAAATAATATTTTTTCCAGTTTTTGCTGAACTTGTGAATACTTCGGATTATTACACAGATTTTCCAGTTGATATAGGTCCTCTTGGTTGTCATAAAGCAGCCATGGCCCGTTAATGTCCCGCACGTAAGTATATCGCCGCGTCCTGATCCCGCGATATTCCCGGCCGCCTCTCTGATAGCCCCATTGATGAAACGGCACAGGGCATATTATCAAAGCTGCATCGTTATCAGGCGGCTCTTTCCCTTCAATAACAGCCGAAAAGTCCCTGCCCTCGACCGATGTGGGAATGGCAATACCGCTCAAGCCAAGCAGAGTCGGCATAATATCGGGTGTATTTATCGGCATATCAATCTTCCTGCCTGTTTTTCCATGTACCGCAGGATAGCGCAGTAAAAACGGAATCCTGACCGACTCTTCCCATGGTTTTTGTTTTTTGGTCTGGCCGTGAGAGTGCAGCATATCACCATGGTCGGAGGTAAATACAAAAATAGTATTTTCTTCAATGCCGCATTCTTTTAGCGTTCCAAGAACATCTCTTATGCAGTCATCTAATGCTGCCATATGGGCGTAATAGCCGGCTAATTCCTCCCGGGCTTTTTCCTTTAGTGACTCAGGGACATTGGGATGTAGAATAATTTTGTCTGCCGAGAACATCCTTTGATATTTCTCCGGGGCCGTCTGATATGGAGCATGTGGGGGCCCCCACGACATAAACAGAATAAATGGTGTTTTGTTTGCGTGTTGCTGGATATATTTCTGTGCTTCGCGGGTCTGAGCGATTGCGTCATAGCCATCCCAGTATTGTTTGACGTCTGTTTCGCCATAGTAAAGTGATTTATTATAGTTATGTGTGCATTCACATACCTTCCAGAGCTTAAAGCCCTGTCTCCTTTCTTCGGGTATGAAAGAAGTCCTTCCATGGCCGTCAATGTGCCATTTGCCGATATAGCCCGTTTCATAACCGGCCTTGCTGTAAACCTTGGCGATAGTCGTCGCGTCGGGATTCAGGGGTTTGTCGTTATAAAAGAGACCGTGCGTAAGCCAGTACTGTCCGGTCAGCAAGCTTCCGCGATATGGAGTGCACACCGGACAGCCTGATACGGCGTTTGTGAAATTTATACTTTCTTTCGCAAGGTTGTCTAAGCAGGGCGTTTGAGCATTGGGGTCGCCGGCATAACCGCTCGCTTGTGCGCGCCATTGGTCTGCGAAAATAAATACAAGATTCGGCTTTTGTGAAGATTTCACACCGGTAAACTGTGCACCGGAACATCCGGCCAAACCTGGGCCTAAGAAAAGCGAGGCTGCCCCAAGCCCGGCTCTCCGCAAAAACTCTCTTCTTTTAATACATCTTTTTTTCATATCATTTCCACGCATGGCATCTTCGATTATATCTTTTTTTCAAACCTGCTGGTCACAAAATTCTGCTTACTTAACACTTTCCGCAACTACTACACCAGGCCCTTAAGGTGACTGATACTTCGCTCAGCTTGTTCTATAGTACCGCATTCAACGCTGAAAACAATATCACGAGGCAGTTTTTTACAAATCTCAACTACCTGTTTCCAGTCAATGACCCCTTCGCCGCAGGCACAGCCCACCGGCGTACCGGTTACTTTACCCCGCTCGTCCTCGGATTGCTGCACGGAAATATCCTTGGCATGAAGGTGGACTAATCTGTCCTTGACTCCTTTGAGCCACTCAACCGGGTCGTGACCGGACAGGTAACTGTTGCCGGTATCGAAGTTGATTCCGATGGCCTCAGAGTCAACCAGCTCATAAATTCTGTCCAGACCATCCGGGTGCTGGCTGTACTGCTGATGTGGCTCAAGACCTATCAGTATCCCGCGGGCTTCAGCAACGGCTGCCGCCTCTTTCAAAACATACCGCATCAAAACGTGGTCTTCTTCCTCTGTTGACCATACTGGTTTAGGTCCTTCATCTGTATTCACAACAGGAGCGCCGCATTCGGCCGCAAATCGAATTGCCTGTTTAAGATACTCCGTACTTATCTCCGGTTTGCACAATGGCGTATGTGCCGAAAGCCCCGAAAGCTTAATCCCGGCCTTTTCACATGCTCGTTTAATCCGATACGGGTCATCCAGCATGGATACACTGTGAAAATATCCTGCCTCACTCAACAGCTCGCGCCCCCAGTGGACCATCGGCTCTACGTATTCATAACCTAACTCCGCGGCCTTTTCCACTCCCCACTCGAAAGACTTGTCGGCATGACGAACAAACTCCATATTGACGCCGATATGAACATTTGACATTTTATGACCTCCTGAATTGTAAGTAATTATTTAACTATTTAAACACGTACAGCTCAGCGCTTTGCTTCTTCTATAGCGCGCATCACGGCTCCTTTTCTTTCCTGCAGATATTTATACGCAGGAGATTCTTTCGGGACTAAAGCCAGTGCTTTTTCCAGGTTTTCCAGTGCGAGATTGTATTCCTTCTGTATAAAGTGTGACCGGGCAACCCTGTCATATACATCAGCCAGATTACGATAAGCTGGAACCATCTTGTCATTACATTCGATTGCTTTGTTGAGAGCAAAAATTGATTTCTCGAACTGCCCCAGCATTTTGTAACAAAATCCCAGGTTGGTCCACCCCGCGGCATTCTCAGGTTCAAGCTCCAAAAACTTCTCGTATTGCTCGCTCGCTGCTTCATAGTTGTTTAAAAGAAGATACCTTTTAGCAAGACGTGACCTCAGGATAGGTTTCCTCGGCGTACGTTCTACAGCCTCCTCCAGCGCCTTTATCTCCAGGTTCATTTCATCAAGGCAGCTCTGAACATCCCGCTCTAACGGATTGGCTTGTTGCGCCTTCTCGAATTCAGTATTCATAATCAGTGGGTCACCGTGTAACATCCCCAAAAGTCCCCGTAGGGCGTGGCCTGTTCCCCGGTAATATTGTTCGAAAGTCGATTTGACCTGTTGCGATTCTTCTGCCGTATCACCGAGGTTCACAAGATATGGCAAAACGGAACGATATTCCCTCGAAAACCACTCCATAGTATTTATCAAACATCCTTCCTCCTCCCGCTTTATTGCTGCTCCGAACTCCAGCCGGGGTCTGTCATCGGTATTGAGCGGTGCTGCACCTCCTATTCTTCGTAGCCCGCCTTCATCGACAATAAAGCAATCCAGCAAATCATAAATAGAGTGAATATTAATTCCCGCAAGGTCGGAAGCTATGTCCTCACGCTCAACTGCTTTTTTGGCCCGCTGAAAATCAATTCTCAATGGAGATTTACTGCCCACCAATACGGCATGTTTATTGACACAATTGTTCGCCATCCAAACACAACTATGTGGCATCGCCTCCTGAAAAGTCTTGAATATCAACTGAAGGTCTTCACCTCGTAAATCCAGGGGAATCCAGCACGACAAAATACCGTCGTCTTTTAGCTTATCACGGCATTGTATAAAATGTTCGTATGTGTAAAGTGCCGAGCTTCCCGTCGTACCCGGATAAGTCGAATCGTTCATTATGATGTCGAATTTCTCATCGGTAAGCTTCACATAGTTTTTTCCGTCCATGATAATTTTTTTAAGCCGGGGGTCTTTGTAGGATGAACGGTTGATTGTCTCGAAGAACCTGCCTGCCTCGAAAACGCTTGGGCAAACATCAACTATCCTGTAGTCTTCAACACCGAATGCCAGCCCGATTCCGGAAGTCTCGCCGCTTCCGTAACCGATTTGCAGTACTTTTTGAGGGTCTTTGTGCATCAGCAGTGGTACGTATCCCTGAAGTTTCTGAGTGGTGCGCAGCATAAAATTCATCCCCGCTACATCAACACCATCAACTACAATGAGCCGGTCACCATCTGGCATATCATGCACTGTAATCGTACCTGTGGCGCCGTCTTTGATATAAATGATTTTGCTGGGGTAGTGATAAGTATTCATCGTCTGCAGAAATATATCACGCGGGATGTACAGTACACTGAAAATTATTGCTGCTATTGAAATCCCCGCGGCACCAGCACAGAGTATTAACCTTCTTTTCTCTGAAAGAAAAAGAACTACAACGGCTAACAGAAGCTGAATCACAACAATCAAAAGGAAGCTGTCACGCAATCCTAACAACGGCACCATCACAAAGCCCGCTGCGAAAGAGCCTACCACGCAGCCCATCGTATTGCATGCATAGACTTCTCCTATCCTTTTACCTGCTGCCTTCCAGGACCCGGCGCAAACCTTGACCGCAATAGGAAAAACCATACCCATAAACACAGTAGGCAACAACAGCACAACCGATGCATCTATAAAGTGGGCCGCTACTTCTTTCCAAAAAGTGCCCGCAAGCAACTTCTCAGTCAGTATAAGGTCGATATACCAGAGCATACCTAACAGCAAAATGGAACCCAGCACCGACAGCCCTACCAGGAACTCTACTATGCCGAGAGCAAAAATACCGTTTTTGATTCTCCCTAAAAATATCCGGCTGCAAAGAAAGCTCCCCAGCGCAAGACCCAGAATAAAGCAGGTAAGCATGCACGCGAAAGCATAAACGCTTGTCCCTAGAACAAACAGCAGCACCCTCGTCCACAAAACCTCTAAAGCCAGCGCACAAAATCCCGCCACCAATACCGCAGCCAGCACAATTTTTCGTTTCCTGACGGCCTGTTCTGTAATAACTTCACCCTCAGGAGAACTCCCTTTGGCCGGTTTAGATTTGCGCACCAAACGCTTATGCTTGTGCTTCTTCTCAACCGGCTTGTCTGTGAACATGGACAAGATGAATGAGAAAACTCCGATGAGTATATTCGCACACGCTGCAAGATAAACAGTGTTACTCACGCCCCAAATCCTTATGAACACATAGCCCGACAAAAAGCTGCCTGCGACCGCACCAAATGTATTGATTGAGTATAAAAATCCTGTGCTTTCTCCTATACCGGCGTCGGATGCTCCTTTTTCCTGTGGCCGGTTCGCCCACAATTTACTCAAAACCGGCAGCGTCCCGCCCATCAAAGCGGTCGGAATTAGCAGGATGATTATTGATGTAACAAACCGGACAAGACTCAGCGGATAAAAGCTTGGATGAAAACTCTGAAAAAACCAGCTATAAAACAAATCCACCGTCGTTAAAATTGTCGCAAAAGCAAAGGCATATAATCCTATTCCAATTTCCAGCAGGGCAAACAGTCTTAAAGGCCGAAGGCTTCTGTCGGCTATTCTCCCAAACAGCCAGCTCCCGGCCGCCATACCTAACATAAACGCCGTTAAAACAGTACTGACCGCAAAGATTGTATTGCCGAAGACAACCCCGAAAGCCCTTGTCCAGGTGACTTCATAAACCAGCCCCGCCGCCCCTGAGAGCAGAAACAGCGGAAGAACCGCTTTCCTCACCACTGAAATTTTGCGTTGCGTCTGAGCAATTGCATTCACTTTTGCCGACTCATTTGATAAATAATTATTTTATGTAATCTGGACGGATTTAATTACCGGCACACGTATCGCCTGATGTTCATTGATTCTGTTATAGTCAATATACTATTTTACAAATCTCCACAAGTCTATTGTTACCTCCTCGGCGGCCATCCATTCCACGTGCCAGTCAAGAAACAGAAAATTACTGCCTTTTCTGTGCCGGGCTCTCGCAACACGCCTGCCATTAGTTACGTCTTCACTATCGGAGGCCGGCAGATGCCCCGGCGTCCAAACATCACATCGATTGTTTCCCTCGTCATCAGCTTTTCGTATTATATGCCGCCATGGACCGTCCTCGTTGTCGGTAAGATAAACAGTATATGCTCTTTGAGTGCAGGTAGTCAGCTTGCTCGGCTTGAGTATCTCTGTACCCTGCATATCATTTTTATCTCTGAAGTCCCAGCCGTTGACAACGTAGCAAACGGTTTGCTCTTTATCGGGGTAGCCGGGGCACCGATAAATATCCACTGTTCGATAATCGTTGTTGATCGGTTTCTGTGCCAACAATGGCATAAAAAGCTGGAACCATGCTCCGCCTGTGCCGCCCGCCTTCCCCCGGGGAACCATCAATTCATTATCCTCGGCGTATAAGTTGGCTGCTATGCCGATTTGACGCATATTACTTTGGCACTTTACATTCTGGGCTTGTTTTTTTGCCCTTTGCAACGCGGGCATTAATATCGCCATTAACAACGCGATGATGGCAATCACAACTAACAGTTCTATCAAGGTGAATCCTCTCCGTCTGTGACTGCTCATAACTCTCCTTTCATCTAAAGAGTCCGAAAAAACAATAAAATTATATATTTTCCGGGCGATGAGTCAATCAAAATATTACCATCAACATATTGCGGTGACTCTAAAGTAGAGACAAATGTGTAAGTGGAAGGTGAAATACCTAATTGATTATTTTTCTTATTGACGTGTCTTGGTTTTGAGTTCTTCGATATGCAGGACAATCTCTCCAGCCTGTTTGCGCAAGTCCTCGTCGTTAGAGATAGCGAGCAGTTTGTTCATTGCAGTCTTGGCCCTTTCGCCGTGAGTATCAATAATTGTCCCGGCTATTTTTATCGCGGCCGTCGCCGCTTCTCCTCTGACTTCCTCGACCTGCAGAAACGGCTCGACCATTTCCATTGCCTCTGGGTCGCTTACGTTGGACAAACCCGATAGCACAAGTTTTTGCTCTGCTGAACTCTTGGCTTGTTGCATTGCCCGCCTGCACAACTCCAGCGTTTTCTCTGCCGTACGTCCCTGAACAGGCAGAGACAACAAGCGTACAAAACCTCGCAGCGCCAGCTGTCGATGTATTTGGTTTTGTGTGCTGCAGTAAATTTCCAGCAAAACTTCTGCCGCCGCCGCATTAGGCCATTTGGCTAATGTGCGTATGGATGTATCCTGCACGATGGGATTCGCCTCTTTTAAGGCTTCCTCTAATGTTCTCAGCGCTTTACTGTTTGCGATGCCTCCGAGCACTCGCAGAAGCGAACATCTGAAAGCCACGAGTTTCTCGCCGCCCAGCTCCGTCGATACGGCATCCGCCTGCTTGCTCGGCTCGCTAATCTTGCGTGAAACAGCTATGACAGCCCGCTCGGCTTCTCTACGACTGCTACTATCTTCCGTCTTAGCAAGAAGCTTTATCAGTGATGGTAAATGTTTCTCATCAGCAAGTCTGCCTAAGGTCTTGAACGCCGCCTGGCTGACCTTCCTGTCTTGGTGTGCAGCTTCTGCTAACAGTGATGGTACTGCATCAACCGCATTTCGCTCACCAAGCACCTGAATTAGTTGCTGGCGCATGCTCGGCAGCGAATTCTGCATGCTTTGTACTATTGCATCATCAATTCTGCTGCCGCGGAGCAGAGTAAGACTCTTTACTGCAATGCTTTTTTCTTCGGAGCTTAATCCTTCTGTAGCGGCTTTAACTAAGTATCCTACAAAAGAAGCATCGCCGAGTTTTCCGACTGCCTGCAATACTGCTTTTCTGACCTCCGGGTTTGTGCTCTTGGCCGCCGCTGTTATTGCAGGCAGCGCAGTGACATCACCGCGGTCTGCAAGAGCACCAATCAGAAGCACTTGTTCATCAGGTGATGTCTTTGACAATTCACCTGCAATCTGCTCGGTAACGCCATTGCCTTCCATCGTCCGAACACAGCTTCTGGCCGTAGTTCGCACCATACGGTTTTCATCACGCAAAGCAGCAATAACCAACGGTACTATATCCTGCCCGCCAATGTCTGCCAGACCCTTAATGGCCGCACTTCGGATAATAGGTGTTTCGTTCTTGTCGGCCAGTTCCTTGTAGATTACGGTCGCTTGCTTTGTTTCGCCTTCGAACATTAGGTCTTCGGCGCATCTAAGGTACGCATCTGTCGCTGCGAATCTAAGTTCCGAATCACCTTTGGCTCTGGTTTCTATCAATAATTGTATCGCCCGTGCACCACCGATTTTTCCGATCGCCGCGACCGCAGCTTCACTGACCTCCCTTTCCGTTCCTGATACAAGTTTACCGATTGCTTCTACGCTTTGATTATCATTCCGGTCGCCCAATAGATTTATAATACGAATCTGCACTTTCGGCGAAACATTGTTCAGAGCTTCGCGCAGTGTCTTGCCTGCCTCTTCGCTTGGATTCTGCCCGATTGCATAGCAGGCTATGTCCGCGGTCTCCTCGTCCATCAGCAGCTTGGCGATTGCAGGAACAGAATCGGCCGTCCCGATAAACCAAAGCTGCCTGCAGATGAACGACTTACTTTCTAATGTGGCTTCATCAAGTAATTCAGCTAATTGAAGCTCGATGTATTTACGTTGCTCGGGCTGATTTTGTGATTCCCGAATGAGTTTTTCCACAGCAATGAGAGGCTCTCTGCTCATCCCGCGTTCGTAGTTGACAATCGCTGCTAATGTCTCATCGATCTCCGGTTTATTGAACGCCGCCCCGGCATTATTAATTAGAGCGAAATTCACACACAGCCATACCGGCAGTAGGGCGGTATGTTCCTTTGCAAAAATTCTCATGGTTCGGCCCTTGCTATCGGTTGGATTTGCTTTTGTTCTCGAAATATACAGGACCGCCCCATTTACCTGTTACTACTATATCGAGGTCTCCGTCGCCATCCATATCAACCACGGGAATATTCAAACTTGAGCTGATACCCTCACCATAGGAAATAGTGTGCTTGACCCATTCAACAGCAGCACCGCGTTTCAATTCATACCAGTAAACACACAACGGAGAACGGGCGTCCGGGTCGCTACCGTTATGAGCAAAAAATCTTTTTCCCGTAACAAAGTCGAGGTCGCCATCCTCATCAAGGTCGGCTAAAGTTATACTGTGGGCCTGAGACCACGACTTATCAATCACATGTCTTTGCCATGTTGTTTTCGAGCCCTTTCTTATCTGCTTATACCAGAAGATTCCATGTTTATGTGCCGAGCTGGTTATGATATCGTTGAGTCCGTCATCATCAACATCATAAACTTGTATCTGGGGCGTGTGATCGGCTTGCCCTTCATCCATGCTGCCGAGTGCCAGAGGGTGTTCTTTCCATTGACCTTTGCGCGGGTCGGCAGGTGCCTCATACCAGGCGCTGGGCCTCAAAATATCGGGCCGGCCGTCTCCGTTAATGTCCCCGACACCACCGCCAAACGGTTTATTGTTTTGGCTGACTTGTTGTCTAACCAGTCCGCGCTTACCATCGTCCTTAATGCCGATCTCATACCACTTGGTATCTGAGGTGTCGGGCAGGATCTCGACCTTCTTTCCGTCACCGTCAATGTCCCACAGCTCCCCGCATTCGTAGTTTCCGTTCTTCTCGGCGACAGTCATCGGCCAATAGTCGCCCGCCACTCCGGTATTGCGGTACCACTCAGCCTGCTTGCTGAACCAGCCGCATGTTACAACATCCAGAAGCCCGTCACCATCGACATCCAGCGGCACGTTCATGAAATCGTCCCAGTATCCAATGCCTTTTTCGTCAACCGTGTGTTTATTGCCTTGTGCATCGACCTTACCTTCCGGAGATCGAAACTGGTGGGCTTTCCAGTACGGTGCTTCATACCAGTAAGGCCCGGCCAAAATGTCCGGCTTTCCGTCGTTGTTAAAATCGCCGACACAACAGGCTTCACTGCGGAAATGCCCAACGCGGTGCGCGACAAACCTGGGCTTTTTTGATGTTTCTAAGCCGGCGGAACAGCCACCCAACACTAATAAAGCTGCAAAAAGAGTAATAACGATAAGCCTGCTGCGATAAACATAATTGCGGATGCTCATTTCCTGTCCTTTCTTTTTTAGTTTGTTCGGTGCTGCCGTTTTTATCGCCAAGAGTCTCTGACAAACTTGCTGAACAGTCTATGAGTTAGGATCTACTGCTTTAGACTATTCTATTGTTGGTGTAGTCGTTTCTTCGGGTATTACAGTATCGGCCTGCTCAGGCTCATCTTCTGGCGGTGCCTCGTCCTCGATTAATTCTGAGAGTTCTTTAATCAGGTTCTTCGCCTTCCACTCGGCGATTTCATAAACCCATCCCTTATGTTTCGTAGTAAATTTTATCGCACCCTCCTGGGCGAAAAGTTTCGCTTCTTTCTTTTTCAGCTCTTCTTCCGACTCAACGTTGCTGTCTTTTGTTATAGGCGTTTTGTCTGTATAATCTGCTTCGAAAGTGGCATATGTCTTACCGTCCTTTTGAGCTATCTTTAAGGCATAAACAGTCGAGTTCTTCAGTGTGCAGACATATTCTTTGTCAAAGGTCAAATCGCCCGATTTTTTCATGACGTCGTCACATCTCAAACTTGTTAAAGCGGTAAAGACGCTGTCACCCTCACTGCTCTTAAACTTTTTGCCGGCGGGTACATTTTCCAGTATAACGTCTTTGCCGTCCTCCGTTGTTTTCAGTGTATATTGTCCGTTGGCCGAGCTGACCGTTACCGATACGATATCCTCTCGCTTCATCGAAACAAGGTCCTGTTCGATATAACTTATCGCCGTGTCTGCAATCCACGGCATAGTTGGTACCACATAAGCAGCATCGTTCGAGGCCAGTCTTACATAAACGCCCTGTCCAAGCTCCTTCTTTTTTCCTCCGACAACACCTGTAAGCAGCGACGAATCCGCCTTGAAAAACTTGATTGTGGCGGTAGCATTTTCTTCCGTTAGCCCGAGGTCCTCGTGGTTTGACGCGTTGTCCGTAACAAACTGCGACGTCTGAATCTCCAAAACCTTGGTAATCAAATTATTGATTTCACTCGCCTTGGCCGGATAGTTGTCCTTATCGACAACAACGAAATTCCCTTGCTCACGCTTGAGAGTAACCGGTTCTTCGCCGCCCCCAAGAACAATACTGTCTATATCAGCCGGATCAAGTCCCTGGATAAGATAAGACGGCCCATCAGTCTCTGTCCTCGGCCTGTTTGAAACATGCGACTGGGCCACCGCCCATATTGCCATTAAAACCGCAACGATTCCTAATATTGTCAGGTTCTTGTTACTCATCTATTAAACTCCTGCTTGCAAACTTAAGTGTTCTTTCTTCCAAATCATATCGTTTTGAATTTTGAATTTCAGTCATTTAAATTTGTTTCGTGCTTCGTATTTCGAATTTCGTGCTTCTTTGTTTAGGCATCACTTGCATGACTGATATAATGCCTCTTCCTTACACTGCGACGGATACCCAATACTATCGCGATTACCAGAATAACCGCCGGCGTCATCAGCATATTAAAACCTCTAAGTACATTACCAAGGTGTTCCATTTGTTCGCGTTTTTTCAGTTTCACTTCATTCAATTGTTGCTGTGCCCTGCGCTGTTTTAATTCAATGTCTCGTTGCTTTTGCAGTATCGAGCTGCCGATGACTTCTTCCTGTCCAGCTTTGGCCGAAGATAGAATTGATTGCAGCTCGTTCTGGAAGCCTGCGATTTGTGCGTTGATTTTGTCAACTTCTTCACGAGTGTCCTCTTCTGCTTGCCTTTCAATTTCATCGACAACGACAAACGGACGCTTGAAGTTTCCTCGCGATCTGATTGAAACCAGATCGCCCGACCCGCTCAAATCGTCAATAGTATTAAGCACCAAGGCACTGTTGTCACCGACAACCATCTTGCCGAAGAAAGCATTCTGATATGCTATCGAATCGCTTATAAAGTCAACGTCCGAGAACACTGCCACCGCACAATCCTGCTGGGCTTCTTTAAGCCCTGTAATCTGCTTTTTTACTGTCTTTACATCATTAGGATCTTCTTCATCCGAAGATTCATCTTCGACCTCAATTTCAATGCCGTCCGGGAAACTGCTCTTAAGCTTACCGTTAATCAGATAACCCATCGCAACCGCCTTGTCACCTTCGACAAATTTACGCATAAGACTCGATGGGTCCAGCATCATCAGTTCGTATGCGTTGCTTATCGAAAAACTGTTGCCTCTGTTGGTCGTCGTAATAAGCGGTGTTCGTGTAATCCCGGCAGACTCATTTGGGTCGGCGACTTCTCTGAGAACTCCTGAAAACAAAAACCTTACCTGGTTAAGCTGGGCCGTAATTACATTGTCGGTATTAAAGCAGTTTCCTTCAGGCGACAGATTGAGGTAACCTATTATTTTCTCAGGCCTTTGATTGGCACGAATAGTTGCCATCGCTGCCAGAGTGCTGTCCCCTGCAAAAGTATTCGCCGGCATCTCAAGGCCCCATGGTTTCAAAAGTGTATTTAATTCGGAGCTGCGCGATACCTGCATCCCCATCTGCATCATTCTCTGGTCCGGCTGGTCCGAAAAGCAATGAGGGTCAACAAACGCTATCAACCTGCCCCCTTTGAGCACAAACTGGTCTATCGCGAATAAAGTCTTCTCCGGGAGGTCTTTGGGGTGAACAACCAGCAGAATGTCAACATCATTAATGTCATTTACGTCTGTCGGGACACTTTCAACCTCGTATTGTTTTCGTAACTGCTCGACGAAAGTCCAGGCTCCCTTCGGCTGCTGACCCTGCCTCATCATCATCTCAGCCATATACCCGCTAACATCGTCTCCCATTACACCAATCGAGCTTAATACACCTATTTTGCGTTTCTGGCGGGTAATCGCGGTATCTATCAGGTAGCTTATGTCATACTCGATAAAGTTCTCCCGGTCCGGCGAAAAGAACGGTATGGCTTTTTCAACCCCGAATTGTGTCTGCAATACCAAACCGAAGAAAAAGTTCTCCTCCTGGGTTATAGGAAATCGCTGCAAGCCGTATCTCAATGCCTGTACCTCATCTTCGGAGAATGGCCGCGGGTCGATTAATTCCAGCTCAAACTTACCTTTGGATACTGCAGCGTATTCTTCCAGCAGGGCTTTAACGAACTCGTAATAGTTATTGAAATACCGAATCTGGTCCGGCCCTTTCAGCGCCGCGGTCTTTGCATAGTACAGTTTGGCTTTAATCGGCTGATTTAGTTTACCCAAAATCGATTTAGTCCCGCCGGAAAGCGTATAAAGTTTCTGGTCTGTAATGTCGACTTTAAAACCCTTTCCGATATTTTGGCAGATACTTATCGCCGAGAAAATAATCACTGTAACAAAGACCACTGCAGCAATTGTTCGTAATACTCTGTTCGAACCCGTTGAAACTTGTTGTTTTTGTGCCATACTTAAATTTCCTTAAACTTAAAAACGTCTCCCCTCGCAACATTCCTGACGTGCTTATTATCTTGCCTTCCTGTCATCCAGAACAATACTGCATGCGACAATCCACCCGATAATCAATAAAATAAAATAAGAAAGGTCTTCGAACTTCAGCACACCTCTCTGTATTGACTCGAAGTGCGCCTGAAAGCTCATATTCCCTATAGCTGAAACCATACCCGCCGGAAGGAACGTCGAGACGTAGCTTAGCGTTGTCGGCATTCCCGCAAAAACAAGCACCGCACAGGCAACCACAGACAGGACAAAACTTATCACCTGGTTTTTACTAAGTGCCGAAAAGAAACACCCGATGGCCAGAAAACCGCCCGCCATCAGGGTGCTGCCTAAGTAACCGGTAATTATCAGGCCGATATCCGGATCACCAAGATAACACACCGTAATCACCATAGGGAAAGTCAGTGCAAGTGCAATCACAAGGAAAAGCCACGCCGCAAAAAACTTACCCAAAACCGCCTGTGTGACCGTAATCGGCAGAGTAAACAGCAGCTCAATCGAACCGACCTTCCGTTCTTCAGCCCAGAGACGCATCGCCGTCGATGGCACCATAAAAACGAACAGCAGAGGCAGGTTCATAAAAAATGCACGCATATCCGCCTGCCGCATTTCATAAAACCCCTCTTTGAATGTCAGGTAACCTGAGAAAAACAAAAATATCACAAGAAACACGTATGCAAGAGGCGTCGTAAAATAACTTTTCAATTCCCTCTTGAACACCGCTAAAAAACTATTCATTATTGAACTCCTGTTTTTTATCTGTTAATCAACTACTCACCATTTAACTGCTTGCCGTTTTTGGTAATCCTGCGAAAAACAGCGTCAAGGCTGCACTGATATTTTTCCTTCAACTCTTCCGGCGTTGAATCCACTAATATTTTCCCTTTGGCAATAATTATCGTTCGCGAGCATACAGCCTCAACTTCTTCGAGGATATGCGTCGAGATAATAATACACTTGTCCTTCGCCATTTTATTTATGAGCTTTCTGATCTCATGTTTTTGATTGGGATCCAGCCCATCCGTGGGTTCATCCAGAATCAGCACGCCCGGGTCATGAATCAGCGCCTGGGCCAGCCCGACTCGCCGTTTATATCCCTTCGAGAGCGTCTCAATCGTCTGATGATATACCGACTCAATCGAACACATCGGAACAATCCTGTCGAGAGCCTTCTTGCGTGCCTTACCCTTAATCTCTCTGGCATCGCAAACAAAGTCCAGAAAGCTCCCTACCGTCATCTCATTGTAAGCCGGCACATTCTCCGCTAAATATCCGATCGACTTTCTGATCTCGATGGGATTCTGCTGAATATCATACCCGCATATAGTAGCCGTCCCGCTGTCGGGCCGAAGGAAACATGCCAGCATTCTCATCGCCGTGCTTTTGCCAGCCCCGTTAGGCCCGAGAAGACCCAAAACCTGACCTTTTTCAACACTGAACGATATACCGTCAACAGCGACAACCGGGCCGAAACTACGCCGAAGTTCTTTGACTTCTATCATCTTCGTCTCCACTAAACCAACTCAAATTGTACATCCGAACCTGATTTACTATACAGAACGTATTAATTTACCCGAAATCTCTTGACAGTCAATACCTTTAACAACATTATTTTGTTCATTACTTTTCAAAAAATAAGGTTTTGGAGTTTATGAGCCTCGTTGCGAAAGTAAAATTTGCCGATTATCAAACCAGCATAGCCCGGGCATTGGACCTCATTAACGCCCCGGCCGCGCTGCCCCAACAGGGTCTTATCATCATCAAACCGAACCTCACAAATTCCTCTCCGCCGCCTGTTACAACCAGCGTCGATGCCGCCGAGGCCGTCTATATCTACTGCAAAGCCCGCACAAAAGCCGAAATCGTGATAGCTGACGGCTGCGGAAGCGGAACAACTCACAAGGTTTTCAAAACGCTCGGATACACGGATCTCGCCGACAGGTACCGCCTGAAACTAATCGACCTCAACGATGCCGAAACAATCACCCTCAAAAATGATAATGCCCACCAGTTAAAAGAATTTCATATGCCCCGCATCGTTAAGAACGCTTTTGTAATTTCACTGCCAGTCCTCAAAGACCACAGTTTTACCAAAACCACAATTGCAATGAAAAATATGTTTGGCATCGCCCCGGGCAGGTTCTATGCAGGCTCATGGAACAAATCCAAACTGCACAGCCCCTCCACAGATAAGTCCGTTGTAGATGTATGTTTATATAAAAAGCCGGACCTGTCCGTTGTCGATGCCTCCGTCGCCCTCGAAGGAATGCACCTTTCCGGCCAGCACAAAAAAATCGGCCTTATCCTGGCCGGCTTTGACCCAGTTGCCATCGATACCATCGGCAGCACTCTCCTCGGCCACGACCCGAAAAAAATGCCATACCTCACATTATCCAACGGCCTACACGGCTCTATGGAAAACATCGAAATAATTAACGCCTAATTTCCCACCTCTCAGCCCAAAATGTCATACTCTCGATACAATTGCCGTTTTTGCGTGGTTCAGAACCTTTACGATTGTTTTTGATGATTTACACGCGGAATTTACCACCCTTATAAGGGTGTTTTCGGTCAAAAACGCTCACTGTTAAAAACAAAAATCTGAATTTTCAAAAAATTTTATCTCTATTTCCCACATCGAGTTACGAGCGACGAGCCACGAAAAACGGCTGAATTTTCGACTCATTTCGGCACACTCAGCCAATTATAGAGGGAATACTTTTTCCCCTCAGCTAAATACCAAATACTAACGACTATTCACTGTTCACCAAAAAGCGAGCGGGAAAATTCAGTTCACTTTCACCATCTCAATTCCTGACCGGCTTGTAAAGCCTTTCCTGGCTCTGGTACTGTTATACCGCCGGGCCCGCTACGGCTATCCATTCCGCCGGATTCCGCTCACACGGGGTAAATACGCCATCGTGGACCAGAAGAATTACGAGCGTCTCAATAAATACAAATGGCAGGCCAGCAAAAGCTCAAGCTCAGGCACCTTTTATGCCGCTCGTTCTGTCTGGGACAAAGTAAACAAGAAGAAACGTACTATTAAGATGCACCGCGAAATATTAAACCCGCCTTACCCTCTCGTCGTTGACCATATCAACCATAACGGCCTCGACAACCGCCAGGCTAATCTAAGGCCCGCCACAAAATCGCAGAACAATATCAACAAGCCGTATAAAAAGAAAAAGGGCGCTCACTCAAAATACCACGGCGTAACTTTTGAAAAACGAATAAAAAAATGGCAGGCACAAATTCGAGCAAAGGGTACACACAGAGTCATCGGGTACTTCGACGATGAAATCGAAGCCGCAAAAGCTTATGACAAAGCTGCAAGAAAGCATCACGGCGAATTCGCTGTTCTAAATTTCACCAAACTTTCAAAAAAAGTAAAGCAATAGCAAATAGTCAATAGTAAATAATAAATTGAATGGTTTGCCGTACTAAATTTCCCCAAATTGCCAAAAAGAAATGCAAGAATAAATTGAAAGGTTTGGTGGGTTCCTTACTGCAAACAGATAGACTGATCAAAATTCAATTAGACTTTTGGGCTTGGCGTAGCGCCATGTCTTTGCCAATTCGTGTGGTACTTTTTGAGCAAACCACTCATAAGAATGGTCGAATATCTGACCGAAGACTGTGATGCATACATCAGCGGTTTTTTTATTTTTAGGGTTGTTTCCCATCGTTGCCCAGCAGAAAAGCCAGCATATGCTCTGGATTGTTGCATGACCGTTTTCGTTAACGCGCCAGTTGCTTCTCAGTGACTTCAAAAAACCTTTGTGAGGTATCACCTGCATATACCTGAATGCCTCTTCAGGACTAACCTGCAATCTGACTTCAGATACGGCCTCTCTGGCTCTCTGCGTTTCTTTATCTGTGATCGACATCTTCATTACCTTCTCACATACTGCCTGTACTTCTAAACTTCTATCAAGAGTGCCTAACAAAATCAATCGTAGCACCGAAAACGAGCATTTTCGTCTCTGGCAAGAAAGGCGAAGCAGGCTTTTGTTCTGCATTGTCGATGCAGCCTGACGCCGTTCAGACACGAAATAAGCCGTTTGAATGCAGAGTTATTTTGTTATGTGCTCTGAATCCCTCTTAATATCGGATTTTCTTATCGATTAATTAACCCGGCCATCCGGTATACATTAAATAATTTTATCAAAATCTCGACTCTATGCCGCAAAATCATTGAGGAAGTGTGAACAACATCAAATCCATAAAGAAATGCAATAGTAAATAGTCAATAGAAAATATTAAATTGAAAGGTTTGCTGTTTTGAATTTCAAATCCTAAAGAGAAAAGTGAAAAAAGAAGTAAAATAATATTTATGGACACTCTGGTTCAGAGTCTGCAGCCAGATTCAAACTACCCGGATCCTTTGAAAACCTATTCAATTCTTTTACGGCCGTCTCCGATAATTCTATGCCAGCATCTAGGAGAGATTTTAGGTGACGGACTTGAATTTCTGCGCACTTTTTGACAAGCTTCTTATCGTAGCCATGAACTGATATGTTCAGGGCTGGACAGACCCACATGTAGCAGGAACCGAATCCATAGAAGACACAATTACTGCCTCGATTAAATTTATCTTTAAAAAGATCTGATACTTTCAACGAAAGCGGTTCGAATACTCTCCCCACTTCGTCATAAAAATCCAAACCAGATCCAATTTCTGGAGCTTCCCATGGGCTCTCGGTTGAAGACCCTCCATCCATTTCCATAAGCATTAATGCTTTAGATTCATCATAACGTAAAATGAACAAGATCTTGGGCATCGATAAAGGTAAATCTTGAGCTTGCTCAATTTCGGACATATCGAGCATGTCCTTGTAATAATCTATGAACTCATACGGAATTTCGTCGCCTTCCAAGCCCACACTGATACACCCAAGAGATACTTTATGCTGGCCCGGAAATGAATTTGGCAATTTGTTAAAAGTAGAAAAAATGGTAAAATTATTTGGATTTGTTACTTCTTCGTCTGATGCCGTTAAGCTCCTATCCCTTAAAAGGTTCTCACCGCAAAGCAATCCGTCTCTGGGCTTCGCTTCTTTTATAAAAGCATCGCAAGCTATAGTAGTTGCCCCTTTTGCTATAAAGTTATTTGTCCCTATCTTGAATTTTTTGAAAAAACCAGAGCATTGTTCCCATGCCACTTTAACCGAAAAAATTTTGCTTTCTGAAGAGATACGACCATCTTTCACTGCTAACTTGAAAACAATTTGCTGAGGCCATATGTCATTAATTGATCCAGCTTGACGTAAAAACAATTTTACTGTAAGATCTTGTTTGCTCATTTCGACTGTCCCTGCATTTGAGTTCCAAAGCGGGACAAGGGCTGGTTCCCTCTTAGGTATCTTTGCTTCTATCAAAGCCGAAACCAGTTCCTTATGTTCGTAAGGTATGAATTCACGAGTGTCTCCCTTTTCTTCTATAGGATATCTAAACTCACACGCATCATGAGTAAAAGAATGTTCTGCGCCGACTATATGTATCTTCCCCATATAAATTAATTCCCTTATTCTTTCAGGAGCTTCTGCACGGCCTTGCTCAGCCGTTTCTTCAAATCAACGGGTATGCAGCCTTTTTCAACATTAGATAAATTTTCTATCCATGCATAGAACCGCTTTATCTTTGCCAATGCCTTTTTGGGACTTGCGGATTCACCATACATGGATTTTGCCAACTCAAAACTGCCGTTTTGTTTTTCTAAATGTTTTCTTGCAGGAGCATACCTTAGAATTGCGGCAAATTCCCGCACTTTTGTCATGGAAGTGATTTGCTGGTCGCTGAGATACCTGAAAAACATTTTTTTTACTGGTTTATCAATAACATCAGCTTTGTTGTAGAGTTCCTCAAAGAAATGAAATTTCGACCGCCCAAATATCTCAGCGTCTTGACGCGTTTTTTTACCTGCCTTTTCTACAAATTTGACATATTCTTCTATCATTTTCAAGACTTCGCGGTACCGCTTCAACTTAGCAGGTTGGATATCTAGAAAATAGTTAACGTGTTTATATGCTTCTTTCTCATTTTTAAATTTATTCAAGGCGTTATCATACTCTTGAATTGCAAACTTGGCCCTGACATACGGGGGCCAATCTTCCTTATGTTGTGGAAGAAAATTCATTTCTGCAATAATTTTAAGTTTTACATCTTCAGATGCTGTAGGACTCAAGCATTTCACATTGGATAGGGTAAATTTTGTTGTCAGTTCTCTTTCTTTTTTTATCAAGTACCTGCATGCCAACAAGCGCCTGTTTCCATCTATCAGTTCCTTGTCATACGACAAAATTAAGGGAATGCGGACGCTATTCTCTTTTATGGATTTTGCTAGATCTGGTATTTTATGGAGGTCGTGACGAAGAATATGCTCAATAATTTCATCATCCGTGATTCTGTGGAGGTCTTTCTTTAAAATCTGCTGGATATGTTCCAAGTCCAGCATAGTACGATAATTTTCTTTCCAAAGGCTAATATCTTTGACTTCTGTTGTACCTTCGTAGACATCGACTTCTATATCGTGAAACCATGATGTTGAAGGAACAGGATCATTAAGCCATGTTGGTGGCTTCCAATTATGTTTAACCTTTTTAGCCATATAAATCACCTTCTCTTGGTTTTTCTGTATTTACTTTCTGTTATATTTGTTTATGTTTTCAATAAGGTTTTTAACATATTAATTTTTAAGTTTAACTGTTTCGGATCTTTTAAAGAATGCTCCCAGACGCTTACGACTTTTATACCTTTTCTACGTAGTTTCCGTCTATTGCTTTTGTCTCGTTCTTTGTTTCTGAGTATCTTTGCTTTCCAAAACGAGCTTCTTGTCTTGGGGTAATGCCCACATTTTGGACACCCGTGCCAAAAACAACCATCTATAAAAACAGCGATTCCTTTTTTCCTGAAAAAGAAGTCCGGTTTTCCGGGCAAATCTTTAAAATTGGTCACCCATCCTTTAATCCCTGACCGCACAATCGCCATTCTAAAACAAAGTTCAGTCGTCCGGTTATTTTTGCCTCGAATGGCCGCCATTGTTTTCGAACGTACAACTGGAACGTCCTTGAACTTTCCGCCCTTGAGTTTCTTCCTAAGCCTTTTTTCCATTTGTTAATTGGAGACTTTTAAAAGTCAACCAATTATTCGAAACCCGCCGCTGCTTCTGTTGGGCCCATCGCCTCATATTTTTCAAAATCTACTCTTTTGTTTGTTCCGCTATTTAACCACACTTTGGTTTTTTCTGCATCTATAATTTTCCGCATTCTCGGAGGATTAAGCATTGTTTTGGGTCTTTTAATAATCCGGCTGAGCAAAATAGGGTCAGCACAGTAGAGTTTCTTGCGATGGCATCCATTATTTCGTATGTTTTCAACTTTTTTTATGGCACGTCCTATTGCTTCACCAAGAACAACTGGCGTTGCGTTTCCTATTTGCCTATATTGTGCGGCCAAACTACCGGAAAACTTCCATTCATCTGGAAACTTTTGTAATCGTGCACATTCCCGCACACTCAGAGGCCTAATTTCAGTTGGGTGACACAGCATAGTCGCTTTTGTTTTTGGATTGTTTGTGATTGTGGGGGCTGGTTTGTCCCATGAAAGACGTCGTAAGAATCCAGATCGACCTCCCCACGATTTGTATGCAGCGCCTATTGCCTTTGATTGTAGATTTTTTGGTAGGGCACGCCAATTTGAACCTTCTGGTATAAGTTTCAGGTAATCTGAAATCTCTTTGTTGAACTCATTGTAAGCAGGGTTCGGATCCTTAACGCCTTTAAGGCCAGTTTTTAGAATCACCCATTTCTTCGTTCCGTTGCTTCCATCTTTGGAGTGGGTCGGCTCCGGCCATATAAAATAACCATCCAGTGAGCCGATAAATATCACTCGCTCACGTACTTGAGGAGCACCAAAGTCAGCAGAATTCAGCAGCCCCCAACTAACGCAATAACCAATATCATGGCAAAGCTCATCAAAATCATCAAGCAGTTGTTTAAACGCAGAGCCATGTTCTTCATCAGATGTTAACTTAGGAAATCCTGGCCCCCGCTCAGCGAGTGGCCGATGTTTTTTTGCTGCGGACAATATGCCCTTGACATTTTCAATAACAAAAAACTTTGGACGAAGTATTTTTACGGCTTCTAAAAAGATTTGAAATCCACAACTGCGACTGTCTTTTAATGAAGCTCTTTTTCCTGCTGTGCTGAATGGTTGACATGGTGGTGCTCCGGCCAAAACATAGCGTCCACTATTTGTTAGTCTCGTTTTAAGTAAAATTTCTTCGCAAACTTCACCGACATTTTGTAGAGACAGGGTCTGATCAATTATCACGTGTTTTTGACTCTTGAGGCGTTTGTTATTGTCTTTTATTGTTTGGAGCGCAAACTGATTGCATTCAACTGCTGCTTTAAGAACAAAGCCGGCCTTTTCCAATCCCAAATCCAAACCGAGTGCGCCCGAAAACAATGAAATAAGGTTTTTTATATTACTCATATAGTCCCAGATATAATTGTTTTACAGATTGAAAACTAATTTCAGTGTTAAGAATATGCAAACCCTTCTAATCAGTCAAGGTAAATTAACCACTAGTAATTCCGGTCTCTTTTTAGATTTTGAAAACATAACTAAGACAAATCCGCAGGTTGCCAATCTCGCTCTCCGCAGTAAAATACTAATAAAAAAACGTGAATTACTATTCATATCGTACATCCTTCATTTTTCTTAATGCTATTTTGTTAAGTTTTGGTCAAAAAGTGCAAATTTTGTGAAATTTTGAGATAAAAAGGTCATAAAAACACCAAAAAACGCAGAAATTGCCTCAAAAATGACACAAATGCCCTTACAAAGCTATTTTGGGGATTACAATTTGGATTATTTGCGATTTTTTCCCTTGACCGGGCTGGAAAAGTGCTTTAACATAAAGTATTAAGCAGCTTATGACGAACAAGATTGTGGGTAGTCCCGCTTGAAAACAAGACGATTACTACTATGTGAAGGGACAAAAAAGGAAGGCTTGTAAGCCTTTCTTAAAAGGTGGTTAAGTAAACAAAGAAACTTTTAGCGCCGGTTATAGATAAGACATGCGAAAAACTGATTCGACGATTTTGGAACGGCGCTGTAAGGTAAATTTAAAGTGAAACGAAATCTGCTAAAAAAAGCATTTGAGTACCTGCAAGGGACTGTTGGTATTGAGCATAAAATCAGCCAATTACATAAACAAAAACCTTCTAATTTTAACCAAACTGCCCCAATTTGGAGATATTTTGGCATTTGGTAGCTGATAATGCGCTCTGACAAAAGGATTTCGTAATTCACAGACATTTCTTTGAGGCTTTCCCGCCCTGATGCCCGCAATTTACCCTTTGGGACTTTGTTTTGTAACTCTATGAAAAGTGCAAGGGAAAGGTGGGAATTATGGATATACTATTACAGGGCAGTACAATAGGAATAATCAGTTCGCTTGTTATCGGCCTTCTTTTGGGTGGTTCTCTGGTAGCCATTGTTTATCAGATGATTGCCCGGGCTAAGTCCAAGACATTCGAGCATGACCTTCAGCGGCAGCTTGACGGTGCCGAAAGGGAGGCCGAGAACATACTTAAATCCGCTCGGATAGATGCCGCCGCAGAGGCTATCAAGAAAAAAGAGGAATTTACAAATCAGGCAAATAAAACTCGTGCCGAGCTGCACGAGGCGGAAATGAGACTATCCAAGCGGGAGGATTCCGTTGAGCGACAGACGGAGATGATCCAGCAGCGGGAACAAACGCTGAAAAAGCAGCAGCAGGATAGCGATAGAAGGCTGCACAATATCAACCTGAAAGAAAAACAGCTTTCTATGCTAATGGCCCAGCAGAAGAACCAACTGCTCAAAATCACCGCGATGGACATTGCCGAGGCAAAGGATCTGCTCTTAAAATGCCTCGAAGACGAATGCGAGCATGAAATGTCGGCTTTGATTCAGCGCAAGGTCGAGGAAGCTGTCGAAACCGCCAACGAAAAAAGCCGGGAGGTAATCAGCTCCGCAATTCAGCGCTATGCGGCTGAACAGACCTGCGAGGTTACTGTCTCGACCGTTGAGATTCCGAACGACGATATGAAAGGCAGGATTATCGGCCGGGAGGGCCGCAATATCCGCGCCTTTGAAAAAGCCACGGGAGTTGATGTCATTGTCGATGATACGCCGGGAATGATTGTTGTCAGCGGTTTTAGTCCCGTTCGCCGCGAAGTAGCCCGGCTTTCGATGGAACGACTTATCCAAGATGGCCGGATCCACCCATCCAGAATAGAGGAACTTGTTGCACAAACTAAAAAAGATGTCAATAGCAAGCTCTTGCAGCTTGGTAAGGATGCTGCGGTAGAGACGAATGTAAGAGGATTGAATAATAAGGTGCTGAGTTTGATAGGGGCGCTGAGTTATAGAACAAGCTATGGCCAGAACGTTCTTCGCCACAGCGTTGAAGTTGCATTTCTTTCTCAGGTGATGGCGGAAGAGCTAGGACTGGACGGCACGATAGCAAGGCGGGCGGGTTTGTTGCATGATATCGGTAAGGCTATCGACCATGACGTTGAGGGGAGCCATCCGGTTATTGGGGCAAATTATCTCAAGCGGTTCAATGAATCGCCTGTCGTACTGAATGCGGTGCTGGGACATCACGGGGACATACCGGCGGATAATCCTTATACTCCGCTTGTTGCAGCGTCTGATGCTGTAAGTGCATCTCGTCCGGGAGCCAGAAGAGAAACACTCGAAAGATATATTAAACGGCTGGAGAAACTGGAAGAGATAGCCGGGAGCTTTAAGGGCGTTGAGAACGCATACGCAATCCAGGCGGGCAGGGAAATCCGTGTTATCGTGAACGCCGAGCAGGTGGACGATGAGGCCGCTATGAAAGTTGCGCGTGATATTGCCAAAAAGGTTGAAAATGAGATGACGTATCCCGGTGAAATTCAGGTAACGCTGCTGCGTGAGGTTCGGTGCGTGGAATACGCAAAGTAACGTATTATGAAGGTAAACATTCTTTGTATCGGTGATATAGTAGGCAGGCCGGGCAGGCGTATCATTGCCGACAGGCTGAAGGCTCTGGTTCGAGAGCGTGATGTTGACTGCGTAATAGCCAACGCTGAAAACGCTGCGGGGGGGTCCGGACTGACGCCGCAGATTTATAATAAGCTGCTGAAGTATGGTGTGAATCTGATTACGTTGGGCGACCATACCTATCGTAAAAGAGAGATAATCAAGACTCTCGAAACAGAGGATAATATTGTTCGGCCTGCGAATCTTTCCCAACATGCGGCCGGCAAGGGGGTTGCACTTTATAAAACCGCAAAAGGGCCGACTGTGGCTGTGGTTGCTTTGATAGGGCGGCTTTATATGAAGGGGGCCGACTGCCCTTATAATGCTATTGACAGGATTCTGCCGCAGGTCGAACAGCAGGCGGATATTATAGTCGTTGACTTTCACGCCGAGGCGACGAGTGAAAAAATCGCTATGGGCTACCATCTCGACGGCAGGGCGAGTTTGTGTTTCGGAACTCATACCCATGTTGTAACAGCCGATGAGAAAATTCTTTCCAAAGGGACCGCGTATATCACGGATATAGGAATGACCGGGGCTCATGATTCGGTGCTCGGGCGCAGTGTTGAGAACGTCCTAAAGTCGTTCAGGACGCAGATGCCGTTTCCGTTTGAAATTGCGACGGGTGATGTGAAAATGAGTGCAATATTAGCGACAATCGACAGTAATACGAAAAGGGCTGAGCATATCGAGCGAATCAGGATCGATGCTGAGGCAGAAGCAGAAGATAAGACAATCTACGACAGTGATGACGGCAGGCCGGAATATCTCAATAACAATTTTTAAGTTCGTATCTCGTATAAACTCGAAATCCGAAACAAATCCTAATTACCAAAGCATGAAATTCGAAGCAGTATAGAATCCCAGTTTTGCTGGGATTTTTTTATTGTCTTTGGGGGCAATTCATGTCATAATAAAACCTGCAGAAGCGGATCTTTTCTTATGAGAGAAAAACAGGTGATTAAGTTTCTTTAATTATTTAAGGGAGAGCAGAGATGGGCACTAAGATTAAATTTGGAAAATCGCGTTTCGCTATATGTCTTTTGCTTGGGTTGGTTGTTCTGCCGACCACAGTTGTAAGGTCCGCTGTAAAGCCGAAATTACCGAGAGAATGGATGCTTAAGGTTATTGAGAATGCGAAGGAAGGAAACAGACAAGAACTTGACGGAATTATCGAATCCATCGATATTACCATCGAAAGGGCCAAGAGTGTTTCTGTTTCCAAGGAACTTTTGCCCGAATTCGTTTGGTGCCTGAAGGATAAAGATGCACAGGTTCAGCTTCTCGGTACCAGGGCTTTGTACGCTATCAGGAGTCCGGAAGGAACAAAGGCATTACATACATATTTAAAAGGGAAGAACCTTCGCAATCTCCATGAAAAGGTAGAAAAGAAACAAATAGATGATATCCAGTACGTTTTTGAAATGCAGGCCTCTGTAGCGGCTGTAATGGCCCTGGGGGAATCAGGTGATAAGTCGGCTATTCCTTTACTCAAATCTCTTCAGGGTATCCGAGACCTTGGAACAGAAATGATTAGTAATCCAGTTGAAATGGCCCTCGCTCAATTAGGTGCTTATAAAAGCCTTATGAATATTCCTCCGGATGCCGACGAGGAAAAGATTATGAACGCTTCGACCGTCGTTCGTAAAATCAGGGATCCTAATAAAATCCCTGAATTAATTGCAACGAGCAAAGATACTAAAATTGCTGATGATATTAGAGGCGCTGCTATTGATGCCCTTGCCGAGATTAATCCCCCACGAATTGCAAATTTATACATCGATATCATTCGTGATCCCAATAACAGTAAAGCCTTAAGATGTGTGACAGCGATGGCAGCGGGCAGGACCAAAGATGGTTCTATTGAAAAGCATCTGCTAATCTACGCAAATGATTCAAAATCTGACATTCGACCTTATGCCTTTATTGGCTTTGTCATTTGCAGGCCTGAGATATATCTTGACCGATGGTTTGAGAAGATCATGGATCCAAATGAAGATATGGAATTTAGGAAAAGGATTGTTGGCATTAGATATGTACCTTACTCTCTTCTAAGAAGCCGGCGAACGCAAATATACAAATGCCTCAACGCAAGCGATAAAGATGGTCGTCCAATCGATGAAATCCGTGTAAAAGTGTGGCGTATGATAAATGAGCTTTTTAACGAAGAAGCAACGGTGACTCTTACTACCAGAGATTCTGGAGTAACCGGATCGATGCGGCATGTTATAAATACAAGGATAATGAGAAAGAATTATCGCCTAAGATTTGCGGAAACTCAGAAAATGGTTGAAGAAGAGATTCAACGCATAGTAAATGTATATAATGAAAGCCCTAATGGAGAATAACAATAAAAAAGAATATGAACATGAACGCTAAGGTTAAATTTGGAAAACTCCGTTTGGCAATATGTTTTTTGCTCGGGATGGTTGTGCTGCCTGTCACAATTGTCAGTTCCGGTGAAAAGCCGACATCAGCGAGAGATCATATTCTTGCGGCTGTTTGGGATGCAAAAAAAGGAAATATGGGACAGATTTCTTTAGTTCTCCAGATTATCGGAAAGGGTGACGAAAAGTATATTTCCGACGATTTGCTGCCCGATTACATCTCGTTTCTGAAGGACAAAAACGGGAAGGTGCAACAGGTTGGCGCAATGGGGCTGTATAGAGCAAGAACCCCAGAAGCAACAAAAGCGTTATTCGAATACTTGAAAACAAAAGACCTTCGTAAATTGGACAAGAATATAGAAGAGGGAAAAGTAGATTTTGACCAGGCCGCAGGTGAAGTGTACGCCTCCATAGCTGCTATATCGGCCTTGGGAGTATCCGGTGATAAGTCAGCGATTCCTTTACTCAAGTCCCTTCAGGGTATCCAAAGCCTTAAGTTAGAGATGGGCGGCTATCCGGTTGAGGAGGCATTAGTCAGGTTGGGAGCGATCGATAGTCTTATAAATATTCCTCCAAACGCCGACAAGGAAAAGATAGAGCGTGCTTCATACGCAATTCGGAAAATAAGAGATCCCAATAAAGTGCCAGAATTAATTGCAGCCATAAACAATAATAATTGCGATCAGGCAATACGTAGTAGCGCGATAGAAGCACTTGGCAAGATAAATACAGTTGGTTCGATTGAATTCCTTCTTGCAGCTATCAACGACTCAAATATTCCCGTTAATATGCATAGAACAGCTCTCTTAGCATCTGCACAAACAAACAACGAGATATTCGAAGAAACGTTTCTAACAATTGCAAATTCAGATTCTGAAATCCGCGCAGAAGCCTGGCATGGCTTAGCTATACTTCTACCTGACAAATATATGAAAAAACGAATTGATAAAATAAGAGATGAAAAAGAATCAGATGAATTTAGAATGCGTTTAACAAGCACATGGTATTATGTCAAACCGAAAACACTCGAAAGCTGCAAAGATGATCTATATGCTTGCCTCAACACCAATAAAAAAGATGGCAGCCCATACGATAAAATACGAATCAGAATGTGGTGTCTGATATACGATCTTTTTGGTGAGATGCCAACACTCGTCCTAAGTCATAAGTGTAATCCGCAAAATCTAAAGTCACAGTTAATGGGGCTTTCAGGTATAAAGAGTAGAATACAAGAACATCTTCGTAAGAAGTGGCTGAGAGAACCGGGGAATAAACCTTGGAATGCACCGGTAAATAGCGTATTCAAAAAAATGGCCGATGATAAATTCAACAGTCTGGTAACTTTTTTACCGACTGAATCGGAGGTAGAAAAATGATTGGAATATTCATAGAAGCTGTGTGTGCAACAAGTTGAAAGGCAATGGAATATTCAATGGTGCGATGAATCGGGGTCTGAAAGTTGATGTTCCTTCCAGAAACTCAATTAAGCAGAAAGTGGACGATACGGCAGGCGTGGCCGGTGCTTTTTTGGTTTTTTTGGTCGGTTGTTTTTAGGGTAAGCTCGTGAATGCCGGGATTCAATTCGGCGTCAAGAATATAGGCCCAGGGCAGGTGGAGATTTGAACTCCATTGAGTAAATTGGTCGATTTGACGAAAAGCGGAGCCGTCGATACTGAATTCAATAATGCCCACATCCTGGCCGGCAGTGACAAAAATACCGACAGCGGTACCAGTGAATTTTAGCTTGAGTACGGCGCCGGGCTGACTTGCTTTAAGCACGGGCACATTGACAAAACCTGAACGAGTCCCAATATTATCCTCAGGATTCCAGAGAGGATCATAGGTGAAACCTTCGATTAGTTCTGCTTTATCGATATCCACATATCGGCCACGATAGTAACTGAACTTGTCAAAGGGTTCGGCGGGCATGGGATTTGGTGTTTGTCGAGAGTTTTCAGGCAGCGGTTGAGACCATGCGAAATCCAGCAAATGTTTGATTGAGCGGAAATAAACATTCTGACCAAAAGGCGAAGGATGCAGATTGCGGAAATCATTCGACCAATCAAACTGTTTCGCGTTGATACGCTCAGTCACTTCGAGGGCCAAGTTCAATGACGGCAGTTGATAATATTCGGCCACTTTTTCATGATTGCGAATTACAGCCGGGGTGCCACCATTGTTGTAAACTTTCATTTTCTCGGGATCGACAAAGTGCATCAAAACGATGTCAATGTCGGGATTGAGCATTCGAGCCTGGCGTACAATCCCTTCCATGCCACGGATATGATCAATATCTGAGCGGCCATTTGTCGCATCATTGACGGCTGCTTCCTCAAAAAGCAAATCGACCGGGCCATTTTTGAAGATGTCGTTTGTCAGACGAAAAGCTCCGGGTGTCGAACCTGTTGAGGGTATGCCGACAGCGATGAATTCAAACTGTGTCTGGGGGAAACGTTGCTGCAGGTAGTGACAGAGCATGTTACGCCAACCTGAGTTGTAGGTAATAGAGCCGCCCAGGAAGGCTACGCGGCCTTTCTTCTGACGAGTGAATTTGATGTGGGAGTTTGTCAGGCCATGTCGCAAATTATGGCGGAACTTGTCATAATCAGGGGTGGTATAAGAGAGGGTGAAATCAACAATGGGAGCCGGGTCCTTCAGGCTGTGAGGATGATGGCCAAGGCCGGGCTTGCGAATGACGGTTATTTTACCGCCGAGCTTCTTATAGCGCTTTTCAATTATGTCTGAGTTTTCCGGCATCGGAACGACAGTATCAGAAGTGCCACATACATGCAGAATAGGCACTACCGAACGGGCTAATGGCTCAAGGTTATCAATTGGATTGTGCTTATACTTCAAGGCCTGAACTTCGGTAAAACCATAAGCTTTCAGACAAGCTTCCCATGATGGTTGATGGTATTTTCCCTTACCTCGGCCGGCCGGCCAGCTTTTGAAGTCACAAACGGGATTGTCGCCATAGATGCAGGCCACTTTATCAGGATTGGCACAGGCCCAGTTGTAAATGATCAGGCCGCCTCGGCTCATTCCTTCCAGAGCAGGACGTGGGTTGAAATGATGGTGCCTGGTCAGATAATTGTAAAAGGTATTCCAGTGATTAACAGCCGACGGAGAGCCAAAAAGGTCTACGACATCCATGTAAACAAGATGAAATCCTTTTTCCAGGAGCTTAAGGTCTGTCTGAGGTTCATGGTCGAAGAAACGCGCCCTCCATATCCAGGGAAGGTGGCCGGCTGGATTTTTGGGGATTACGACAATGCAGCGGCGAGTATCATAGATGAAGTCGTGACGTTCATAACCATTCCAAATGGATTTCTCACTTGTAATACCGCCATCATCAAGCCGATGGGCGAAATCAGAGATATTTGTATCATTGACTTGACTGGCGGTGGAGTAATTGCATATAGAAATGCCTGCCCAGGAAATTGTGAGGATGGAAAAGAAAACGCGTATGTTCTTCATAATTTGAGGACCTCTTTTTGGTTAACAGGGTCGTGACTGCCGCGACTAACGTTAAAAATATTCTCTATCGTAGAAATAAAGAGTCTGGCAGAAATATATTATCGATTATACACTTAGTGAAAATAATATAAAAATAGAAACTGAGAAATTGAGGATTCGATGATAAAACAACCAACGTCGAGAACATGTTTTGTGTGCGGCCGTGACAATAGTCTTGGGCTGAAAATGGTATGGTATAACAATCCTGAAGCAAACCAGATTGAAGCAACTGTCACTATTCCAGAACATTTTAACGGATATCCGGGCATTGCACATGGCGGGATTGTAGCGGCGATTTTAGATGAGACTTCGGGCAGAGCCGTCATGCTGGACGGCAATTTCGACAATCTATTTGTTACCTTAAGACTGAATATGACCTACAGAAAACCGACACCAACCAATACGCCGTTAAAGGCAGTTGGCTGGCTGGAGCATAAAGGAAATAAAGGTATGAAAGTCGCAGGGAAATTACTATTACCTGATGGGACAATTACTGCAGAATGTAAAGCGGTTGTTGTGAGGCCAACCGGTGAAATATCCAAGAGCTGGGAGCCTGAAAAGAAATATTGGCGGGTGGAAGAGGATTAATAGTGGATGACTTAAGTTAGTCAAACTATGAATTTTGAGGGCTTTTGGTTGTGATGAGTTTGGCGGTTTTGATTATCAGAGGGTCATGGAAACGATGAGCGGTCAGACCTTTTCAATTGATTATTTATGGATTCCTGCTTTCACAAGAATGACAAAATAAATGGTGTGAGATGCACACACTACAAGCTAAATTAATCACTACCAATCTATATTGTTCTTCGTTTCCGCAGGAAGGCGACTAGTCCTGTGCCCAAACCTGCGAGAATAAAAGCACCAGGTGCTGGTATAACACCGGCGGCGATTGGTACGTTGTTTTGGTCGTTATATGCCCATCCATCGATTGTGGCTTGCATACTGGGCAATCCGAAATCCGTAATACTGGAGATATGCAGCCAGGCATAAACTGGGTTAAATGGTCCAGCATAATATCCAACCAATCCGATATATCCACTCGGTGTGGCTGGATTAAAATTGCCGGAAACGACTGATGTAGAAAGATTAACAGCCGTTAAATATTCCTCAGAACTGGCAGACCAGGGCGTAGGAGGTGGGACTGGATCTGCGAATCCGAAATTCAATGCATCGTTGCCAATATCTGGAATGTAAGTACTGGGTGAGTTTCGAAAAACGAGAGTGTTTCCAATGCTATCATAATACAAGGTTCTGTAGGTTTGCGAACCCGATATCATGTCTTTTATTGAGATTTTAAATGGGTACCACATAGTCCCAGCGCCGTCAAAATCGAATGAGGCAGAATTTGAAAGATCGACTGTTATGTTCAGTGGTCCTGAATAGGTAACAGCTCCAAATGATTGACTTGAAATCACAAAGACGAGCAAAATGCCTAAAAACAATATCTTTTTCATCACCTGCACCTTCCCTTGTTAGCATTTTTCCTGATATGATCGTAACAATATGATTAATTATAGGGCTTATTCTGCTTTTGTCAAGAAAATATTTCTCATATTTTGTAATTTGTTTAGAGTCTTATTATAGGGGATACTGAATGATTCGATATAGGCCCCGAATTTATAAATTGATTACGTTAACTGCTCGATTTTACTTACGACTTACAGGCTACGGTGCATAGAGACGAATATCGTCGAAGTACATCATGCCTGAGCCGCCGGCAACCGGATTACTCCTATTGCCAAGGCCAAGGGTAATCGAAGTTACATTGGCGAGGTTCACGCCCTGGTCGGCAAATGCCTGGAGATCGATATTCCATCGAGTCCAGGAAGTTCTCATCGCCGCATCAGGATTGTCATGATTGACCAAAGCACTGTCATTGAGAGCAACATATAAATTCTCAGCAGCGTTACCTGTACTACCTCGGAACCATATTGTCAGTGTTTTGACACTGTTCACTGTCCAGTAGCGCGTGTTAGTCAACGTTACAGTTGCTTCGGATTTTCCGACAGCGTTGTCATAGGCAAGCGGCATCGATTGCAAACCACCATGAACGATGGATTGCTCAGCAAATGGAGCATTGGCATGACCAACGATAGAGCCGTTTATGGCCGGGTTGTCGAATCCATCTATCCATGCCAGATATATCCTGTTGCTCCCGAGTTCATCCTCATTAAGATCATTGTAAGATTCAAAATCGTCAACAACAAGGAAGTTGGCTGTCGTAAAGTTCCAGACATTTCCTTTCCAGGGACTATCGGCGTTGGCGTTATTGACCTCATCGATACGCCAGTAGTAGGCAGTATTCCACTGGAGCTGTCCGGATTCATAGGTTTCAGAGCCGAGGTTCTTTGTACCTTTGTACTCAGGCGAGCTCGTATCGGCGTTTTTCACAGCATCTGCGTCAGAGCCGAAATAGACCTCATGTGAAGCTGCGAAGACATTAGGCCCCCAGGTCAAAACAGGTGCATGCTTTACGTCCATGGCGCCGTTAGCAGGGTCGGGATTGGCGACGCCGCCTTCAGTTGTAAAGGACCAGACCGGGCCTTTATATGTATTGAGGGCATCGAACTCATCGACC
Organism: Planctomycetota bacterium; assembly: GCA_014384025.1. GTDB lineage: Bacteria > Planctomycetota > Phycisphaerae > Sedimentisphaerales > Anaerobacaceae > NIOZ-UU13. The sequence goes on along the minus strand of JACNGQ010000144.1, from coordinate 9,124 downwards.
CGCCAGTAGTAGGTTTTGGCCAATTGAAGCGGGCCGGGACTATAGGTTGCATCTCCCTGGGGGAGTGCTCCGGCAGCGTTGTTTACATCGTCAAAGTTGTCCCCGAAATATACGGTATGCAATTTCGCTTCGAAACCTGCTGTCCAGCTAAGAGTGGCATCCGTATCTACAGACTCGGCGTCATCAGCCGGGTCAGGAAAGTATGCTGTCCTGGGAGGAATTGCAAAGCTCCAAATCCGGCCTTTGTGTATGGTAGTACCGTCGGCTTCAACCTCATCAATCCGCCAATAATAAGTTGTACCCGGAAGAAGGCCATCGGGAAAAGCAAATCCTGGAAAGCCAACAGTAACAAGCGTTGTGGCCTGGTTGCCCTGGAATGTGCCTTCGACGCCGCTGTCCACATCGTCAAAATTATCACCGACATACACATCGTGTGAAGCTGCAGTAGCGCCGGGTTCCCAGCTTAAGAGGCTCCATGTCTGGTTAATCAAAGCTCCATCTTCAGGCTCCGGGGCAAAGGCTGTCTTTCGTTCGAGGCGAACATTGGCCTGCAGCCATTCGTTAATACCTATGATTTCAGCTTCGCTTAGCGATATGTTGTACACAATTGTCTCGGCAATCTCGATGTCCGTTTTCGCTATGCCACTGCCACTGGTTGGTGAATTACCGGCGCGCAGGTCGCCAAGGTAGAAATTATCTGTGGAAGTGGTATAGACAGGTCCGCCGCCGGAATGCACCTGCTCAATTGCCCCATCGGTATTAAACCATTGATCAATACCATTGGCATTCATCCTCGAGACCCGAATGAAGAACAGATCCTCCGGATGCTCCGCAGTTGCACCATCGACGAACCCATTATCCTTACGGATGGTCACGTCAATCGCGAGGTTAAAATAGTCACCCAAATTGGCTCCTTCACCGGGTAGTGAACCAATACCTACCGGACGAGTCATGCCGCTGTTAGTCTGTTCTATGTTAGAAACCTTATACACGGCAAAAATGGTAAGCTCGCTCAGTCCTTCACCGCCATTAACGTTGGCGGCCCGCAACAACTCATCTGCATCGCGCTCAAACTTGACGGTGCTGAATGTATGTTCAAACACACTCGTATTATTGCCGAACGAGAGTGTTGGTAGAACATAGGTGACGCTAAAAGCAGCTGCCTCACCAATTGTTTCGGCATTGTTGCCTTTGTCGCTGACATCGGTCCATATACCGGTGGCAGGATCGAAATTGACATCCGGACTTCTCAGCCAAAGACAAAGATTATCATTGACGCTACTATCATCGGGAGCCAGGACAACTGCCTGAACTGCTCCTGCCAAAACTATCACGAGAGTTAAACAAACCAGATAATGTGATTTTCTGTACATAATATCATCCCCTTATAAAAAAGTTAGCAAGATAAAGAGCTAATACGCTTCGGCCGCATATTAAAACATCGGTTGCTAAAATATATGAATTGCTAATTGACGAGAAGTATGAGTTTAAATTCTCCAAGCGAAGCACAAAGTTCTTAAAAAGAACTTTGTGTCTTTCACAATTTATAATTAGCTACCCAATTTTATTTACGACTTACTGGCTACTGTGCATAGAGCCGAATATCGTCAAAGTACATGATACCTGAGCCGCCGGCAACCGGATTATTCCTGTTACCAAGGCCGAGTGTAATCGAATTTACATTGGCGAGGTTCACGCCCTGGTCGGCAAAAGCCTGGAGGTCTATATTCCATCGAGTCCAGGAAGTTCTGAGTGCTGCATCAGGATTGTCATTATTGACCACGGCGCTGCCGTTAAGGGCAACATACAAATTCTCAGCGGCGTTATTTGCAGTCCCTCGGAACCAAATCGTCAGTGTGTTGACACCTTTGACTGTCCAGTTACGGTTAGAAGTCAATGTCAAAGTTGCCTCAGATTTTCCGACTGCGTTGTTGTAAGACATCGGCATCGACTGAGAACCGCTGTGGACGATAGTTTGCTCGGCAAATGGAGCATTAGCATTACCAACGACAGAACCGTTTATAGCCGGGCTGTCGAATCCATCTATCCAGGCCAGATATATCCTGTTAGAAGCCGGCTCACCTTCATTAGTATCATTGTAGCTCTCCATATCGTCCACGATAAGGAAGTTGGCCGTAGTGAAGCTCCAGAGGGGGCCTGTCCACGGGCTGTCGGCGTTGGCGTTATTAGCCTCATCGATACGCCAGTAGTAAGTGGTATCCCATTCAAGCTGTCCGGGGTCATAGCTCTCGGAACCAAGGTTACCGCTGCCTTTAAGCTCCAGAGATGTTGAATCTGTTCCGAAATAAATCTCATGTGTATCGGCATAGATACCCGGTGCCCATGTAATAACAGGTGTCTGTGTTATATTCAAGGCGCGGTTGGCAGGGTCAGGATTGTCGACCCCGCCTTCGGTTGTAAAGCTCCAGACATCGCCTTTGTGTGTTTCGAAGACATCAAACTCATCGACGCGCCAGTAGTAAGTCTTGGCTAATTTAAGTGTACCGGGGTCATATGTTGTGGTTCCCTGAGGTAGTCCTGCGGCGGCATTGTTGACATTGTCAAAATTGTCGCCGAAATATACAGTATGCAGTTTGGAACCGAAACCTGCTGTCCAGCTAAGGTCAGCATCAGTGGCTATAGAGAGGGTGCCATCGGCCGGGTTGGGAGAGTATGCTGTCTTCGGCGGGATTTTAAAGCTCCAGACAGGACCTGTCCAAGGACTGTTCGGCTCGTTGTTATTGATCTCGTCAACACGCCAGTAATAAGTCGTTCCCGGTACAAGACCATCGGGAAAAGCGAATCCCGGGAAGCCGACGATAAGGAATTTTGCGGCCTGGTTGCCCATGAACGTGCTTTCGGCAGCGGTGTTGACATCGTCAAAATTGTCGCCGAAGTACACATCGTGAGAAACAGCTAAATCTCCCGGCTTCCAGCCAAGGGTGGCCCAAACATCGGGATAGAATTCGCCATCCCTCGGTTCAGGATTTCTGGCCTGAGGTTTCACGCCGAAGACATATCTAACGGCCGCTTCAATCAGTGCAAAACCATTTTCATTCAATACATCTTGTGCGTAATAGTGAAAGAACATACCGATGCGTATATCGGCTGCTATCTGTTCGCTGCCATCTGTCGGCGGCACAGCCAGCTTTGCTCCTTTATCGTAAACAATAATAGCATCATAAGTCAGGCCGTCAGCCAAGGTGACCGTTGCAATAACGGTGGCCTCATCTCCTGCATCGCCCATGGCAAACTGGGCCGTGCCTTCTGAGCCTGTGATATCAGTCAGAACGGTTACGATTCCGCTAAGACCTGCGGCCATAGGATGTCCGGGACTGACAATCGTTATATCTGTAGTTGCCACATCGGAAGTTCCACCACCGCCACGTGTCATGCCCATTTCATCCCAGGCGTAAGGCTCGCCGACGATAATGGGAGTTTCAATTTCTGTGATTTCTTCATAGATTGCACTGGAGCCGACCGATTCGGAAATATAGACCAAATCCGCGGCAGCAGCGGCAGCCTCAGTGGCTGCTTCGTCTTCATCATCATCAAAATACGTTACAGTATGTCCGAGGCTTTCAAGTAAATCTTTTATCAAACCATCATTTTGGAATGTGGCTTCAGTCGGATCATTGACTATAAACAGGATATTTTCCCCCGTAGCTATAGTAGCTGAACAACCGACTACTACCATCAGACAGAGTAAGGCTCTTACAAATTTTTTCTCCAACATGATTCTTTCCTCCAAATAAAGTTTTTTTGTTCCTAAAGTAAATTAGTAGATGAAAATAATATAACAGAAATCCCAAAACAATTCTCTGGATGTAATAATTCTCCTAAAAAAATATGTTGTTAATCGAAATGTAAAAATATTTTCGGAGCAGTACAAAGTTTCTGCTATAACTCTATGCTCCACATACTCACTCCTCCTCTATTCGTTGAAAAATCAAATATTACACCCACAGGGAGATAAAAAAACACAGATGCCGGACTTTACGGGCAACAAACCACCTTTATTTATATAAATTAATTGCTTTTTAGTCAAGTAAAAAACATCCCGAACCATAGCCTGCGTCCGATATAAACCGCTGCAATTGAAATATAAAGAAACATTATACTTGTATATATTGCCATTTGGCTGGGAAATTTTATCAAAATCCATAGATGTAAAATCCTTGTGATTAAGATTTTAATTTAGCTGCTAGTCGCTTACAATAGTATTGTTGTGAAGATTCTTTTTATGTTGGAAGTATGGCCAAAGATTTAACAAAATTGACTGATGGGGAGCTTCTTACCCGATATACAGAGGGCGATGAGGCTGCATTTCGTGAAATCGTAAACCGTTATAAAAACGGTCTTTATGCCTTTCTGCGCATGTTTTTGAACCGTCGAGAACTTGTTGAAGACGTTTTTCAGGAAACTTTTTTACAGTTATTTACCAGCAGAGATAGCTTCGATACCGACCGGCCATTGCGTCCGTGGTTATTTACCATAGCGGCCAATAAGGCCAAGGATGCACTTCGCAAATGGCAGCGAAAAAACGCCATCCCGATCGGTACTATGACGGATTCTGAGGACATGTCATTTGATGATATGTTAAATTCGGTTACTTCTGACAGAACAATGCCTTACGAGCAGCTCCAAAACGATGAAACCTCACTGCGTGTTAGAGAAATTATATCGGATATGCCGGAAAACCTCCGAGAAATATTAATTTTTGCATATTTTAACGGATTTTCTTACAAACAAATGGCCGAGATTTTGAGTATACCTATCGGAACTGTAAAGAGCAGGTTGCATACTGCAGTAGGTCGTTTTGCAAAAGAGTGGAAAACATCAGTTGGGAGCAAAGAAAGTTAATGAATCCGCTGAACAACGAGCAGAAAGAATTATTGTTTAATTATTGCATAGGCCTGACATCACAGAAAGAGACTGACGACGCTGAGTCGTTAATCTCATCCAACCAAGAAGCCGCCGAAATTCAACAAAAGCTTAGAGCTGCAATTGAACCGCTTGGCAGCTTAGAGCCTGAAAGCTGTCCTGATGAGCTGGTAGTGAATACCATTTCGCGCGTTCAGAATCATATAGAATCCGGCCAGCAGCAACTACGAGAATTGCTTGCAACCGAGCAGACTAAAAAAGTTACTATCAAGATTGGCGCCTGGCGTAATATGAGCCAAAAGGCAGCAGTAGCGGCATTGATTATTTTTAGCATTGGGGTTCTTGTACCTACGCTGAAATCCCTCCATCTAAGATCCTTGCGGCAGCGTTGCCAAATGCAAATGGGCAGTGTATTTCAGGGTTTACGCAATTACATCTCCGACTATGATGATCAAACGCCTGCTGTTGCATCTATAGCTGGTGCGCCATGGTGGAAGCTGGGAGACCAGGGGGGGGAGAATCATTCCAATACTCGTAATGTATATCTCTTGTCGAAAGGTGACTATGTTGACGTAGAGAACTTTGTATGCCCTGCTTGTAAAGGCGATGTGCCTCTGAAACTTACCGATTCACAAATCAAAAGATTAAAAGATTTTCCCAGCAGAAGATATGTAACTTACAGTTTCCAAATAAACTGCAGAAGAACATCAAACGGCAAACTGCTGTGCCGGAAGGTTATAATGGCAGATATGAATCCGCTGTTCGAGAACCTGCCGGAAGATTTTTCCAAACAGTTTCGACTGCAATTAACCAGAACGCTGTTGACTCTTAACAGCATCAATCACAACCGCCGCGGGCAGAATGTTTTATTCGGAGACGGCCATATAAAATTTCTAAAAACCCGCTTTATTGGTTTTTCCGAAGATGATATATATACGCTCCAGGACACTGACGTATATCAAGGCTGTGAAGTGCCCTCATGTGAGACGGACTTTTTCCTTGCCCCGTAATTTGTTTTGCATTTCTTATTTTTTATCTCGTAATTGTTTGGGTAATAGAAGATATATGCTTTCTAATGAGCAGATGTTATTGGCCTTATTGCAATGTTTATAGTGGATTAAATCTGAATTTACTCAGCTAATAAAGGCATCATTCTCTGACGAAGCTCTCGTAATTGCTCTTCCTGGTGTTCGCTGAAAGATCCGAGTCTTTGCGCATATACATCCATCCAGGTAACAAGGCGATTAAAATCATCGTCGTTAAGCTTCAAATCCTCGTGACTCTTACCGTTTGTAAGTGCCTCGAGCAGCTTGCTCTGAGCGGCTGTGCATTGACCAATTATGGACCTGTCTTTTTCAAAGGCCAGCTTTTCGAGGTCTTTGTTTGCGAACGAGAGCAGGTTTTCATAGGACATGGGGGGGCTGAGGTCAAGGCGAGCTGCTATTTCGTTGGAACTGTTTGGCTGGTGGCAGGATACACAGGATTTATCAAGTACGGGCTGTACGAGGCGGTCGAAGCGAAGGGGCCATGAACCTGTCGGGCCGGGAGTGATTTTCGAAGGCTTGTGTTGTACGGCTAACGGTTGAGCTGCTACCGGTGGGACCAACTGACGAGATTCATGGCAGCCGATGCAGGAAAGCGTCTGTCCCGGTTGAACATAAGTTAAAGAACGCATGGTTTGTACGGCCAAACCGTTTTGGTCGAGGGCCTGGAAAAAAACAGGTATTCCTGACGGTACTCGGAAATAGGCCGAACCATCCTTCTCAACTGGAACCGTTCCAAGAACGAATTTACCGGGGTCTTCCTTTGAAACGCCCAGGCTCGGAGTGTTCATGTGCGGCTGTGTTTTCGGCGGTACGCCGATTATGCGCAACTGTTTAATGGAGCCCTGCCTGACGGTGCTGCTCTCTTGAGATTGGTGTCGGAGGCCCTTATAGACATCCAGAACTATAAAACATCCTTCCTGTGTGCCCTCCCAGTCAACTGTATCGGGATGTATTGACGGCTTTTCTCGCCTGCGTAGAGGAATCGGGTACATACTCGATATTTCCGGATCCCGATAAAGCAGCTCAAGGTTGCCGAATGAATCGTAGAGATATAAGCCAAGGGCATTGACAGGGTTTTGGGAGCCTGTGACCTGACTGCTTCCGCGATGCGGGGGCAGGGGGCGGTCGCTCCAGGCGACGAGATAGAACTGCTCCGAAAGTGGATAAGGATTTGCATAGTATGTTGGTGACCAGCCCTCGGCCTCGGGAAAACACACATCGGGAGTAAGGCGAGTTATGGGGCCGGTTCCTTCTGTGCCTCGTGAGCGGTCCAGCAAAGCAAGCGCCCCGCCCTCAATGGAGTGATGAGCAGCGGCTGTGAAGATAAGCTTGTGCGAATTCGGGATTGCCCGTGCCTCAAAGATGCACTGCGGTTTCTCAGTGAAGTTGCCATAAACAAGCTGCGGATTCGAGCCATGCTGGTTCGTTGACCACAAGCTCATGAAGTGACCATTGAAACGGTCGATATAATCCCACCGGGCGTAAATAATGTTGCCATCGTGGGCCACCGATGGTGTCCACTCGAAATTTTCAAATGCGGAGACGGGCCGCAGGTTTTTGCCGTTAGAATCCATTGCGTGCAAAGTAAAAACGGCGCAGGGGCGTTTATTGTCACCTCCACAACGTACATAGCTGTCGGGCAGTGTGGCCTGGTTGGTCGAGGCGGAACCGGCCATGGAGCACTGGACAAACTGGCCTTTTCGTGTCGATAGAAAAACGATGTCGTGATTTGACTGAGCCGGGCGTCGTGTTTCAGCCGGCAGGTATCTCGCATCAAAATCATCATACCGGCCGTACGTTAGCTGCCTGGTATCTGTTCCGTCGATGCTCATCTCAAATATATGATAAAAGGCATCTTCAGGGAGCTTATCCTTATCCACTTTCTCCATCCCGGCTACGTGCGGATAGTATCGACAATAGGCAAAGAGGACCTTTGTGCCGTCATATGAAAGCTCCGGTCGCAGGAAACTTCCGGCGGGCCAGCTTTCTGTCAGGCATCGCAAACGAGGTTTATCGCTCTTGAAATTTTGAAGCAGGTAAATACCTCCGCCTGGACGTGACCACCAGCCGTAGTACTGGTCTGACATGTGAGGCAGGGTTCCGGGTGCACGCTTGACGAACAAAATCGTATCAAAATCCAACAAGGGATTGTTAAAAGCCATTTCACGAACGACTCGGCGGGCCTGAATATATAAAGTGCGTTGAATATTTTCGGGCGCATCCAATTGAAGGTTACTGGTTTTTTCTGTAATAGATTTTAAGATTCTTGTCTGTCCTGCGGTATCGACACCGAGCTGATATAAACTCTCTGCGAGCTTAAGACCACGCTGCACCACTTCATCAATTTGCAGGGAATAGTGCGGCTGTTTTTGGAAGTGATTTTTTGACCACTGGCTGACACTGCTTTGGGTCGCCAGTTTACCAAGAGCAATGTTATTGTTTGAACGAGGAGCGTAGATTTCCACCTCGTCCAGATGGAAATAGCTCTTTTGGGGCAGTTGAAGTCGAACGTAGCGAGCCTGAGCGTTTTGAAGCTTAATCACTAAAGGTTTTTTATCCGTGTACCCTAAGAAGGTCGTGCCATCGTGCTGATATACCTGTTCGAAGTTTCTCTCATCGGTGGAAAGAAGGACAATTATTCTTGATGTTCTCTCGGCAAGATCGCAGCGGTTATATAACATGAGGCGATCCATCGCCATGCTCTTGCCCAAGTCAATCTGCCACCAGGGCTTGTTTTCGTTTTCAGTGTGAAATCCCCATTTGCCATTCTTGACGCCGTCGCAGGCACCACTCGCATCTTGTTCGGGAGTGACCTTCCCGTCTGCGGACACCTTGCTGGTCTTACGAAGCTCTTCCTGATGAAGCCAATCGGCTTCAATCTGGCTGCTTCTAATATCAGGGTTGTCTTCAGCAGATATTGCAGACAATGGTGAGATGACGACAAAAGCAACGGCCAATGCCAAAGATGCTGCTAATTTACGGCTGTATTTTTCCACGGAAACACATCCTCCCGTAGTTGATATTTTCCCTTTACGCGATTTAACAGCGTACCAAAGCTGTCGTTATTATTAGATTAGAAAATCCATTGCGAATTGTCAACTAATTTCAGCTAATCCTGTTGGGAAATGGGAATGTTATGGACGTTGTCCCAATTGTAGTTGGAGGTTTGAATGGCTACTCCAGTTCTCATAGTT
>JACNGQ010000258.1 GCA_014384025.1 Planctomycetota bacterium | reverse complement strand
TAACTGGATAACAAAACAGGATTTGACTCAGTTGCACTTGGGAGTTGAATCCGCCATGTATTATAAGAGGGCCAAAATACTGAAATGAAAGCATTTTGTTGTGTAATTAATTCCAATTGTTTTTTAAGGTTAGAGTCGTTCTGATATCGCCAAGCAGTCATTTTGGCGGCGAGGGCAAGATGACTAGATAATAAGTTGACCGAGTTCGTTGTTCCGCGTCTATCCAGTTTAAGTAAAGCTTTTTTTTTCGACTCGGTAAATTTTGGCAAAAACTGAAGGGAACCCGGAGTTCGTAATGAAATCTCAGTTATATATCCCCCTCCATTACCATCGTACGTGAATGAATTTTGGATAAAATCAAGTAACAAGAATTTCTCTACAGTAAAATCTGAAAAATAGGTACCACCAGTCAGAGACTGCTCAATTGCTTTCTGAAGCTGCTCCAGCATTGGAGGTAGTACATCCACATTCGAAAGAATCATGCGTACTCCATTCATTACTGTTGCCCTCATATAGAAAGAAACGATTTGACTGATTGACGGCTTTCGACCTGCAAAGTGGTCGGTAAATCGCAGGCATGTAATAAGTTCTGAACAAGCTCTCTCAATATTTCCATCAGCAGCATTAATTTGTGATTGTATATAAAGAGTGAAAGCAGCATGTCTGACCCAAGCAATATCGGGCATGGCAGCCATCAAAATGCTGCCCTTAAATTCAGGCCAGTAATAAGGCTTCTGAGAACCCTGGGAAATATAGTATACAGCCTTCTCATTATCTAAGAGCCAAGAAGATATTGCTACCTTCTGTTCCGGTAACCAGTGGGCAGGCCAAATATCCTTTACTTTAGACCATTCCGGAGGTACGTTTACTACCGATTGGCGCGTTTTTTCATAAAAGTAACGTGCATTATCATTAGGATCAAGTTTATCTGCTCCTACGAATTCTTTATACTCCGCCAAATAATCGTTCGTAATTTTTATTCTTGTACAGTCAATCCAATCCCGCCAGCGTACTGCACACCAAAGGGAATTGATCGCAATGTGAGCAATGATAATGGGTAGAAGTGTTCTGCGTCGCCAGCGCCAGAAACCAGCTAAAAGTCCTAACACAAATACTTGGATGAATCCCCCCAACGGTCTAAAATGAATAGCAGCAAACAGGACAGCCTGTCCCAGTAAGGCCGGAAACTTACCGATAATACGTTCGAAGACAACCTGGATACTGCCTCGCCAGAAAATCTCCTCAATAACCGGAAATAAGATCGCGGTCAAAACAGTTAAAGACACAAAAAAAGCTAAACTTTGTTGGCCCGAATAATACTTGAATTCCCGTTGAAACTGTAAACCTAACATTTGCACCAAAACAGCGGTTATACTATAAATTATCGGTATAGTTATAATCAGTAAAATGGCTTTTACTATTTCTGAACGTTCCCAACGATACCAGATGAAATCCAGAGTTTCCGCTATGTGAGTCTTTTTTAGTAGAATAACAGCCAGTAACATAAAAATTAAAGACAGACTCGGAAAAACAAGCTCGGTCAAAAAAAGATTCTCGCAAATACCATGCTCATTATAGAACATCTTAGAGACGAATGAAGGTATTATCGTAAAAGAAAGAGATATGAGAATAATTGCCAGAGCACGAAGTCTGTTGAAATTTATGTTTTTACTATTCTCTATTTCTTCAGTCATATCAGACCAAGCGAAGACTCCGCATTTAAAAGAGATTGCCTCTTTAGAATCCAAAGCCAAATTATACAGCTTATCCACATATTACACAAACCATTTTGGAGGCAATCATCTGAAGCGAGCTTTTTGCACCATTTAGCTAATTAATCCTATCTTAGCAACACTCGTATTCATATATATACGCACGAACACATCAAAATCTTCGAATACACTTATTCTTTTCATATTCCTTTTTTTGAATACTTGATAATTGATAAAAAACGCGTTTTTAGAGATGTCTGTTGAAATTATTTGTATATTTTGTAAGACGACCTTACAATAGTCTTATTCTTTTAGGGATTTTTATAGAATTTCCGGATGGATTTTAAGATGCCTGATTTTGGATATCTGAAATACGAAATTAAAGGATGCTGGGAACGATTGGCCATACGGGACTGGCTTAGCCGGAGCCCCATATTAATTATCAGTTTGAGTGTGCTCCTGGTGGTTGGTGTGATAGGATTTTTAGTATTTCTTACACTGCCGAAAAAGATCGAGCAAGTCGATACTTCCGAAAAGCAATGGTTCTATGACCTGAAGCATCAAAATCTTTTCATTGTAAAAAGCGGGCAGTTGCCCCCGATTGAGGCGCCTTCGGGTCCGCTTGCCAATGGAGCCCCGGCTGGAGTCAGGGCGTACGTCTTTACTTACAGCGACGACCCAAATACGACAGATACTTTTATCGGGTTTCTGGAAACGATCGATCCCAACGTAGATAAGAGCAGTATCGGGCCTATGGATTTGAGAGTCAGCGGTGCGGAAACCTTTACAACAGGCAGATTAATCCGAAGGACAAAAGACAAAGAATGGATTGAAGCCAACAGCGAAGAGGGACGGGCTATTCTGAAAGAGGCGTTTCGCAAAAACGAAGCAGGCAAGGTTCCACAGTACATTGCTCCGAAATAAAATTTATTTACAGCTTAAGGATTTGATTTTTTCGGTCACTTCTTTGAGAATGATCTCTTTTGCCTTTTCCAGCGGGCCGGGCAGAAAAGTGCCGGCCGCCATTTTATGGCCTCCTCCGCCGAACTTAGCCGCGATTTCACTGACATCAATGCCACCCGTGCTTCGCAGGGAACACCTGATTCGCCCATCCTCCAATTCCACCAACAAGGCCGCTGTCTCAACTGTGCTTATCCGTCGGCAATCATTGATTAAATTCTCCGTGTCCTTGTGTGTGGCCCCGGTCTGTTCGAAATCCTTCAGCGATATTTGCTGGGTAGCGAAGCGCCCGTCAAGATGCAACTGGAGCGTATTGAGCATGGCGACAGTAAGCTTGAAGCGAGCGTATGAGAAATTCTGGTACAAATTGTGATATATTTCAATTGGTTTTGCTCCAGCGTCAATCAGTTCGGAACAGGCCCGGTGAACTCTGCTGTCGGTATTACTGAACTGAAACCATCCGGTGTCTGTAGCCACTGTTACAAAGAGGGCCTCTGCAATTGTTTCAGTTATCCGCCAGCCGGCATACTTTATTAAATCATAAACAATCAAACCCGTTGCGGCCGCACTCGAATCAACCAGCTCCACATTTCCGAGACCGTCGGCGGTCGCGTGATGGTCAATTATCAGGACGGGTTTATCGTTTTGCTTTAAGTATTTGTCAAATTTTGGCAACTGGCTGAGGCTGTTCGTATCGACAATTATAATCAAATCAAATTCGCCGAATTTTCCATCGGTCAATTGATTGAGGTTGATATCTTCGCCGAGGATGGGAGGTTTTTGAGCAAACAAAAAATCATACCAATCAGGCATTTGCGAGAGCATGATCGCACGAAAATTTTTACCCATATTTTCCAGGACATTTGAAATTGCCACAATACAGCCGCAGGCATCACCATCCGGCTTGGTATGCGCCGTTAGCAGAATATTGCCGGAATTATTAATTAAATCAACTGCTTTTTGGAAATCGTCATTTGTTACCATTGAAAAATCCTTGTAATACTCTTTATACCTCGTTGTAACTATTTTGAATTAAGGCATCTTCTGACGCTGGTAATGTAGCGTAAAGTTTCAAAGTTGTCTAATAATAAACCTGGATTTATGACTCATTGAACCATCGCCGGCCTTTTCGTTGATAGGAATTGACCCAGAGGAAAGGTAAGATTGTAAATCGTCCTAACGCAAGATACAGTCCGGCAAATCTTAGTGCCAGGAGCTTTGGTTCAAAAGAGGGATAGCCATTTTTTCGGCCGGATATTTTTTTAAAAGCTATTGGGCTCCAAGTCGGTTCACCATCTACAAGTTTCAGGCCACACTTTTCATAGAGTCTCAGGCTGCCGCTGTATTTGCGATTTGATTTCAGGTGAGTTTTAGTGTTGGGATGGATTTGAAAAAAAGGTGCATGAACGATGAAGTGCCCATTAGGTTTAAGATAGGTGGTCATGGTTTTGACGAATTCAGGTGGATCAGGGACATGCTCAAGTACATCAAGGCATATAACAACGTCATATGAGTTTTTCGGTATCTGATTTGGGTCATCCAGGATGTTTATATCCTGTGCACAATCGGCGAAGAGTTTTTTTGCAAATGCCTGTGCATAAGCAGAAGTTTCGATATATGTTACATGGTGACCAGCTCTGGTTAGATATATCGAATCTACGCCCAAGCCATCGCCAACAGTTAAAATATCGAGATTTTGTCCGAGACTTTTATAAAGGTATTTTCCTATTCGCCTGCGCATTCGCCGCTTGCGTTTGTTAAGGTTCCATACGATAAGCTCATAAAGGAAGGCGTCGGTTTGGGAATAAAACTCAGTCAGTTTGTCAGTCCATATATGAGGTTCAAGGCCGTATTGGAGCATGGCATCGGATACGTTTATACCGGGATTGTCGCGTTCTTTTTGCAGACGAGAGCGTACCGATATTGGCGTTTTATTGGTTAGCTCCGATAGCCACTCGACGATTTTTTCCTCGTCTTTGAAGTATTCAGGTACTGACGGAGGCAATTTCATATTATCTTTTCACCACTCTTAATAAACAGATAGTTTCAGGACAGCACATATTATAGCCAGGATGTTTGTCTCAATGTTTTTGCACAATTTGTTTGTTTCACGGTTTTGATTATTTGTCAGTGAAGCTAAATTCCTTTTTTGAAATCGTCGCTGCTGATCATGCTAATCCTTTGACAAAATTAACGATTATTCTTGTTTAGTCTTCTGTTTTCATTGTAATGCAATATTCCGTAAATCCCACACAAAATTAGCATATTCCTTATTCATTTGTGGCTAAGATTTCTTTTGCACATTGGCAGTCTTTCGCAATTTGGATGGAGAGCTGCTCTGGTGAATCGAATTTCTGCTGGTGTCTGATGAAGCGAACGAAATCCATAGCGAGGTATTTGTCGTATAAATCTCCTGTGTCCTTATCGAGGATGTGAGCTTCAACAAGCAGGGGGTGGTCGGAGATGAAAGTTTTAGCTCTTCCTATACTAAATGCGGCGGGGATTTTGCTTTTACTCCGGCAAAGTTGTTCTTCAGTATCGGCTATTTCCACAAAGCCGGCATAGACACCCTCAGCAGGTATAATCCGGTTTACCGGTTCAATATTTGCGGTAGGAAATCCTAACTGTCGTCCTTTTCCCTTACCCGGGGTGGTTCGGCCGGACAAGCGATAATATCTGCCCAGAGCTTGTGCTGCACCCGTAACATTACCCTTATGAAGCAAATGGCGAATCAAAGTGCTGGAGACTCTGGTATTTTGCTCGTCAACAAGTTTAATCTCTTTGCCGGAGACAATAATAAGTTCGAAACCAAATTTCTCTCCCAGTTCTTTAAGTATCCGGACGTTACCGCTTCTGCCGTAACCGAAATTAAAATCTTCCCCCTCAACCACAACCGCCGGTTTAAATGATTTAATAAGAAACTCATCTACAAAGCTCTCCGGTGAGAGGTTCAAAATCCTATAGCTGCTTTCCAGAATTATCATGCAATCCACACCTAATTGGGTAAGCAAATGTTTTTTCAATATCATTGGTGTTAATACACCGGGCACTTTTTCCGGATTTAAGATAGCCACAGGATGGGGCTCAAAAGTCATCAGAACAAGTTCAGAGTTCCTTTGGCCTGCGAGTTTTCGCGCAAGGCTGATTATTTCCTGATGGCCGAGGTGAACACCGTCGAAATTACCTATAGTCAATACGCAGCCTTTTTCTAATTTCGTTAATTCCTTAAGACCCGAGGTTGTTTCAATAATCTTCACTTTTGTCTTACCTGTCTTTATTATGGAAAATATTATTTTCGTACATTACAAGCTTTTATCAGGGCACCATAAATCGCATTTCGGTGCTCTGTATCGTTGGTCTGTTCCGGATGCCACTGGACGAACAAGCCGAATCCCCCATTGACCCTTTCCATAGCCTCAACAACACCATCTTCGCTATGAGCTATAACTTTCAAATTCTTCCCTACGTCCTTGACCGCCTGGTGATGGTTCGAGTAAACAGATGCCTCAGTAGCTTCAAGTATTTTCGCAAGAGAACTGGCAGGGTCAATCTTTACCTGATGATATTCGCGGTGCTTTACCTTTGTACCTACCTGAGAAGGGATGTCCTGAATGAGCGAGCCACCCGAAACAACATTTGTGAACTGCATACCGAGACAAACCCCGAGCAGTGGTTTGCCGCTGCTCAACCACAAAGATATCAACTTTCTTTCAAACTTGTAACGCTGTGTGGGCAGTACTTTGACGGTTTCATGGGGCTGCTCATTATAGGCGGAAGGGGGGATATCATCGCCTCCTATCAGCACCAGGCCATCCAGATGCCTGACATATTGCTGCATATTTTCTTCGTCAGATATGGCCGGCAGAACCAGCGGGATACCGCCATTATCAGTCACTGCCTGTATATAAGCAAAATTCACCGAAGTTGAAAAGGAATTGTTCTGCTCATCTATCTTATAAACGCTGGTAATACCGATGAGCGGTTTTGATGGTTCTGATGTGTCCCTGCAGGAGACACTTAATATTAGAACCGTCAAACACAGCAAACCAACAATCTTCTTCATTGCCTGCTCCTTTACAGAGAAAACTATCGTTACAGAATATAATATTCCGCGGTTGCCCAAATTCTTTCAACAGATATTCTAATTTACCCGTCTGAAGTGAAATCCGCAATGCTTTTTAGAGCTTAAATTCATACTTGCCATGGGGAAGGTGTTGCTAAAATCAATTAACGGATGTCTCTGGTTTGTCATCCGGATGGACATCGCCGAATCCTTTGAATCCCAGCCGAAGAGAGAGACGACTAAGCATAACGTAGAGCGAGGGAGCCACTACAAGGGTCAGGATAGTAGCAAAGCCAAGACCGAATATAACGACAACTGCCATGTTACGCCACCACTGACTGGACTCGCTCTTGGTGGCCCAGGTAAAAGTATGGAAATCATACGAGATACCAATGGCCATGGGGATGAGGCCAATAATTGTAGTTGTGGCGGTTAGGAGTACCGGCCGCAGGCGCGTAACTCCGGCCTCTGCCGCAGCGGAAAGGAGGTCCATCCCTCGCTGCTGCAATTGCCGGGTATAGGCGAGCAGCACAATGGCGTTGTTCACGACAACGCCCGCCAGTGAGATGACTCCGATACCTGTCATAATAATACCAAAGGGCAAGCCGCAGATTAGTAATCCAGTCAGCGCGCCAATGAGGGAGAGGATTACCGTTGTCATTATGATGAGCGGCACCATAAGCGAGTTAAACTGGATGACAAGAACCAGAACAACCAGCAGCAGAGCAATGCCAAAGGCCTTTCCCAGGAAGGCACGCGATTCGTCCTCGGTTTCCTTTTCTCCGGCGTAGCGAATTTCGTAGCCGGCCGGCAGTTCGAGCTCGGAGAGCTTTTTCTGGACGTCACTGAGCACTTCGGAACTGAGCCGGCCTTCGGCGTCAGCAGTGAGGGTGACGACACGTTTCTGATCGACGCGGTTTATGGTACCGAATCCACCACGATACTCGAAGCTGCCAAGCGAACTGAGCGGCACAGCTTTTCCGGATACATTGGGAATGTGCAGGCCGTACATGTCGTCGATATTGAGACGGCGGGCAAGGGGAAGGCGTACCGTGATGTCGTACTCGTCGTTGAACTGACGGTAGGTTCCCACCTTGGTACCAAAGACAGCCATCTTGAGGAAGTTGCCTACAGTAGCTGTGTTAACGCCGAGCAGCATGGCGACGCGGCGATTGACGGTAAAGGCCAATTCCGGACGAGTAGCCTCCAAATCACTGCGCAGGTTGACGATGTTAGGCACATTTGCGATCGACTGGTATAGCTGGCTATTGAGACGTTCGAGAGTCTTAAAGTCCTCTCCTATCAGACGCACCTCGACTGGGGCACCGGTTGGTGGACCACCTTCCTCACCTTCGATCTTAATTTCCGCACCGGAGATGTCGTCAATATCCTTTCGGATCTCCGCAATGATTTCATTCGAAGGACGCTCGCGCTCGGCAAAGTCATAAAAAACCAATGTAATGTTGGCCAGGTGGGGACCGCCGGCGCTGGCTACCATGCCCCCCCCTCCAGATGCACCTACATTCGCGATGACATGCTCGAGATACGGTTTGTAGGGCCTGATGCGCTGTTCGATTATCCGCACGATACGGTCTGTTTCGTGGATATTAGTGCCCTGTGGGACACGCACGTCAATTATAGCGCGATCCGGGTCACCTTCCGGGAAAAATTCGGTTCCCTTACCAATTTTGCCGTAAAGAATTGTCAGGCCGACCAGGAGACACAAAGCCAGGAATAAAGTCAGTCCCGGATTTTCCAGGCCGGCTAGTTGAATCCTCCGGTACCCACTTACAAACCAATTCTCCGTCTTTTGCTGTGGTGCCACACGACCGGCCCATACAGAGCAGATAGTCGGATTGAACACGAGCCCTGCAAAGAGCGAGGACAGCAAGCCCAGGGACAAGGTGATCGGCAGATACTTCATAAAGTCGCCCATAATGCCCGGCCAGAACATCAAGGGAAGAAAAGCACATACAGTCGTAAACGTGGAAGTGATGACCGGCCAGGCAACTTCACGCGCGCCGAGGATCGCAGCTTCAGTTCGGCCATATCCGAGCTGCAGGTGTCGAAAGATATTTTCCACGATTACAATCGCATTATCCACGAGCATACCCAAGACCAGCATCATGCTAAAAAGCACAATCATGTTCAGAGTGTAACCAAGCATCTGGATCAGAAAGGACGTAATAAGCATGCTAAGTGGGATGATCATGGCCACGATTGTACTCGGTCTCCACCCTAAGAATACTAAAAGCACGGCCGTTACTAAAATCAGAGCAGACAGAATATTATTTTCCAGGTCAGCTACTATATTTCGAATCATCTTGGACATATCGAAGGTGATGTCGAACTTTACTGCACCGGGAATCTGTTTTTGTGCCTGGTCAACAACGGCACGGACGTAATCGGAGATATGGACTACGTTGGCCCCAACACGCTTCTGAACAGTCAAGGTAACATTTTCAGCTTCGTTAAGGCGTGAAAAACTTGTACGGTCTTTGAAAGCATCGGTGACGGTTGCGACATCCGAGAGATAGATAGGCTTGCCGTTACGCACGGTCAGGAGCAGGTGATCGACCTCTTCGGCTGTAACAAGCTCGGCTGGAATTCTAACATTGAACTTCGTGCCCTGAGTCTCAAGACCTCCTGCGGAGATATTAACGTTTTCTGAAGGTATGAGAGCCAGAATTTCCGGAATCATCAGGTTATACATAGCCAGCCGGTCGGGATCGAACTCCAGCCTGATTTCGGGTTCCAGAGCGCCAAGCACATTCACCTTTAGAACACCGGGTACTGCCTCAAGGGTGTCCTGCAAGTCATCTGCAATCTCTTTGAACTGGTAAGGAGATACGTCACCGGAGATACTGATGGTCATTATGGGAAATTCAGCAAAATTTATTTCCTGAATCAGAGGTTCTTCTGCATCCAGAGGGAGTTCGGCTTTAGCTATTTCCACGCGGTCGCGTACTCGCTGCAGGGCTACTTCTGTTTTTACGTCCGGATTAAATTCCACACTAATCAACGAAAGGCCCTCAGCGCTGTTGGAACGGATTTCCTTGGTACCCCGGATTCCGTTCAGCTCCTTTTCAATCTTCATGGTTATGGATGTTTCGATGTCTTCTGGTGAGACACCTTCATAAGTCGTGGTGACCATAATATATGGGATTGGGATGTCCGGGAACGCCTCACGCGGCAATGAAAGATAGCTGTAGCCACCGAGCAGGACAATAATCAGGCCCAGGACGGCAACTGTCGTGCGGTTTTTGATTGCAAGGTCGGTAATTATCATAGCGGCTACTTTTTCTCTGACACAACGTTTACCTTCTGTCCTGGCGCGACGAAACGATGTCCTGCGATTATCAGTCTGTCACCGGGCTTCAGACCACTTTTAACAAGGACATCGTCGCCCTTTATGACTCCGATTTCTACCTGGCGGCGGTGGGCCTGGTCGGAATTGACGACATAGACTGTCTTGCTGTCCTCCATCGGAATGACCGCCAGTAGGGGTATCATGATAGCATCCTCGATAATTTGTCTTGTTAGGCGAACGAGGACGATTTGACCGCTTCGAAGAAGTCGTTTCTTGTTGTCAAGAGAGATTTCCATTCTTGTGGAGCGGGTTTGTAAATCCGCCAGCTCGCTGATGAAGGAGATTTTCCCGGCCATTGAGGTGTCGTTGCCCTTGACATTCACAAAAACCTCCACCGTTTGTCCGACTGAGAAGAATGAAATGTCGCGTTCGGGCACATCAACCAGGACCTTAATCGTATCGTTATCCACGACCTCGGCCACTGGGGCGCCGACCTGAACGTATTCTCCTTCTTCAACGATGATATCGTTGAGTTGTCCGGCCGTTGGTGAGTATATACTTGTGCGTTCCAATCTGGCGGAAACTTCATTGAGGTTTGCTTTACTGATGTTCAACTTTGTGCGGGCATCATCGAGGTCACGCTGGGGCGTGGCGTTATCTTTTACGAGATTATCCATGCGCTCGAACTCGATCTGGTCGCGTTTGACCTGCTCCTGTGCTATCTCAAACAGGGGTCTTATCAGGTCTGCGTTAATCTGGATGAGCAAGTCACCTGATTTCACAGAGTCACCTTCTTTGAGAAGTATCCGCTCGATGCGGCCTTCGACCTCGGCAGATACTATTACAACTCGGTTCGGTTCAATTACCGCCGGCAGGTTGAATGTATCGGCAAGCTGCGATTGAGCAATTACGGGCATGACCGTAACGTTCACCGGCGGCGCTTCAGCAGGAGGAGTGTCCTGTTTTCGCTGCGGCAGTTTTGCTATCACGGTCAGTACAGCTATTGCAATGAGAATGATAACCGCCTTTGGAATATTCCGGCGGAGCCAACCTCTACCTATTTTATTTTTTCCAGTTACCGAAGTTAGATTACTCATAGGCTTTACCTGCTTTTTCAAGAAAAAAAGAAACTCATAATATGAGCTATCGATAAAAAGCATTTATTATAGACACCAGAAGAGCTGAACGCAATAGAAAGGTATATTAATTTTTTTCCATATCAGTTGAATAATCCAAATGACCTTTATTCAAAGGAACAGAGCTAAGTATATGTTAAAAGAGGTAACTTAAAAGGCAAACAATAAAATTTTCTAAAAATATTTGCAACTTAGTTGCATTTCAGGCGTAATATGTATAAAATGTTCTTTTGATGTAGAAGCTATTTTTGACAATCGGCAATTTTGAGGTATTCGGATGCAACCCGGAAAAAAACTTGTAATTATTGTAAAAGAACTGAAGAGCCACGCACCATTTACTTTGTTCGGGGCTTTTACAGGCATTGCATGTATGCTGCTTTTTAAGAACCTTGAGCACGATACGAGTGAAAAGATATTTTATGTTTTCCATCCGGGGCATGTTTTTTTGAGTGCAATTGTAATCGCCTCGATGTTTCAGCTTCACACCAAAAGAAAAAAAATCATTACTGTTTTGTTGGTAGGTTTCATTGGCTCACTGGCAATTGGAACCCTGAGCGATTCACTGATACCTTATGTCGGCGAGGTGGTTTTAGGGATGCGTATCGAAGGCCATTCACATGGAGATGACCACGAACATGAAGGATTCGTCGAAGAAGCACACATAGGTTTTATTGAGGGTTGGTATATTGTTATCCCGGCTGAAATAGCCGGAGTGCTGATAGCGCTTTTCAAGCCGAGAACAAAGGTAACTCACGCATGTCACGTTCTGCTGAGCACGT
>JACNGQ010000265.1 GCA_014384025.1 Planctomycetota bacterium | reverse complement strand
CGGGAATTGCGGGGACTTCCGCCCAATAGCCGCCTTCTTCTGCTTCGTGAATTATAACTTTCAATTTCATTGCAACTGCCTCGTAATTGCTTCCTTTGGATATATCATCTTTTACTGGAACTATTATAGCAAATCAATTTAAAACATGCAATTAATACTCATAAAAATAATTAGCTGGAATACTTCTTATACACGATTTAGCCGCCAATTTGAACTTTTCTTTTCATTGGATTACAAAATTCATCGCCAGTTTTTAACTGATTTCAGCTAAAATTCTCGGACAAAATTGATTCTCAGAGCATCCTCGCCTCTTTTCGTTAAAGAATTATTCCTTGCGACCAGTGAACGGATCAAGCGATTACAGACTCCTTGTGATTCGCAGGTCACACAGCTGGTTGAGAATTCAAAACGTTAAAAAATTATCAAAGAATAAATCTTTGCCTAAGGCTCTATTCAACTGCTGATGTTATTTTCAGTAATGACAGGGATATCTATTGAAGATGTCACAAAAAGTAGTATATTATTTATGACAGATAATTGAGGTGCTTTATGAATAAGATTAGAGAGCAGATAGAAAAAAGAATAACTGATGCAGGACCGGGATACGTTTTTACCCGTAAAGATTTTCAGGACATTGTCTAATCCGGTTCTATCGGGCAAATTCTCTCCCGAATGGTTAAAGATGGCGTAATTCGCCTAATCGGACGTGGTATTTTTGATTTTCCAAACACTAATCCTGCACTTGGAGGGCAGCTTAGCCCCGACATCGACCAAGCAGCTAAGGCCATTGCCCGAAAATTCAGGTTGTCCATCCTTCCGTATGGAAACCTAGCCGCCTAATGGCTCGGTAAATATAAAGATGTTAGCCACACCACAACGATGGTACTCCACATAGTACCGATGCGGATACCGACTTATTTGTGGCATTCGTTAAGGGCTCTCGCTCTAAGCATTCCCACGTGGAACTGACACAAAAATGCCCCATAGCCTTTATTTGAAGGTGATTTATGATCGTTTGCTGAAGTGATATATTTTTGTCCAAAAAATACTTAGCAAAAGCTGCCCGGCAGATCCCAAACCGAGAACATCAGGACTTGTGGTTCGAAGGTTATAGCCAGCTGAGCATTCAAAACGTCATATACTTTCCAAGGAATAACTTTCCAACATGTGAATATCAGTTATGGTTTGTCTGGCCTCGATATTCGTTTTTTCGTGTTTCGAAATCGATATTTACATACCGCCGAAAACAATAAGACCGTTACAAGGCCGATAGCATCGGCTGCTAAGTCAGCATAACTTGCCTGTCGGTTCACGAGAGGTAGTGTAATCTCATCAGCCATACCGATAGCTAAAAGAGTAAAGAAAATGAGCAAAGACGAGAGCATGGAGGGTGAATTCTTAAGTGAAAGAATGAATAGAAATGTAATTATTCCATACGCAACAACATGCTGGAGTTTATCGAGACCGCTTTTATGTAATTGAGAGGGTATGAACTCCTGCGGAACATGGGTAAGTATGAGAACAAACACGGCAAAAGTAACTGCAAGGACCAGCCACTTAATATCGAAATAATTGTCAAGCTTCAGCATTCAGCGGTCAACCTTTAGAAATTGAATTTATTTTTTCGAGAATATCGTCCTAAGATTAATATCTGATTGAATAGTAAACTATCCCAATCCATTCATGGATAGCGTAATTACTATTTAATAAAGTTTTGGCAGATGGAATCCAATGTCTCGGAAAATACCATTCCGGAGAATAAATATAGTTTACGGGAATAGGCACAATAATATCATTGGGAAACTGTTTCTTAAACGTCTTTTCAGAACGCAGCATATGTAATGCTGAAGTCACAAGACCAATTCGCCTCTGTTCTGCTGGAGGAAGTAATTTGGCAAGCTCAATGGTATGTTCCATTGTACTATCTGATATTGTATCAGTAATGATTTTGTTTTCCTCTACGCCCAATTCGCGTGCCAGTTCCTTCGTAACTACGGCGGACCCCCCACATAAAACTAATGTCCTTGCGCCACTTTGCTTAAAGATTCTGACACCATTAAACACTCTTGCATAGGTAAGTCCCCTCGCTTCAGCATGCTCCCGTAAGCCACCTGAAATATTCATACCTCCACCCAGAATAACCACCATATCCAAATCAGAAAGAACCTCGTCGGAAGGTAGCTTATACTGACACTCTAAGCAATAAATGAGTAAGTTCGACACTGGTTCAATGCTTAAAAGAAATAGGATACATATCCCCAGAAACAACGCACACTTTCCAAGTTTGAATCGTAGCTTCTTCGTCGGCCGGATGATGAGTATCAAACCAAGGGTCATAAGAACTAAGACCCAGACAATAGGAGTAGCGAGTGATTTCAATAACACGATCATATTTTGTTACCTCATAGAAGTACAGTAGACAAAACTGTAATTCAGGATGTTTTAATTAGTCAACCACCTCCACCAAAGGTGGAGGCTTGAGGACTGGCCTCTAAAAGAGGC